>CAZLKK010000228.1:0-992 GCA_964559995.1 uncultured Chloroflexaceae bacterium
CACATCAGACATATCTTTGAAAACCCGAGTGGTATCTGGATCTGCAATGGCTCAAACCAATCCCATTCTAAAACAGTCCAATCCAGAACCATGTCATCGGGATACCCGCACTGTTCCCATCACCCGCACCAGGCGGGGTGGCAGTGGGGGGCGGAGTACCAGCAATCCCCCCAGGGGTAGTCCCGATAGATGGTTCTAGTATGGGGGTTTGCGTAGGAGTTATCGTTGTCGGCTCTGCTGTCTGGTCAGTTGCAACAGCCGTTGCCGTTGTCGGCTCTGCTGTTTGGTTGGCTGCAACCGCCGTTGCTGTCTGGTTGTTTGCAACTGCCGTCTCGGTTGTCGGTTGTAGCGTTGGTGTGGAAGTTGGAGTAACGGGAATAGTCACCGTCACGCCCGTTGGTACTGGTGAGGGTGAGAAATACCCACTTATAGCCCCAGGGCTACCATACTTTACCCCCAACAGCACAAGCACGACCAACAGGACTCCTATGGCGACGGCGGCTATTTTTAGGCGGGGCAGGCGGCGCATAGCCTGCTCTTCCTCCACTAGCTGCTGCTCAAATGGGGATGGCGGTGTGGGCTGCGCTGCTTGGGCAGGGGAGGGGGAAGTGGCAAACCATGTAGCATACCGGCGTTGAAAATCCTCCTGCTCTTCGGGGGATGTGCAGACCAATGGCCCAAGCATGCGCTTGAACCGCTCGCTGACCTCCGTCTCTTCTACCTCGCTATGCGTAACCAGGGCAACGAGTAGGTTTTGGGCAGCAATATACTGCGCCACGCCTATATGGTAGCCAGCGTTGCGTAGCTCGTCCAGAAACGCGATAACGCGGTCTGGGTCTGGGTAGTGGCGGTGGTCATTGGTCATAGGTTATTTGTCGTCTAGCAGTGTTGTTGTTATACTTCGCTAGGGTAGGTTGCCCTGTGCCAATCTGGCACAATGGTTTTTAGTGCCTTGTTCGCCATGCAAAGCCATCTGTTCGGTCAATTGATGG
>CAZLKK010000228.1:1002-2253 GCA_964559995.1 uncultured Chloroflexaceae bacterium
GTAAGTTGCCTTGTGCCAATCTCGCACAATGTCTAGTGCCTTGCCCTGGTCTTCTTTCGTCTTCACCAACGTGCTCAACGTTCGTTCTACCAGCGCAAGGTTGGTTAGTGGGTTGTCTATCTTGTCTCCCTTCTCCCCCTTGCCTAGCTCGCGCAGCGTCAGTATCCAGCCGAGCAACTCCGCGGTGGCAGGCTTCTTGCGAAGACTGCGCTGCTCGCGCAGATGCTTAAACAACGACAGCGCATCATCCAAGAATGCATCAGATTGCCCCAGGTAGGCATCCAAGCGACTAACGACAATCTCGCGCAACGTGTCTGTTGTTGGGAAGGGAATGTGATAGTAGATACAGCGGCGCAAGAAGGCATCGGGCAGGTCGCGCTCAGAGTTGCTGGTGATGATAACTATCGGCGCAAGCTGCGGGTTCGCGGGTATCTCGGCACCGTCAAGCTCCGGGATGCGAAAGAAGGAGCGATCCAATTCATTCAAGATGTCGTTGGGGAAGTCGCGGGGGGCTTTGTCCACTTCGTCTATCAATACCACCGACTGGCGTGGGGTAGTATGCGGGAAATTGAGACAGCCTGCCACATCCGCCGGGTCATTGGAGAGCAATATTGCTTTGCCAAGCGCGTGGTAGGTAAGATAGTCCAAGATGGGCGGAGCTTTGCCCTCCATGCTCTGCACATCGTGAAACCGCCCTATGGCATCGTAGGTATAGAAGAAGTCGCGGGCGGTGCTGGTAGACTTGGTTTCAAACCGCAACGGCTCAAAGTTGGGTGTTTCACCTAGCCGCAACTCCCACGCGAGGCTGTGGGCAAACTGCGTCTTGCCCGTACCGGGTTCGCCAGTGAGCAAGAGCGGCTGCCGCAGGTAGAGGGCAACATTGCAGGCATCGCGTAGCCCTGGGTCAGCCCGGTAGTGTTCTGGATTGGTTAGCTCCTTGTTGCGAGCCTGGGGCAGCGTCACCGGGTGGTCAGCCTGGGTGCCTTCGCCATGATAAAAGAGAAACGCCATTCCTTTAGGTCCTTTCTTTATGTTCTAGCCCTCGGTCAACAACGTTGTTAGGTGCTCTGCTACGGTGTGCAGGGGGAGACCCTGAGTAGAATTCTGCTGCTGCTTGTCAAAAAACTGGTGTATCTGATGGTGCCAATCGTGGCGTTGGCAGTAGGTAGACAATTCCCGTAACCCAGACCAATCTAGCACATGCTGGCGTGTGACGTTCTCCAGTGGAGGCAATACCACGCACTGCGTTTT
>CAZLKK010000228.1:2263-6690 GCA_964559995.1 uncultured Chloroflexaceae bacterium
TGTCTAGCTTTGCTTTTAGACAAGAGTTTATGGCTTCTTTTGAAGCTGCTAGTCGAGAATTGGGTTTTGCCAGCCGTATACTGCCGGCGTTTCCACCATCCTTTGACCGCTTCCAGCGGTTCATACTGCACAAACAGAAAGACGAAGAGGTGCTGATTATCCTGCAAGGGAAGCCACGTATCCCAAAACTGGAGGTAGTGAGCCAAGCGTTCTCGACATGCGCTATCAAACGTTTTGACCCACAAATGGGAATGGATAAACACGGGAGACGGTACCTGCGCTAGGGCTTGGTTGATCTCCTCCGTTGGCGTCACACGGGCCATAGGCAAAACCGCTTCCGAAAGGTTGTAGCAAAAACGCTCAGACCACTGCGACAGGTTATGCACCTGCTCAGGACAACGGACTTGGTAGTTCTCGATTTTTTGTTCCCCTAGATGGGGCAGGCGGGGCAGAAAGTCTTTATACAAGTATTGACAGAAGGTATCAAGACACTGGTGCTTATCGCCATGCACAATACAGAGCAAGGGACGGTTGGCGTACTGCCGCTGTCGCTCCATTGCTTGCGAAAGCGCATACTCCTGGTCTTTACGGTCAACCTGGTAGGGGAGCAACTCAGGGGGCAACTTACGAGGCGCAGTGGCAGTCCCCACCCCCGCAGGATAATACAGCGTGTCCCAGTCGACGTTTTCGCGTTTGACCTTGATCTGGGCTATGAGGTCTGGCATACGCGAGCGGTGTTGCATATGCGTAATGAGACTGTCGACAAGATTCTCTATGCCGTTATCTGTGAAACTATCGTAGTTTACCCCTAAATCAGAGCACAGCAGTTTGAGGTCATCTTTGGTGAAAACGTTGCATATCTTATCGCGCAAGGCAGTTGTCTTTTGCATAGGCACACTCGTAACTGGACAACAGGAAAACCAAACATGTTGCTAGGTGGTTCTGGGGACATTATAGCAGATGTTGGGGGATGATGAGGGGGCAGATTTGAGCACCATCATCACGCGAGGTCGGTTGCAAAATGCGATTGTGGATGCGCTGCATAACGGGGGATAGCGTGATAGCGTGATAGCGTGGGGGAAATGATATGCTATAATCCCACAGATGAACACGACAAACAGCATGCACCAGCAGCCAATGCCGGCAAAAGCTGCCTATGCCCAACCCCTAGCCCTGCTCCGTTCCCCGTTTGGCATCATCGTAGCCATAGGGTTGGTGTTGCGGCTTGGCTTTGCGTTGCTGCCGCAGCACATGCACCTCGCCCTGCTCGAAGACGATGCATGGATGGTCACAAACATTGCCCGTCACTGGGCATTGGGGCATGGCATCACCGCTGACGGCATCCACCCAACCAACGGCTTTCACCCGCTCTACCCGCTCACACTTGGAGCCATCCCCTACCTGCTACAACCCAACAACCTAGACATGGGCTTTCAAGCCAATGTTCTTATCTGTGCCTTGCTCAATACGCTTGCTCTCTTCCCCCTCTATGGTTTGCTACGGCTCGTTGCTCGCCAGCAGGTAGCCCTAGCAGGCTTGGCAATGATTGCCATGAACCCCTTCTTCATTCGCGTGAGCGTGAATGGTATGGAAACCTCCCTAGCCCTCCTGCTGCTGCTAACCCTCTGGTGGTATGCCCTAGCCCACCCGCCTACAACCACCACACGGGCAGCATGGCTTGGGGGGGTGGCAGGTCTGGCTATTCTCGCCCGTCTCGACAACATGCTGGCAGCGGGTATCGTGGGAGTTGTGCTGGTGTGGGGGGAGCTACGCAACCGTCAACTCCCGCGTATCAGTCTAACCTACGGACTGGCACTTTCGTATATGCACAGCTATCGTGAATCCTTTGCCTTTAGTAGTGGTCTCCAACTAGCCGCCTATCAGCCGGCAATTGACCTGACGAACGCTCCAACATGGGGGCTTATCTTGGCAATGGGCATTTTGGTGCTGCTTGCGGTGTTCGTTTGGCGCGAGCATGGGCAGCGGCTCACCCCACTATTGCTGTATACGCTGGTATTGACCTTCTACTACGCCTACCTGCAAATGCAAGGTAGACCACGCTACTATGTGGCAGTGGGAGTCGTTGTTGTGCTGTTGCTCTGTGCAGCCGGGGACAAGCTCATCACCCTAGCCAAACGCTCGCCACACCCACGCCGCCAGCGGGGGGCAGTGTGGCTAATGCCAGCGGTTGCGCTGGTGGTTATTGCACTCAACACGAGCCAGTTTATCGGCTATGTGACGACCCTCCAGCATGCTCGCTACCTCGCGCAGCCGGCGATGTACCATGCTGCCCGTTGGATAGCTACCAACCTGCCTGCTGATGCCCGTCTTGCCGCGCAAAACTCTGGCGTATTCCAGTATTACAGTGAGCGCGTGGTATTGAACATTGATGGTAAGCTCAACCATGAGATTATCCCGGTGCTGGAAGCGCGACAGCTTGACCGCTACTTGCAAGCAAAGGGGATACAGTATATTGTAGACCTAGACGGCGTGGGCGACTATATCACCTTTTACAGCAGCAGTATGAGCGAAGCTCCAACCCACCACGAAGTCTCTACACTTGGCAAACTGCGTATCTACGCTGGTCTCATTGCAGCAAAGCTCGGCATGGGCGAGCCGCCGCCGCTTGACGAGCGGGTGCCAACGCGCATTATCCAACCCTTCACCGAACGGGCAGAGGTGGTACACCAATTCCCCTTGCCCAACGATCCATCACAAGCCGTTGTTATCTACCGTATCCTCGATGAATAACACGAGTAAGACGAGTGACCCACGCATGATGATGCTAACCCGTACCCGACTCATCTGGCTTATCCCACTGGTTGCTGCGTTGTTGCTTTGGCTGGTGAGCATGCTCATCCCCCCCCCAACTATCACCATCATGATGGGCAATGAGCGCAACCTCAATGCCTATGGACAGGGGGATAACCTGTATAACTTCTTTGGATGGGGTAATCCAGGGACAGAAAAGGGCAAACTAGCACGCCGTATGGACCCCGTAGCCAGTCTGATGATCCCCTATGCGTTGCACCTCGGCTCGCCGCTGGAGCTAGAGGTGGAGATGTGCGGGTGTGGCAGCGAGCAGCCGGTAACGCTGGTGATCAATGGGACACCGCATACAGTCGCGTTGTCGCAGGAGTGGGGGAGCTATCGCTTTCCCCTCGCGCCATTGCCAAGTGATAGGGGCGCAGGCTATGGTCACTCGATCTATGTGGAATGGCAGAGTGCTGCCAAACTGCCCCCGCTTGTCCATCGCGTTAGCATCCACGCCGCACAGCCCGGCGGTGCTGTGGCAGGCAGTCTGCTGTTGGGAATTATCCTCGTGGGGGTGCTTGTTCTTTCGCGCTATGAGCATAGTTGGTCCCGTCTCGTGTGGGTAGGCAGCATTATTGCTAGTGCGATTGTTGGGCGATGGCTGTATGCGCTCCAGCTTTTGCCGTGGGTTGCGCTGGTGGGGATGGGGGGGATGGCTGCCCTGTTGCTCACCCGCTGGTGTGAGCATATCTGGCGGCGAGTAGCCCTGTGGGTACTTGTGCTGTGGATGCTGGCACTGCCGCAACTGCTTGGCACATGGATACTTGACGATGCCTTTATCTCCTTTCGTTACGCGCAAAATCTCATTGAAGGACACCACTTGACCTTTAACCCCGGTGGTGAGCTAGTCGAGGGGTATACCAACTTCCTTTGGACGATGATTATGGCGTTGGTGCTGGCGTTAGGGCTAGAGCCGGTATTGACTGCCCAAGTGCTCTGTACCTCGCTGGCACTGATAACGCTGGTTGTGGTATACCGCTTTGCTGTTGCCTGGTGGGGGGGGCGGGTGTGGAGTTTGCTACCGCCGCTTTTGCTGGCAGTCAACCCCTCGTTTCTGCTGTATACGGTGCGGGGCAGCGGGATGGAGCCTGCGCTGGTCACGCTCCTGACGTTGGTTGCGCTGTGGTTGTTGTGGCGTGTTGTTTTGCCGCCTGTTTCGGGAGTTCGTCAATCGGGCAAATCCTCACCACGGAGACACAGAGACACAGAGTCCGGGCAGGAGATACCGGACAAAAACGCAGAGACGCAGAGACGCAGAGACGCAGAGATGCAGAGACCAGTCAATAGTATGGCGGCGATGTTCAAGCGGGGGGTGTTGGCGGGGGGGGCATGTGCGCTGGTGATGATGGCACGCCCAGATGGGGTGCTCGTGGCGATGGCGGGGGGGATCGTATTGTTGCTGTCTGGACTAGCCAGCGTTGCCAAGCGCAAGCAGCGCATAGGGGTTGCGTTGTTGCCGCTGGCAGGCGTAGTTAGTGGGGCAGCCCTGCTCTACCTGCCCTACTTCCTGTGGCGTTGGAGCTACTATGGCTACCTGCTGCCCAACACCTTCTATGCCAAGACTGGCGCAACGACTGCCCAAGTGCAGCGTGGTTTTGCCTATACCCGCGAGT
>CAZLKK010000229.1:0-6689 GCA_964559995.1 uncultured Chloroflexaceae bacterium
GCTAGACCGTGATCTCAATGCCGCGATAAACATTCTGGCTGTGGGGCTACACAGCTTGGGGATACCCCCTAGAAGCCCATCCCTTTAGGGTTGGGAGTAGTCACAAAGACACTTAGCGTAGCGATCAACGACCTAAGACGGAAACGACTTGAACGAGCAAGCCAATGTTGACCAGACCTAGCCCAAAATTGAGCTACAGTCCATAACACACTTAGGCTATTATGACAGAATATACCGATGTAGAGATAGGCATACACCAGCATGGGAGTGAAGGGTACTATACAGAAATCCGCTTCACCAACCCAGAAGATGAAAATGATAGCACTGCAATAGCAGCCCGTGCTGCCCAATTTGACCAGGACTTCAAGAACGCTCTTCGTGAACAGGAACTTGACCCGCTGGCGTATGGACAAACCTTGAGCGACACCCTATTCTGCGACCCCCAAATACGGACAATGTTTGGTCAATGTGTTACTGCCACCGAAACTAAGGGGATGATGCTTCGAGTACGGCTGTTCATTGGGGCGAGTGCTACTGAACTCCATCCGCTCCGATGGGAAACCCTCAATAACCCACTAGAGCGAGACCCCACCCCACTGGCAATGAGCGAGCGCATCCTCTTCTCGCGCTATCTGGGCAGCATAGACTGGCGCAGTGTGCGGCTCCGTCCCCGCTCCGACCTGCGAACGTTGGTAGTCATCGCCAACCCCGTCGACCTAGACTCCCCTGCCAGCGGTGAGCCAGCCCTTGCCCCTGTGGATGTAGCAGCAGAACAAGCCATTGTTGCCGAAGCATTAGGCGAGACCATCCCCGTAACCTTCCTAGCATCGGGAGGCACCGCAACCCTACCAAACATCATCCACCATCTACAGGAACAGTACGACATTCTCTACATTATAGCGCATGGGGCGTTTCTCAAAAACACGCCCTATATCTGGCTTGAACAAGAGGATGGTACCCGTGCTGTCACCCCCGGCAAAGAATTGGTCTCTGCCCTGCGAGATGTTCGTCATTCCCCCCGCATGATCGTGCTGGCTTCCTGCCAAAGCGCAGGCAAGGCAGGCGATGTGGGGAGTCCCGTCTTGGCAGCCCTTGGTCCACAATTAGCCGAAGCTGGTGTACCTTCCGTGGTGGCGATGCAAGACAACGTATCTATGGCAACCAACCAGCAATTTATGGCTTGCTTTTTCCAAGAATTGCTCCGCGATGGGCAGATAGACCGGGCTATCGCTGTCGCACGGCGTGAGGTAAGCCAACGCCATGATTGGTGGATACCGGTCCTCTTCACCCGGCTGAAAAGTGGGCGCATTTGGTATGTCCCTGGCTTTAGCGATGAAAAAGCCGGCTTTGATAAACTGCCCGCCTTGCTTCGCAGCATCAAACGCGGTTCTTGTACCCCCATCCTCGGTCCACACCTAACCCAAACCTTGTTGGAAACCCCGCGAGATATTGCCCGCAACTGGGCAGAGCAATACCATTTTCCCCTTGCCATAGATGACCGAGATAATCTGCCCCAAGTAGCCCAATACCTAGCTATCAACCAAGATCAGCAATTCCCGCGTGATGAACTGTTAGAGTATCTTCGCCGCCAGCTATTGATCAACTTTGCCAATCATTTCAACGACGACATGGAAGAAGCCTACCTCGATGAACTCTTCGCAAAAGTAGGGGAGATACAACGCGCCAAATTCCCCGACAATCCCTACAAGGTATTGGCAGAATTGCCGTTTCCCGTCTATGTTACTACCAACTTGAGCAACCTGTTAGATGAGGCGTTGGTAGCGGCTGGCAAAGAACCGCGTATCGAGCTTTGCCGTTGGAATGACTACCTCGACTCGCTGCCGTCTATTTATGACGATGAGCCGGATTTTCGCCCTGACGTAGACAATCCATTGGTCTATCACCTTTTTGGGCGTTGTGATGAACCAGACTCGCTGGTGCTAACGGAAGATGATTACTTTGATTTTCTCATTGGCGTAACGAGCAACAAGGACCTCATTCCCTCAGTCGTGCGGCGAGCTTTAGCAGATACCGCCCTCGTATTTCTTGGTTTTGAAGTAGATAATTGGGATTTTCGGGTACTATTTCGTAGTATTATGAGCCAAGAGGGCAGCAGCCGTCGCCGGCGTTATGCCCACGTTGCAGCCCAGATCGACCCAGAGGAAACCCGTATTTTGCAACCAGAGCGAGCGCGTGCCTACCTAGAATCGTACTTTCAGGGAGCAGATATTAGCATTTTCTGGGGAACCGTCGAAGATTTTGTCCAGGAATTGCTCACGAATTTGTCATGAAACAACCGTCACCATCACGACCTAATCCATTTATTGGTCCCCGTTCCTTTCAAACGGGAGAAAAACTCTATGGACGCGATAGGGAAACAGAAGACATCCTTGATCTGCTCATTGCCGAACGGATAGTCTTACTCCATTCGGTATCTGGGGCAGGGAAATCTTCGCTCGTCAATGCCGCGCTTATTCCCCGACTCATTGAAGAAGGCTTTGAAGTCTTGCCAACCATTCGGGTCAATACCGAGCTCCCTCCCCAAGTAATACAGATGCAGGAGAATCCAGATACTCCCGCTATCAATCGCTTTGTCTTCAGTATGCTGTTGTCGTTGGAAGAGGAGATACCCGAACCGTTACGGCTGTCTATAGAAGATCGGGTCATGAATCCTTCACTTGACTACTATCTTCATCAACGGCAGGACCTCATGGCTATCCTCAAAAGCGAAGATTTGAGCGATAGTACGAGTGATGATGCCCCCTTTGATGACGATGATACTTTTGATGATGATGCTCCCTTTGACGATTATCCCCGTTCGCAAGTGCTCATCTTTGACCAGTTTGAAGAAATCCTAACGGTAGACTACGCCAATATCCAAGCCAAAGAGGAATTTTTCCTCCAACTGCGAGAAGTTCTCAAGAGTCGCAATCGTTGGGCTTTGTTTTGTATGCGCGAGGACTATGTAGCCAGCCTTGAACCCTACGCACGCTACGTCCCTACCCGTATGAAGAATATCTACCGGCTCGATTTGCTGCATGTCTCCGCCGCTACCCGCGCCATCCAAGACACGGCAAAAACCGCCGGGGTGATCATAGAAAAGCCGGTGGTTGATCGGTTGCTGGACGATTTGCGCCAAGTGCAGGTGCAGCAGTCTGATGGCACAATGATGTTTGTAACGGGACCAGTTGTTGAGCCAGTGCAACTCCAAGTCGCCTGCCGGCGACTCTGGCAAGAAATCCCCCCAGATAAAACGACCCTCACGGAAGAAGACATCCCGCTCGTTACCTCATCGGGGGGGGTAGAGATGGCTTTGGCAGACTACTATCAAGATCAGGTACAGCGTATCGCAGAAGCCTATCAGATACACGAGCGGCTTGTGCGGGAATGGATCGACAAGCAACTGATCATTGAGGGGATACGGGGGCAGGTGATGCAAGGCGTACACGTCACTGCCGGGTTGCCCAATGAGGTGATTGTTGCCCTTATTGATGCCCACTTAGTACGCTCAGAAAAACGCCGTGGTATCTCATGGTTTGAACTCGCGCATGACCGGTTGATTACGCCGATCCATACCAACAATATGGCATGGTTTGAGGCAAACCTCAGTCCCCTGCAACGGCAAACAACGCTTTGGCTCAACCAAGATAAACTTGATGGCTTGCTCTTGCAGGGCAAAGCTCTTGAAGAGGCAGAACAATGGGCAGCACACCATAAAGAAGAGATCACCGAGGCAGAGCATGAATTTTTGGATGAGTGTCGCCAAGTTCGCCAAAAGAAACTGCAAGAGGAGCGCAAAAATAGGCGTATTCGTCATTTGGCGATTGTCTCTGCTACCGTCAGCGTTATTGCCCTAGTTGCCTTTGTCTTGGCAGCATACTCCTTCAAACAAGCTATGGACCAGATTACCATTAGCGATTCCCAACGGCTCGCTTTTGCTGCCCAAATGCTGAATGATGAACCGGAAACTGCGCTCTTGCTTGCCTATGAATCTGCTGCTACCCACCGAAACCCCATTTCTGAGCAGGTGTTGCGTGATGCCCTCAATGATATGCAATGGCAATCCTACCCATTGATTGGGCATACGGATGTCGTGCGGAGTGCCTCGTTTAGTCCAGATAGCGAGTTTATCGTCACTACATCCAATGATATGACAGCGATCCTCTGGGATAAAGATGGGATACAACAAACGCTATTGGAAGGGCATACGGGCTATGTCGTTCAAGCCAATTTTAGTCCAGATAGCCAGCAAATAGTCACAGCATCTAGTGATGGCACAGCCCGTATTTGGAACATTGATGGGACGCTAGAGACAACCCTAGAGGGCCACAGCACTGGCTTGATTCAGGCAGTTTTTACCCATGATGGCTCCCATATTGTCACTTCATCGCTAGACCGAACCACGCGCATATGGAGCCGTGAGGGGGAGCATATCGCCACATTAGAAGGCTACAAGGCGGCAATAAGCAATGATGGGGCATATGTCGTGACGGGCACCCAAGCTGGTACAGTGATGATTTGGACCATTGAAGGCGACCTTATCACTAAATTAGCCGGGCATACCGGGGGGATTGTCGCGCTGGCTTTTAGCCCAAATGGAGATCAGATTGCCAGCGGTTCGCAGGATATGACCATCAAGGTCTGGGATCGCAATGGTGAGAACATCTATACTCTCCGTGGACCTATAGCCCCCGTACAATCCGTGCAGTTTAATGATATTGGAACGCATATTATAGCACGTTCGCTAGATGATACCATATGGATATGGAATAAAGATGGTACACCTATCACGACCCTGCATGGGTTCGCTACGCATATTACCGACAGTACCCTAAGTCCTATCAAGAATCGCGTGGCTGTAGGCTTTGAAGAAGGTATAGCAAAACTTTGGTTGCAACACCATACTGAGCCTATTATCCTGCAGGGGCATACGGATTCGATTTCCTCCGTGACTTTTAGTCCTAATGCCGAGCAAATTGTTACCACCTCAGCAGACCATACCGCCCGGTTATGGTTTTATGTGGGAACACCTCTCCCAACCTTAACGGTCCAGTCTGCTTGGGTAGATTCGGTGAGTTCCCCTGCGGTAACGATCCAGTCAAATTGGGTAGATTCTGCCCGTTATGACCGTGAAGGAACCCACATACTGCTATCATTGCTTGATGGCTCAGAGCAAGTCTGGACTGCAGATACCCAGCAGTTGGTAGATACCCACAAACAACCAACGGTTCACAATACGGTCATCAGTCCAGATAAGGCCATTGTTGCCCTTGTGCAAGCCAATGGGGTCGTTACGCTTGCCCATATGCGTGATGGAGAAGGGTATGCAACATTGGTTGGTCATCAAGATCAGATAGCTACAGTGGCATTTAGTCCCGATGGTCAGTTTCTAGCCACAGCATCATGGGATACCACAGCGCGTATTTGGCGAGTAACTGATGGCTCGTTGGTGGCTACGTTACAAGGGCATACCTCCAGCGTTATGGGGGTGACGTTTAGTCCAGATAGCCGCTATGTTGCCACAGCATCCAATGACACCACAGCGCGGATATGGAACCTAGAGGGGAACCAGTTAGCCGTTCTTCAAGGTCATCAAGACCCGGTGTTAGATGTGGCGTTTAATCCAGAAGGAACTATCGTAGCGACAGCTTCTGCCGATAAGACTACCCGACTATGGCTTCTGGATGGGAAACCTAAAACTACCCTTACTGAGCATACCAATGATGTTATGAGTGTTGCTTTTAGTCCAGATGGGCGCAAGGTTATTACCGCTTCACAGGACAACACGGTTCGGCAATATTACGTGCGGGTAGATGATTTGCTTGAAGTAGCATCGTGTCGTGTTGGGCGGGAGCTTTCTCCAGCAGAACGCGAGTTTTACAACGTGCCAGAGCCAAAGTTTGATATGTATGGTCATGCGTGTTCGTTTTTTTCGCCATAATAAGGAGTTATCAGCGTTATGATGACTTGGATACTCTATATCTTAATTACGTTTAGTCCCCGTATCTTGAAAGCCCTCGGTATTTTTCGTTGGAATATTGAGGGATTGGAGCATTTGCCCCCACGTACTGCCGGGGGGATGATCATTGCCACCAACCATGTGCATTGGGTGGACATTCTCGCGCTTGGGGCGTTGGTGCCCTACACCCATCGGCTCTCGTGGTTTGGCAAACGAGAACTCTTTGAGAGTGATTTTGGCCATTGGTTTTTCACGACGATGCACGTTGTGCCAGTCAATCGGGGCAAGGGTGATGTTTCAGCAATGCAGGCAACGGCACAGGCATTGCAAGATGGGGCGGTCTTTGCTATTTTTCCAGAAGGACACCGCAACCCAGAGGGGAATCTGCAAAAGGGGTATGGGGGAGCAATTCGGTTGGCTATGCAAGGACATGTCCCTATTGTGCCAGCGGCTATCACTGGCTCTCAGCATGGGTTGCGTGGGGCGTTTCTCCGAAAGGAACTCAAGATTTCCGTTGGCAAGCCCTTTATGATTGAGCCAACGGAGGGCAAAAAGATACCGTCTAGTCTGATGCGCCGGCTTACCACGGAGATGATGCAACGGATAGCCGCACAGTTGCCAGAGCATCAGCGCGGGGAGTATGCCCCGTAGGGGCACAACCCGCCCCAGCGACCCGCCCCACACTGCCCCTTGCTTTCAGGGGTAGGTCATGCCAATTCCAGGCAAGTTT
>CAZLKK010000230.1:0-6660 GCA_964559995.1 uncultured Chloroflexaceae bacterium
CCCTACCTGGAGCATCGTTATTGCCGTGATGCTGAGAGCCGCCGGGCGCGATTGCATCACCGGAGCAAGGATGGGGACGGTGAGGTGGTGGGCTATCATGCCCCATCATACCCCATCTCGCGTAGGGCAGTTCGCGCTTCGGCTACCTCATTCCAGGGGTACTTCCGTGTTCCATACTCAATGCTCCCCTCATGCCCCTTGCCAAGCAGCAACACCAGATCACCCGCCCGTGCATAGCCAAAGGCAGCACGGATAGCCTCCGCTCGGTCAGGGATACACTGATAATCCTGCCCCTCGCGCTTGCCCTGCTGCTCAATCCCCCGCGCAATATCCGCAAGAATGGCTTGGCGATCCTCACCGCGGGGGTCCTCATCCGTCAAGAAGATCATATCACAGTATTGTGCCGCAATAGCCCCCTGCTCTGGACGCTTGGCAACATCCCGCTCGCCCGCGCTGCCAAACACGGCTATCATACGCCCCGTTGTCAACGGGCGCATCATCCCCATCACCTGGGTGAAGGAGTCCGGGTTGTGGGCATAGTCCGAGATGACGGCGAAGGGCTGCCCCTGCACAATGCGCTCCATTCGCCCACGTATCCCCCCTACCTTGCCAAGCGCAGCACACGCCTGCTCCAACGGTACCCCCTGACACAACGCCACGCTCAATGCTGCCAAACTGTTTTGGATGTTGAACAGACCAGGGAGTTGTAGGGAGAGTTCCCCCGCGCCCCAGGGAGTCGCCACTTGCACCCGTGAGCCGGTGGGGGTTGCGTCTATCGATGTGGCACGCACATCGGCGGCAGCATGCAGCGCATAGGTGAGCCGATGGGCAGCAGCGGGGGCAGCATCGAGAAACATGCGATGGTGAGGGTCATCAGCATTGACAATCGCGTACTTTTGCGCTTTAGCAGGGTTAGGGGTGGCATCGGCAGTATCCCCAAGCATAGCAAACAACCGCGCCTTATCCTGGCGATATTGCTCAATTGTACCGTGGTAATCGAGGTGTTCGTGGGTAACATTGGTCAGCACCGCCACATCAAACGCACAATGCCCAAGCCGATCCCATGTTGGCGAGAGGGCGTGGGAGGAAGACTCTACCACCGCACAACCACAACCAGCATCTACCATTTCGCGTAAGAGGGCTTGCACATCGGGGGCTTCGGGGGTACTTTGGCGCAGGGTGTTGGGGTATTGGCGGGAGCCTACTTTGAAGTCTACCGTACTGATCATACCAGTGATACAGCCGCCGGCTTCTAGCACATGGCTGGTGAGCATAGTCGTGGTAGTTTTGCCTTTGGTGCCAGTGATACCGACCATGCGGAGGTGATGGGATGGATTACGATACCATATCGTAGCAAGTGGAGCAAGGGAGCGACGACTATCCGTCACACGTACGATAGTGACATCGGCGGATTGCTCAAGGTGAGCGAGGGTGTCGGGGGGAGCATACCGTTCATCAACCACAACCGCCACTGCCCCGCGCTCGTGGGCTTGGGTGAGGTAGCTATGCCCATCTACATGGTAGCCCCGTATCGCCACAAAGAGCGACCCTGGCTCAACCCGGCGCGAGTCATAGGCTATGCTGGTAATTTCCCGTTGCGTTGAGCCTACAACATGCTTGTCAGCAAGCTGCGAAAGCAATGAAGATAGTTCCACTGTTCCCTACCTTATGATCCTCGTGTTCCTTGCGCTCCTTGTGTCCCTTTAGCCCCTTTCCATATCCAGGTTTGCTTTTCCAGCACCGCATGCAGGGCGGGGAGTTCGTTTTTGAGAAAATCACTCCAGCTCTGGAGTATCTTTTCTGCCAGTTCATCAGCTGAAGCATCTTCATAAAATTCTGTGGTCAGGAAATCGCGCTCAAATACCTTGACCCATTCAGATGATGGCGACTGGGAATCGTCAACCAAGAAGGGCGGTTGATGGGCTGTCGCAACCTCAACCAGCTTTTGGCGAACTTGCTCTGAGCCAGGACCAATAAAGAGGCTCAAGGGCAGGGTATCAACCCAAGTGTCAAATTGGAAAAGCAGCATGCGCCCAGGGCGAGAGGCTTCCCTGCCATTGATCAAGATGGGAACTTCCCATTCTTGGATGGCAAAGCCGGTATAGCGTTCCTGGGTATGGTCGAGCAGTAAGCCCTGTTTTTGCTCAATCAAGAGCTTGATAATATTACGGATGGCTTTCTGACGGCTGAGTCGGTGTTCATAAATCAGGTCAAAAGCCCGCTGGTGCTTGCCATAGATACGGCGACACAGCCGGGTGATTTCAGATTCGCCCACAATATGCCTCCTGAGCATTTCGGTGTAGTGGTCTAGCATAATACGTACATCTTGGTCGAGCACTGCCCCCATCCGTTCGGTGATGCGTTCAATGATGCTGCTGATCATCCCATAGTCCACGGGAATATAGCGATTGTCGGGGGCGGGTTCCCCATCAGGGGTAAGATACAGTCCAATGATGCTCCAGCCGGGGTGCGACTGGCTAACAATATCCCAATATCGCTGGAGGAGCGCGGTACTGCTCCTGCCAGTGAGCCGATTTTCAATGATGACCGCCATACGGTGCCGTTCATCAAGCAACAAGATGTCTATGCGTTGGCTTTCGCGCAGCACGACAACTTGGTCCATATCCCAAACATCTAGGTCAATCGCATTGATAGGCACCTGGACTTCATAGGCATTGACAATGGCTTTCTGAAGAAACTGTTTGATGAACAGATCACCAAGCCGATGATTCCCCTGGGGGTTGAGCAAAAAAGCCAAGAGGCTAGAATGACGGGCTGCCTGCCAGGGTGCGCCGATAGCCTCAAAAATATTGAACTGGTCGAGGAGTACTTCGAGTCGTTCTAGGTCTGGATTGTCTACTACGAGGTCTTCAATCGCCTTGTAGTCTAGCCCCGTCTCTGTTGTCGTGGTCAAGGAGGATGATTCGTCGTTCATAGAATTAGCTATCCTTAATTTGCCTTTGCTACTGAAACCGATGCCGCCACACTGCATAGAGTGGGGGCAGATATACTTGATCATAGGCTGGGAGGTAGCGCACGATGGTGCCACCAAACCCTTTTTTGAAGCGATACACGCCGATGAGCGGATCATGTTGGGCTGCCGCTTCCAATGCCGCTTGCTTGGGACTATCGGCAGGCAAGGTGACGGCTTGCCCCAACGCATCGGGTATACCCCAGAAATCATACCATTTGCAGCCCTGCTGCTGCGCCCATTGAATGGCTTGCCACTGCAAGAGATGATTTGCGCCGGCTTTCAACCCGGCTGGTGTTGCCCCGCTATACAGGTACAAGCCCATCTGGGAATCGGCAAAGACCATATGACTAGCGACAGGTTCGCCTTCCTGCTCGGCAATGAGCAGCAGGCTGCGGGGACCTGTTAGGGTGTGGGCAAGGTGATAGTAGGATGGGGCATGCACCCCAAAGCCTACCCGTTCGCCCGTCCCCTGCATAATCGCATGAAACACTGCCAAATCATCAGCCGTGCTACCAGTCCGCAGTGTTACCCCTTGTCGACTAGCTCGGCGTATGTCGGCTCGGTGTCCCTTGCTCATATTGGCAAACAGCGTATCGGCAGGATGGTCTAGCGCAAGGTGTATCGTGCTGCGCGGTTGTATTGGCTTTGTTGGCTGAAACCGTTTGAGCAACAGCCTGCTATGTGTCTGGTCTGCCTGTGGCTCATGCTCTAGCAGCGGCGGCTCTAGCCGCAAGAAGACCGCACGACGACGGCGAGCAAGCTGTTCTAGCCCTTGCAAGAGCAGGTTATCTATGGCGGGGTCGCCTGACCAGAGGGGACCCCGCGGGACATACACGACACTGACCAGATAGCGCGTTCGGATAAGCACCTGCGCCCCGGCGCGTATAGGGGGGGTATCGCCAGTAGGGGCAGCAGCAGCAGGTGGTTGTGCTACTACAGCTATACGGGACACCTTCCAGCCAAAGGCAGCTTTGAGGTCTCCCCAACATGGGAGTTGCAACAGGCTACCCTGGGGATGGCGCAGGACAAACTCTTCCCATACGGCTTGTGTCGGTTCAATAAGTGCCAACGTCACAGGCTATCTTTGACAATCTCTGCTATATCCGTAGGCAATCGCGCTACCTTGACTCCTGCGCCCTCTAATGCGGTTATTTTCTCCTGCGCTGTTCCCTCGCCACCGCTGATAATCGCGCCGGCGTGACCCATGCGTTTGCCGGGGGGGGCGGTTTGCCCCGCGATAAAGCTCACTACCGGCTTGGTGACATTGGCTTTGATAAAGGCTGCGGCTTCCTGCTCGGCGGTGCCGCCAATCTCTCCAATCAATACAATCGCTTCTGTCTGGTCATCTTTTTGGAACAGGTCAAGGGTATCAATAAAGCTGGTGCCGATAATCTGGTCGCCGCCAATGCCCACACATGTAGATTGGCCTAGCCCAATGCGGGTAAGGGCATCTATCACTTCATAGGTAAGGGTGCCACTACGGGAAACGACCCCAACTTTGCCAGGTGTGGCGATGTTGCCGGGGATGATGCCGACCTTTGCTTCACCGGGGGTAAGCAAGCCAGGGCAGTTTGGTCCTAGCAATCGCACCCCTTGCTGCTGCACAAAGGCATAGGCACTGACCATATCGTTTGCGGGGACACCTTCGGTAATACACACAACCAGCGGTATCTGTGTGCTTGCGGCTTCACAAATAGCATCGGCTGCAAAGGGGGCGGGGACATAGATGATAGCGGTGTTTGCCCCTGTCTCTTTCACGGCTTCACGAACGGTATTAAAGACCGGTACCGTGTCGTCAATGGCTTTTTGCCCACCACGACCCGGTGTCACACCCGCAACAACGTTGGTGCCATAGGCGATCATTTGGCGGGTATGAAACTCTCCCTCACGCCCGGTAATCCCTTGTACCAATAGGCGGGTGTTTTTATCTACTAAAATACTCAAAGAACCTCCTCCTTTGCTGCTCAACCTTCGAGCTACTTCCATATTGTAGCATAGTTTTGTTAGGTTAGCTGAAAAATGGGCAAATTTAGGGGGAGCCGCCACCTGCCGCGGTTCCCCTTCTCCCGCGTAGTGGGACGCGGGGCGAGGGGATGGGTGCTGTCCGTTTGCAAATTCTTACCTCACCATCTATACTGGTACTGGGAAACATAGGTAGTTACGTATGGTGCAGCAATGCTCCATCTGGAGGTATGCCAATGACCAAACTCACGCTTGGCAATAAAGCTATTCCCTTCAGTTTGCCAGGGATTGATGGGAAAACCCATAGCCTAGCTGAATATGCCGACAAATCAGTGATCATCGTTATCTTCAGTTGTAACCACTGCCCGTATGTCCAAGCGTGGGAAGACCGCATAATAGACATCCAGACAGATTACAACGAACAGGGCATACAGATCATAGCCATCAACCCAAACGATGCCCCCAAAAGCCCGGAAGATAGCTTTCAGAAAATGCAAGAGTGCGCTCGAAGCAAAGGGTTTAACTTTATCTACCTCCACGATGCCACCCAAGAAGTAGCTCGCGCCTATGGAGCCGAACGCACACCAGAGGTCTTTGTCTTTGACCAAAACACCATCTTGCAATATCACGGAGCCATAGACGATAATTTTCGTGAACCCAAAGAAGTCAAACAACACTACCTACAAGATGCCCTTGATAGCTTGCTCAAAGGTGAGCAACCCCCAATGGTTGAGACCCGACCTGTGGGGTGTCCCATTAAATGGAAATAATCCTCCCATTGCCGGTGTTTCCTACAGGCTGGTGGAATTGATTGTGATGTGTGTGATGTGATTGATTGGCTATTGAAAGGAGCTTGATGTGCGGGTTTTTCGCTTTACCATGTTCGTGTTATTGATTGCGTTGTTGAGTGGCTGTATGGCATACCAGACAGACACCACCATTAGCCGTGATGGGGAGGGGACCAATGTCATGACCATTGGGTTTACCCACCTAGCCCTTGAAATGATGGACGAAGAAGATCCCTTCGCAGATTTCAAAGAAGGACGTAACGAGACCATAGAAGGATGGGATGCACGGGTAGAACCCTGGGAAACCGATACCTACAAAGGAGTGCAAATCTTTGTAGACTTCTCTGACCTTGATATGCTCGAAGCCCAACTCAATACCCTGCTTGGTCCAGAGAGTGACGATGGGATGTTTGGCTTGTTTGAAGTTGAGCAAAATGGCGACTTGGTAAATCTCTCCACAACCTACCATGTTGAGGGGACAGGCGACCAAGAACTTGACCCGGAAATGGAAATGCTCATGGAAGGGTTCAAGGTTACATGGTCAGTCCAACTGCCCCATATTATCAGCTACAGTGAAGAGGATATTGCCACACTGGACAACAACCGCGTGACGTGGGACTTTCCCATTATGCAAGAGGAAACCCGCACGTTTTATCTGAATGTACAAGGCTCACTAGGTGATACGGTATCTGAGCACCAAGATGTGGAGATTTCGACCCCAGAGCCAACCTCAACCCCAGAGCCAACCTCGACCCCAAAGCCAACTTCCACCCCAGAGCCAACTTCCACCCCAAAGCCAACTTCCACCCCAGAGCCAACTTCCACACCGGAACCTGAGCCGACAATGGAGCCATCTCCTACACCAGAACCAACGATGGAGCCTGAGCCGACAAGGGAATCTGAGCCGACAAGGGAATCTGAGCCGACAAGGGAATC
>CAZLKK010000231.1:0-4973 GCA_964559995.1 uncultured Chloroflexaceae bacterium
GGGGAACCGTAGGGGCGCACGGCGGTGCGCCCAATGTTCAGCTCCCCCTCGCCCTTTGGGAGCGGGGGCAGGGGGAGCGGGGAATACCATAGTACCCTTTGCCCGTCTGACCTACCCCTGAAAAGTCTGCCCCACCTGATAGTCCCACAGAGCATAGGACGAGGATACGCACAGTGTGGTATAATAGGAAAAGTTTAGCAGATAGTAAAAGAAAGCCTGGTTAATTTCTATAGCAGGGTATTAGGAATCCCCTTTGTACCAGAAACTAGAGAGCTAGAGGACTAGAGAGCTAGAGGGCTAGAGGGTTAGAGGGTTAGAGGGTTAGAGGGTCTTCCCCCGCTCAATACCCATCCCCTGCATTACCATACTCCGAAGAGAACCTATGCTAGACAATTTCGAGCGAGATGAAGGGATACGACATTTTCAACGAGGCATAGCCCTTGAGCGGGTCAACCGTATCAGCGAAGCTGTTGAGGAATATCGTCAAGCCATAGCTAGTTACCCCCACCTGCGTGAAGCCCATGCCGCCCTCGGTTTCTTCTATCAACGGCAAGGGTTACTTGCCAAAGCCGCCGAGGAGTTTCGTACTGTTGCTACCCTTGATGGTGGGTTTCTCTCGTTCTTCAATCTTGGACACATCCTTGTCGAACTCCAACGCTATGAAGAAGCCTATGAAGCCTTTGTAGAGTGTCTCAAACAAGAACCCGATGATGCTGCCACGCACTACGAAATCGCCTTCATTCACTATTCCAATAGGTGCTATCAAGAAGCCGTGGAACATCTCAAGATACCCCGACAAAATTACCCTGATGATTGGGAAGTACTCAATCTTTTGGGTAAATGTTTGCTTGGTAATCAGCAATACCCCCAAGCCCTAGCAGCATTTGAGCAAGCCTATACCCTAGCCTCTCAGCCGCAAATTGAGCTGGAGATGCTAGAAAATATCATCATGGTTGAACGCCATCAAGAATTTGATGTGCTTATGAGCCTAAAAGACACCTTGTATGCCCAAGATGGCGTAATCTATCTTGGCTCAACCCAGGATAACGGTATTTGTATACCAGCAGCAGATGATTATCATTTTACCTATCCAGATATAGCGACAACGCTCAGCCGACTTGTTAGCTTGCAAGAAGCCTATCGCTGGAATTTTACCGCCGTGGTCTCGTTAGATCGCTTGGCAGAACCGTTGACGATTGCCTTGAGCCGGTTACTTCACCTTCCCCTCTGTAGCATAGACGAGCTCCAATCGTTTGATACCCCGTTGTTGGTGTTAGCCGTAGGGCATGAGGCGGAAGTGTTGTTGTATACCTTACAGCATGTCCCCTGTCCTGTGGTCGCCTTTTGTTTGGGTCTCAATTGGCTGCGGCATAGTCATGTCCTGCCCGATATAACCGGTGTTGTTGTCTCTAGGACATGTAGCGTTCCCTGGGAACCTGAACTCCGACGACTCTATGCTGACTGTGCGCCTGTTGCTGCACGGGAAACCTGTGTGCAGCATGCGCTCAATGCGATACTCCAGGCATTTCGTGAAACCCCACCCAGTGCCAACATAGCCGAGCAAGTGGGCTACTATACGCAGCATCATCGCCGCCTGAGTTTCTATGAAGACCCATCGTTGGCTTAGTATAGAACCGTTTTTGCCTATTTTGCCGCTGAAAAATGGCAAAGAGCAATGCCCCATGATGCGCTTGAACAGCTAGGAATATCAAACCATGTATGCCATTGACATTGACCATGTGACGAAGGGGTATGGTCCCCTACCGGTTTTGCAAGACCTTACCCTGCACGTACAACCGGGCGAGGTCTACGGGTTGCTTGGCCCAAACGGTGCCGGCAAAACAACGCTATTGCATTTGTTGCTTGGCTTTCTCAAACCCAACCAGGGCAGTATTCGGGTCCTGGGCGAAAGTCATGTAGAGCGAATTCGTGGGCATATTGGCTATCTCCCCGAACAAGCCTTTTACCATAGGCGGTTTAGTGCTCAAACCTACCTTGCTTTTCTTGCCATTATGGGGGATGTTCCGTTGGGGCAATTGCGGCAGCGTATCAACCAAGCTCTAGCCTATGTACGATTGAGCCATCGGGCAAAGACGAGACTTTCATCCTATACCAGAGGGATGCTGCAACAGTTTGGTATTGCTCAAGCGTTGCTAGTCCAGCCAAATGTGTTGCTTTTGGATGAGCCGACCAGTGGTATAGAACCCTCATTTCGCTATGATATGATTGATATAATCGCCAAGCTACACAAACAAGAATCGCTAACGATGCTCATTTGTACCCATCATCTTGATGTTATTGAAAGTCTGTGTGATCGCGTGGGGATACTTTCGCATGGGAGGTTGGCGGCAGAGGTTGACGTTGAGCAGATACGCGGGATTGGTAAGAGCGTGAATATCCACGTATCGGAGCTACCCGGAGAGATGCAAATTACCCTCAACAACCTGTCTGATGCAGTCTATTGCAATGATTACGTCATTACCCTGCGCCCGAATACCTATGCGCTGCAAACCGAGGTCATCCGCTTGTTATTAGAAGCGCAGATACCCATTCTCTCGCTAGAGTCGTTGGAACGCCCGATTGAGCATCTCTACCTTGACGCAGTGCGATCTGCGGCACAAGGACTATCACCGGGTGCCCCGCAAGATGCCAGCACCCAATCGCAACATAGGCTGTTTCCTAATACGACAGAGTATCCTGTGCCAGATCACAATGACCCATTGCTCAAAGAGCTTTTGCATCAAGAGCAACAGGAGAGCCAAGACTCCTCACAGCAGACAGATAATGTCCATCCTGAAGATACGAGATAACCAGTATGATGCAGACTAACCAAGAATCCTTTGACCTTTTTCGCCCTTTCATCAGAGTAATTGCCTTGACCTTCTTTACTGGCATTGAATATCTCCGTTCCTGGCGTATTGGGGGGGATATACTGGCGACAATAGGTTTTTGCTATCTCTTTTTTGTTGCTGATTGGGGGGGGGTGTTGGATGTTCCCCACTTTTTCTCGTTCACCAGCATATTTCTGTTCATTATATCGCTGTATACGATGTCGGCTACGCTAAGTTTAGCAGATCGCCCCCAAAGCTATCTGTTGCTTTCGCGCAAGTTGGGACGTGCAGGCTACCTGATGGGGCTATATCTGCATGCCAGTATGATGATCTTTGCCAGTTATCTGTTTATCAGTCTATGGGGATGGCTATTTGGTGGGGTAGACTTGCATGTGATTGACTGGCTTATTGGGTCTCTGCCACTGCTGCTCAATACATTGCTTTTCCTAGCCTTGCTGCTGTTGCTTTCGCCGTTGGTCTTTTCCACTGGTTGGCGGCTCTTTGTGCTTAGCCTCTTTGCCCTTGCCTTTTCGGGCAGTTTCTTTACCGGTACAGCACAAAATCCATTCCCCCAATGGCTACAGAGCGTGCTCCAAGGATTGCAAACGCTGTTAAGTTTTCCTCTTGTCCCGGCATTTAGCGGGTTTGCCCTAGCGATAGAGCATGAAGTTAGCCTGTATGCGGCTATTGTGATTGTGGCGCAATTTTCGCTGCTGGTGGCTCTGCTTGGATTAGCGTTTTTTGCCTTTTCGCGCCGTGAGTTGATGTTTGGGATAGAGTGAACTGTATACAAGAAGCCATTGGCTGATCACCGAACGGACCACTTGTCCAGCGGCAACTCGTGGACATTCTCTACCTGAACCGTAAGTTCATGCAATGGGCTATTCTTGCGCTCAAGCATACCGGTTGCCCCATTTGCTGCGACAGCCTGCACTTGAAGCGTATATGTCCCATTTTCCATATACCCAGTATCCCACTCCCACGAAAAGCCATAATCGCCCCCACTGGCATAGTGGGTTTCCCCATAGGTCGCTTCCCCCCGCTTTGTGCCATCTACCCAGATTTCCACCTGCGCTATGCTGCTGCCGCCAGCTTTTGCCCATCCCTGTATGGGAACTTTGCCCTGGAGCAATGCCCCATGGTTGGGTTGTTCAATCGTTCCCTGGATATTTTGGACATTGACGACTAGTTGCTTTTTGTCTGGGGCAGTCGCTGGGGCAAGCACTGCTTGCCCCTCATCCGCAGTATGCACCCACGCCTGGATGGTATGCACCCCATTGGGTATAGTAGTCGTGTCCCATTCCCAAGAAAATGCTCCATTACCGCTTCCCTCTGCTCCAGAGGATGCATAGTCCAAAATGGCGTATTGTTCATCGTCTATCCGTAGCTCAATGGTTTCAATAGGGGAATCTATAGCTGTTGCCCACCCTTGAATACGTATGGTGTCTGTGACTATGGTGTTGTGTTTGGG
Organism: uncultured Chloroflexaceae bacterium; assembly: GCA_964559995.1. Classification (GTDB taxonomy): domain Bacteria; phylum Chloroflexota; class Chloroflexia; order Chloroflexales; family Chloroflexaceae; genus JAAUSY01. The sequence continues at coordinate 4,303 of CAZLKK010000231.1, forward strand.
AGCGATAATTGCGCCATCAGATGGCTGCCAGATCGTTACCTCTTGCTGGCGAGCAGTTGGAAAATCTGGTGTCCAAAAGCTCTCCAAACCGGGGCGCAAGAGACTAGTGGAATCAAAGTGGTACTCGTCAGAGTATGATGGCGGATTGGTTGTCCAAAAATCGTTGTAGCCAGAGCGCAGGTTATAGCGGATGTTGGGATCGGGGTAGTACTCGTGAGTTGTGCGGAGGTCGTAGGGGTCTAGCCAGCCAAGATTGATGTTGAAAATGCCAAAGTGCAGGTGAATAGCAGAGCCAGCCGTGCCGGTATTGCCAGCATAGCCGAGAAACTGTCCCCGTTTGACGAAAGCAGTATCATTGCGACTGCCGAGGGGTATTTCCTGCGCTATCGTCTCCAGGTGTCCGTAGTAGGTATAGTAGGTCTCGCCATCTAGCTCATGACGAATGAGCACCCGGTGTCCATAGCCTGCCACGCAGCCCCCACCAGTAGCAACGAAGGCTTCGGTAGGATCCCATTCACCACATGCATAGCCATCGGCGACAGCAAGCACCGGAAAGCCCGTAAAGGTACCGTTGGCATCCTGCCGAAAGTAATCTATCCCAGACTGTAACCCCCCACTATCATAAAACCAGCCCTGCAACAAGACCATATAGGGGTCGGGGGAAAAGGGCA
>CAZLKK010000231.1:5140-6655 GCA_964559995.1 uncultured Chloroflexaceae bacterium
GGGCTGAACTGGTTTGCGTTATGGTAGCGGTAGCTAGGGGAGTGTCCATGTCCATATCCATATCCATATCCAGCTGGTGTGTAGCGGAAAGGGGGGGAGTCGGTGACGGGAAGGGGGTAGGCGTAGGGGTAGGCGTTGCCAATGGCAGGGATACTGTCGGCGTGCGCTTTGGTGTGGGACTCGGCACAATGGGCAGCGTTGGTAGGGTATCGATGAGGTTGGGAGCAGCAGCTTGGGTAGGCGTAGGAGAGAGAACGTTGGTTGGTTGTTGGGCAAACGTTGTTGGTGTAGGGGGGGCTAGGGATAGGATGATATATCCCACAAGCAGACAGACTGACCCAACAATGATGACGGTGATAGAGGCTAATAGTGGGTTGTGCTGTTGTGGTCGGTGCTGACGGTGGTCGGTTTGCCCTGGCATGGATGCTCCTCGGTGTCGCTTCTTTCGCTATGCATTATAACGCACCGTGGTTTTTTTTTGGCGGGGGGGTTTGCGCTTTGTGTTGGGAAGATGGCAACGCCTGGATCGCCCCCATCTGCTATAATACTGCTGTGAAACCCTTTTATTCCACCGCTAAAGCTGGTGGGCTTTATGGGCTATCTTTGTAAGAATTACCAAACCATACCGGTAGAGCGTACCACGAAGGAAGTATTATGGATACTATTCATCCCAACCCTCCCCCTCGTATTGAGCGACTTGTCGTCAAAAACTATCGAGCATTACATCAACGTGTTGTCCAAGCAGGTGCGTCAAATCAAGCACAGATTTACCGATAATTTCTCTCCCCTACGCTGCTATTTTAGCACAATACCCGCTCCCCCTCACCTCACCACAATCTCATGCACGCTCAATGTCAACTGGCGCATATCCCCCCCAAGTTGCACCCCCTCCAGCGGCGTATGGAAGGTGATATGGCTGCGCCCCGCTGGTAGCTGCAATGGCACCGTGTAGCGGCGCAACACCGTCCCCGCTGCTATCGGGATGGTCTGTACATGTTCCCCATTTAGCCACACTTCTAACGCTCCCGCCCCCGCTACACTGTACAACGCTACATCCAACAATACCCGGCGCGAGTCTGGGGTATATGCCCAAACGCCTGCGCCATCCTGCGGCAACCAGCGCATCACCCCATAGCCGCTGGTCTCGCGTGGCTCCCACTGCCAGTCTAGCCCCAGGAAAAGTGGCACATCTTCGGTTGTTGTGCTGCCAGGATCGTCTAGCCACGCTGCTACCTTATCTAGGCGGTATGCCTGCAACGTCTCGTCTTCATACGCCAGCGTGAGCGAGCCAAGCATCTGCTCCGCCACGGCGACCTGTTGGTCGCCTCTCCACACCATCCCTTGTCCATCCCCATTTGTTGCCCGAATCTCTGCGTCTCTGCGTCTCTGCGTCTCTGCGTTGCTGTCGGGAATCTCCTGTCCAGATTCCATTGCACTCCGTGTTTCCGTGTCTCCGTGGTGAGATTTGCCCGGTTGTCCTACTCCTGAAAAGGCAGCAATAGCATCACCGGGGCG
>CAZLKK010000232.1:0-6617 GCA_964559995.1 uncultured Chloroflexaceae bacterium
ATTCGCGTAGCCCTACGCTTGCCTTATCTGGCTCAATAGTCGCCACATAGCGCATCACCATATCACGCGAGCGAATACTGGCAATCTGGTTTGCATACGTCATGTCCAATTCAGGCAACCGCTCCATAAACTCATCCACACTCAGCTTTGCCATTTCTGGAGGAAACCAGGGTTCCGGCTGTACATGACTCATTTCCCAGGGTAGCCCACAAGTACGCGCCAGGATGAGGGCTTTACGTGCCACATCTGCGCCGCTCAGATCATCGCGGGGGTCAGGCTCCGTCCATCCGTTCTCCTTTGCAAAATGCACCGCCTCAGACAGCGGTTTGCCATCTTCCAGCGCACTGCACAGGTAGCCAAGCGTACCACTCATTGCCGCCTCAATGCGGATCATCTTGTCGCCGCTGTCCAGCAACCGTTGCAGCGTGTCAAGCACCGGCAACCCCGCCCCCACTGTCGCCTCATAGCGAGTGGCACCATTGCGGGTGAGCGCGGTAAACACCTCTCTAGCCCCACTGAGCACATGCTTGTTGGCAAAAACAACGTGGTGTCCAGCAGCAACAGCTTGCGTCAAACTTTTGTCTAGCCCATCAGCGGCAGTCACATCCACAACAATAACGGGGGTTTTGGGCAAGAAGGATTGCCACGGGCAGGGAGAACACCCCCCCGGCACAGACGCGAGCGATTGTCGGGATGCGCGAGCATCCAACACCGCTTGGAGCGTCTCATTGGTCAGCATCTCACCAGTATGCACAGCACCGTTGGTCTCGACCAGCGCGAGGTAGCCGAGCTTGAAGCCATAGCGGTGTTCGAGGGCTTGCTGCTGCTGCATCACCTGCCGCACGAGGGTACTCCCCACGCCCCCTACGCCTAGCTGTATCATCATTACTTCACGGGACATAATTAGGTTAATCCTCTCTTTCCTCCCAAAAATTTGGTTCTAGTCGTCTCTTTTACCTATTGCCTATAGATTGCCTATAGCAGGAACATGGCAACATTGCCAGTTGGGGCAAGCTCCCTGCATGAGTATAGCATAGAGCATAGTGTTGCGAAACTCGTTGTTTCTGGTACAATTTCAAAGAAGTGGGGAAGAATGGGTATAGCATAGGCAACGGCAAGGGGGGGCTATCCTCTTAGGAGGGATACCAAGATATGACGAAACGTATAGCACTATTTAATCATAAAGGCGGGGTCAACAAGTCTACCACCATCTATTACTTGGGATGGATGCTGGCTCAACAAGGCAAGCGGGTTGTCTTGGTAGACGCTGACCCCCAATGCCATCTGACCAGCATGTCTCTTGCCTATGACCACATTCCCCTGGAACAGTTTTATGAGCAGGAACCCAAGCGCAATATCAAAGCATGTTTATACCCGGCGTTTACCTTCGCCCCCGTGCCAATTAAGCCGGTGGAATGTGTAGAGAGCCGATGGCAAGCGGGGTTGTATCTGTTGCCTGGGCATGTGCAGGTAGCAGAATACGAAAGTTTGCTTAGTTTAGCCCAAGAGATGGCTAATCGTTCGCTTTTTAATATTCCTGGTTCGCTGGCAAATATGCTAGAAAAGACCGAAGTCCAATACCAAGCCGATTATGTGTTGATGGACTTGAACCCTAGCCTCAGTGCCTTCAACCAAAACTTGCTCATGATAAGTGATTACTTTATCATTCCCATAGACTTGGATTACTTCTCGGCACTAACTATAGAGACATTGGCTTGGAAATTCCCTAAGTGGCAAACTTGGGCAAAAAAGACCCATCAACGGTTGCTCTTATCTGATGTTGTTTATCCATTCCCTGCACCAAAGGTAAATTTTTTGGGGACTATCCTACAACCATCATCCCTGAGTGGGGTGTCTACAACTCCAAATGAAGAAAAAGCTGTATGGGTTGAGCGTGTGCATACCGCTATTCGGGAACAACTCATCCCTCCACTGCTAGAGTATGCTATGGCAATCCCTGAAGCAGACTACCAAGCCTGTAGCATTGTGGATTATTGTTTGGCATCTATTCCAGATATACCGTCTATACTAGCTCAGGCAGCAGAGACTACAACTCCGGTGTTTGCCCTCACGCCTGAACAGCTGAATTATGCGAGTAATGGAACTAACCAGAGCCAACAACAACAATTCAAAGAGGTGTTTGCAGACCTTGCCCACAAAGTCATAGGATTGACAGAAGCGCACAAAGACAATATAATACTGTTAAGTTGATATTCTGGAGAATAGAAAATGGTAACATATCCGTAGCCAATATCATAATATAAGGGGCATAAGTAATAACAATGACGAAGCGCATAGCTCTGTTTAACCACAAAGGTGGGGTAAGCAAAACGACAACAACATTTCATTTAGGTTGGATGTTAGCACAGCAAGGAAAACGAGTTATCTTGGTAGATGCTGATCCCCAATGTAATCTCACGAGTATGGTTCTTGAATATAATAGTAACATAGAGCTAGACCAATTTTATGAACAAAACCCAGAATGTAATATCAGAGATGGTCTACGTCCTGCCTTTGAATCTATACCAGTACTTATTAAAGCGATTGATTGTGTTGAAAGCAATAGGCAACAAGGGTTATATCTTTTACCAGGACATATAAGAATTTCAGAATATGAGGTAACGCTTGGTTTTGCCCAAGAACTTTCAAGTTCACTTCAAGCACTTAAAAATATTCCTGGAGCACTTAATAAACTCCTTACAGAAACCGCAGAAAAACACCAGGCTGATTATATACTGATAGACATGAATCCTAGCCTTAGCTCACTGAATCAGAATTTGTTGATGATCAGTGATTATTTTATTCTTCCAACAAGCCCTGATTATTTCTCTGCAATGGCTATAGAATCATTGGCAATGGTACTTCCTAGATGGCATAAATGGGCAGAACAAGCATCAAAGAGTCTTTTACTGCAAGAATCTGTGTATCCATTCCCTGAACCAAAAGTAAGATTTTTGGGAACTATTATTCAAAACTACCGTCTTAGAGGAGGAAAAGCAACCATAGGGTTCCAAAATTGGATTGATAAAATCCATGCAAATGTTGTTGAAAAGCTTGTCCCTGAACTTTCAACTCACCAAATGGTATTTGATGAGGAATATTATCATGATAATGAGATTGAAAATTTCTGTTTGGCATCTATCCCGGACTTTAATACACTCATTGCTACTTCTCAGGAGAATAAAGTTCCTGTTTTTGCCCTAACACCTGAACACCTCAATCAAGTTGGTGTTGTCCTCAAAAATACCCTAGAAAAACGGGATGTATTTGGAGATATTTTCAGCAATCTTGCAAAAAAAATCATTCGATTAGCAGGAGACTATGAAGACAGCAATTAACAAATTTCGTCTAAATATTCAGCGTGTCCGTCAACTTGGTGCATTACATAAAAACCTTAACGTACAAATGACATCAGCATTAGATGTATCTGATATACTTCGATCTGAACTTGTATTAGCTGTCAGTGCATTTGATTTCTTTATCCATGAGATTACCAGAATTGGTATGCTCGAAATCTATCAAGGCAACCGTTCGCAAACCCCTACATTCTTGCGCTTTACAGTATCATTAGATCAAGCGTTGCTTGGGATAGCAACCCCTGATAAAACAGAGTGGCTTGATGATTCTATTAGAAAACAGCATAGCTGGCAGAGTTTTCAACGTCCAGACAAAGTAGCTGATGCTATTCGACATATTTCTACCATACAGTTATGGGATGAAGTAGGCAATCAGCTAGGGATGACTGCACAACAAGTAAAAGGTAAGCTTGACATTATTGTTGATCGAAGAAATAAGATTGCTCATCAGGCTGATATGGAACATGAGCGAACAGGACTTGATGAATTATTGCCCATTAACGCAAAGATAGTAGATGATGCGATTGACTTTCTTGAACAGGTAGCAGAAACAATTGCTCGTGTGGTGTAATGTTTAGGGGCATATCAACGTCCGGTTTGCCCCATCTCTTGTCCCTTCTCCCATCTGTGGGGGAAGGGGCATTTGACTCCCTCTCGCCCTTTATGGGAGAGGGGGCAGGGGGAGAGGGGAAACAGAAATGGGCAGTACTGGTTTTATCGTGCGACTTTGACGTGACCCGTGTACTATCAACTAGACAAAACAGCAGGAAACGCATACCCCAATAACGTATGGTATGGGATGGGATGTAGGATAATCTCTATTATGAACACACAACATGTTGTCGTGGTGATGCCGGCATACAACGCCGCCAAAACGCTTGAACGCACCTATCACGATATACCCCATGCTACGGTAGATCACGTCATCCTCGTGGATGATGTATCCCAGGATGATGTGGTCGTGATGCTGCATCCTGACTACCAGTATGATTCTACCCGCATCCCACAGCTTATCGCGCCCATCCTCGCCGGCGAGTACGACATGATGCTTGGCTCGCGGCTGCTGCGCGAAAACGCCACCACCGGCAACCCCACCTTGCAAGGCGGCATGCCCATCTGGAAGTACCTCGCCAATCGCTTCTTGACGATTAGCGAGAATCTTGTACTTGGACAGCACCTCTCCGAGTGTCATACTGGCTTTCGGGCGTATAGCCGCCACCTACTAGAGACCATCCCCTTTCTGCTCAATTCGGATGATTTTGTCTTTGACACAGAGATGATTGTCCAAACGGTGGCGTTTGGCTTTCGCATTGGGGAAATAGCTGTACCCACGCGCTACTTTGATGAGGCATCATCGGTCAATTTTCAGCGTAGTGTGACCTACGGACTAGCAACGCTCAATGTGCTGCGCCGCTATCTCATGCATAAGACGGGATGGAGACGCTACCCCCAGTTTTACCAGCGGCTTGATGAGGTGATGAGTCCCTACCACAGCCAAACCGTTTTGCGCTCGAATGAAAAAGGCAGCATGACGGTCCATACCCGCAGGTAATCACAGAACAGGCTAGAACAGACTAGAACACGCTAAAACACGCTATGGATAACAATTTCGCTCTCCTGTTTCGCGTTCTCTTTCGCATTGTGCTACTTGTGGTCGTTGCTGTTGTTCTGACCCTTGTGTTGCGCCGTCCGCCAGACTAGACGCTGGATATTGGCTCTGCCGACAGCCAAGACAAGCGGTTCTTGAGCGATTTTTCCATACCAGAAACGAACGATAATGCGGGGGTAACGTTTCGTTGGAGTGAGCCGAAATCGCGCATCTTGCTGCATGGCGCAGGCAGCAGCACCATGCTGCTCACCCTACGGATGTTTGGGGATGAACGGGCAGAGAACGCTGACAACGATTGGCGTATGCTGCTCAAACGGGAAGATGCCGATACCCCGCTCGCCACAATGCCAATGGCGCAGGGATGGCGAGATTATCGGGTCCTGCTGCCAGCGGGGGCAACCAATGGCTCCCACTTGGAAGCTGCCCCGCTTATGTTGGAGAGCACCGATTACCAACATGCATCCCGTGACAACCGCGACCTCGGCGTGCCGCTTGCCCAACTTCGCATTACCCCCCTACAGGCGGATGTATCTTGGGGGGTTCCGTTGTCGCAAGCACTTGTGCTTGCTTGGGCATTGCTCCTCTTGACCAGCCTGTTGACCTATATACGCTTCCATATCATCCCTATTTCTCTGCGATTACTTCCACAGTTTATCACCTTAATCATAGCGGTATTCCTGATAAGATGGGCGCATAATGATCCCTTCTCGCTGATGTGGATGCTGCCTGCTACCCCCTGGATATTGGGCATTGCCACGCTGGTTATCATCCGGCTTGAGTTTGGGATGATACTTGAACTGTTTGGAACAAAGAGCCTTGATAGTGGAGATACGGTTGATCGGGGGACGCTGACAGTCTCCCCGTACACCGCACTGGTCATTATTGGCATGCTGGTAGGGGCGCAGGTGCTTTTCTGGAGCCACACGGCAGTTGGGCTTGGCATTGGGTTGTCCGGCGTGGGTATCTTGCTCATGTCGTTTATCAGCAGCCCGCATATACCAAAGCTGACTCAAGAAACGCTCGAAATCAAGCCAGAGCCAGCACCCACACAGCGCGAATCATCACGGGGCATAGGGGGCGGCAAACGCAAGGGGAAAGGCAAAAGCCAGGGGAAAAAGCAAGAGTCCCCCCAGGTCATGACAACACAGAGACCACCTAAGCAACCACTCATCATCCCAGAGAAAGAACCTGATCAGGTTACAGATAAAGGTAAAGGGATGTCGCCGTATATCTGGCTTGCGCTAATCTTTGCGGTTGCGCTGGTGTTGCGCTTCTATCGCCTTGACGATCTGCCCTACGGACTCTGGCGTGACGAAGCACGGCATGGCTTGATTGCGCTGCATATGCTCCAGGACTCTGCCTATCGCCCCATCTACGTTGCAGCAAACGGCGTAAATATGCCTGCGCTTGGCTTCTATCCCTTTGCGCTGGTAATCAAGTTGTTTGGGGTGCATGATTGGACTATGCGGACAGTCACTGCATTAGCCGGGGCATTGACCGTCTTTCCCCTCTACGCGCTGGTAAAAGAACAGTTCAAGTCTGTACCAATAGGGTTACTAGCGGCAGCATTGCTGGCAGCATCAAGTTGGCATATCACCTTGAGTCGCTTTTCCTTCCCATCGGTTTTTGAGCCACTGCTCGCACTGACTGGC
>CAZLKK010000233.1:0-6614 GCA_964559995.1 uncultured Chloroflexaceae bacterium
TTGGGTAGGTTTTGCCTACCTAGCTCTAGCTCCCAAAATTTCAAGCAATCGAGCAATAGAAAGATTTAGGAGACGATGCGAGTCAAGTTCATCTCGTGTGGCATGTTGTACAAGGTCTAATGCTTCTTGTGCATGTTGATACATATGCACAAGAGCTTCCTCTGTTCTATGTTTGCTCATAGGCTACGTGTGCTTCAGACTCAACCCGCTTGCGAAAGTAAGGACTGAGAAAGGCGAGAGTATTGAGATCAACAGGATAGCCAAATATTTTGGAAAGTTCTGTTTCCATACCAAAGAACGCTAATCCTGGGATGTGCTGTGAGTCAAATTCAACAAGCACATCAATGTCGCTGGTTGGCTGAAAATCATCACGAATGACAGAGCCAAAAAATGCCAGTTTGCGTATGTGGTGTTTTCGGCAAAATGCCACGAGTTCTTCTTGGTTATAGGCTATGTTTGTTGCTACCATAATTATTTACGCTTTGCGCCCCCCTACTCATTCCCGGCACAGAGATCATGCCACCACGCCAAATTTGCCTCTTCTAGCGACCCATTATCGTAGCGTTCAACAAACGGTTGTAGATGCATCCTTCGTTTTTCATACAGCGCATAGAGCGACTGTGGGCTATCTTCTTCAAGCAACCGCTCTACAGACCGCGTGATAAGCTGCACTGCCAGTTTGATGGCTTGCCTACCCATTGACGCAGAAGCCGTCCCCCGTGGGTCTTGCCCTATGATAGCATCTTTTTCTGGTGATGGGGGAACAGGAGCGGGACCATCAAACTTAGGCATATGCACCAAATCTGGGCGCAACGCCAGCATAAGGGATGTTTGCCAAAGCGCAGCATGGTCAAGCATCGTTTCGTCTATGAGTGCCATAGGGGGTATCGCCAACACCAGCAGATTGTGCTTTTTGATGGCTTCTTGGGCAGTCCGTATCAGGACCAGCTCATGTCCCTCGGCATAGTGTCCTGTCAAAATGACCACAATGCGCCACCCCGTTTCTGCCAGTGACGTAAAGATATTGGTACAAAACATAGAGAGGGTATCTGCGTGGAGCGGCAATGATGTTGCGTGGGGAATCGGCGTGGCAGCCCACCACTGAGTTGGCAGCATCACGCCGCCCGTCTCTTGGATACAGCGTTCTGCGACAGCCTGTGCGATAAAGCCATCTACTCCCGTGGGCAGGTGGTCTCCATGCCACTCCAATGCCCCCCAGGGTATGTAGATCACCGGGGTGTCTCTACGGATAGCTTCTAGGCTATCAGGGTGTAGTTCGGTATAATTTCCCCATTTCATAGCATTGAGCTAGTGGTCATTTGGCTGATCTGCGAAAGCTGATCAAGCGTTAGCCGTTCCTCTTGGTAGGTTGAGAGATTCTTCCATACGACCATTTCGTTTGCGCGTTCTTCATCCCCAACTATCGCTACATAGTCTGTGCCGTTGCGTGATGCGTAGCGCAGGTTGTTGGCGAGAGAACGTCCCCGTACATCAATGGTCGTTATGATGTTTTGTTCGCGGAGCAGATGGGCAACATGCAGCGCGTAGGGGTAGTCCTCTTCGGTGATGGCAACGACAAATGCGGATGGTGGCGATTCTGGCGTTTGGCTTGATAGGCTAGAGGCTGCAACAACGCGCTCTAAGCCATAGGAAAAGCCCACCGCTGGCACCGATTGATTGCCGCCTAGCACCGACACGAGTTCATCGTAGCGACCACCACCACAGAGTTGTATTTGGTTGTCATCGTAGATTTCAAAGATAAGCCCGGTATAGTAATGGAGACCGCGCCCCATACCAAAATCCATATGGATGCGTTCTTGGGCTATGCCGTAGTGTTGGAGCATAGTAAGAATAGCACGTAATTCTTGCAGATTGGTTGATTGCAATGATGAACGGGCGAGCAGAGCTTCGGCTTGGGCTAGGGCTTCGTTGGGGGGACCGCATATCTGGCTAAACTGCCACAGGATGTTGATCGCATGGTCTATGCGCGGTTGAGGGTCGTCACGGCGCATTTTCCGCACGAGCCGCTGGACAATCGCTTCTGGTGGGCGAGTGCCAAAGGAGAGATTGACTTCAAGGTGTTCTAGTAATCCGGTGAGCAGTTTGGACACTTGGTCATCATCGAGGTTTTCCAATAGGGCTGGGTCTATGGGGGATGTCCCCATGTGCTCATAGAGGTGCTCGCGTACTGCCTCAACCCCTTGTGAGCGCATTTTCTCTAGGCTCCATATCAGTTTCCCCTGTGTCCGTTCGGCAAGCTCTAGTTGCATCAGGATTTCGCGGATAATGCCGATATGGGCGAGCCGGATTTGGTAGGATGCTACCTGCGCTTCGTCTAGCCCGGCGCATGCTAATGCGACAATCTCTGCATCGGCGCGGGGGGCTGTCCCTCCGATAAGCTCACAGCCGGTCTGGATAAACTGCCGTTGGGTTAATCGCTGTGGACGTTGATAGCGAAAGACGGGACCACTATAGCGCAACCGGATGGGGAGGGGTTGATCTTGCATATGCGTGACGTATGCCCGCAAGATAGAGGCAGTCCATTCTGGGCGCAGCGCGATACTTCGCCCACCAAAGGAGAACTCATACACTTTGCCAACCAGTTCTTCGCCCATTTTGCGGAGGTAGAGATCGCGGTATTCAACGATGGGTAGGTCTATCGGGGCATAGCCAGAGCGTACCAACGGGGATTCTAGTAGGGCTTGTATATGGGTAAGTACACGCGCCTCTACGGGGAGCGTGTCGCTCATGCCGCGCACCGTTTCTATAGTCGTCGTACTCATAGCCCTATTGTACTCTATACCGCGCAAAGCGACAAGCGGGATGCAACCCTTTTTATTCCCCGCTCCCCCTGCCCCCGCTCCCATCCCAGGGCAAGGGGGATCTGAACATTGGGCGTACCGCCGTGCGCCCCTACGGTACCCCTTCTCCCCCAGGGGACGCGGGTTAGGGATGGGGGGGGTTGCCCGGAGCGACCCTTCTCCCCTCGGTGGGACGCGGGGCTAGGGGCTGGGGGGCAAATGGAGCTTTGCCTTCAGCTTTCATGACCGGAGAGCCGTTGTATACAACGACTCTTTTTGGCAAACCCACTTCTTCATCAAATCCTGCTGCACCAACTGCGCCTCTCCCTCGACCAGATCAACCAACCCCCAGGCATCTGTGAGTTGTCCTTGTTTCCCCATCTGTTCTAGTCGTTTGCAATAGCCAGAGAGATTCATCGCCCCCACTTGAGCACTGCTAGACTTGAGCGAATGTGCTGCCCGCACAAAATCATCCTGTCTTTCCTGTTGGAGCTTCGTTTTCATCTCTTGGACAAGGCGGTCTGAGTCTTGTAAGAACATCTTGACCAGTTGCTCAATAAATTCTTGATTGCCCGTAGTCGCCAACAACTGTTCTAAGACCGTATCGTCTACCGCAATGTGGGACACAACATCTTTTTCATGGTCTTTCCCGGATTCATGCTCAATAGTCTGTTCTGCATGTTCTTCTAATCCATTCTTATGCTCAGTCATTACAAGCTCCCCTTGTTTCTGCTGATAAGTCATCTTGTCGGTACACATTGATGCGGCTCGTTTGAGGGCAGCCATAAGTTCTTCTATGCGGACCGGCTTACTTACATAGTCATCCATCCCAATATTCAGTAACCACTCCCGCTCACCATCCATAGCATGGGCGGTCATCGCTACAATACACGGCCGTTGGTCATTTGACCAGTGACGACGAATATACTGGGTTGCCTCGATACCGTTCATTTCTGGCATCTGTACGTCCATCAGGACTACATCATACACATACCGCTCAAGGGCATGTAACACCTCGAACCCATTGGTCACCGTGTCTGCCCGATACCCCAACTTTTCGAGGAGTTTCAAGGCGACCTTTTGGTTTACCACATTGTCTTCTGCCAAGAGCAACCGCAGTGGGTAGTGCTCGCCCATATCCCGGTCTATCTCACCCCATACCGAGGGGTGGATAATCTCCTGTGGCTTGCCGGTGAAAAAGCCCGTCAAGAGGTCATAGAGAGCCGATGGTCGCACTGGCTTGATGAGCATGGCGGCAATCTCCACCGAAGCACTCCGTGCTACATCGTCTCGTGACACAAACGAGGTCCACAGCATCAGCGGGAGTTGTTGGGCATCCCGGTAGGTGCGTATCTTCTCCGCAAGGGCTAATCCCTCTAGGTCTGGCATATGCATATCCAACACCGCTAGGTCAAAAGGTTGGCCTTGTTGAATGTGCTCCAGAGCTGCTGCTGCGGTTTCTTCCTCAACAACCTGCATCCCCCAATGTTCCAACTGCTGTTGGAGGAGCAGCCGATTGGTCGCATTGTCATCTACAATCAGCACCCGCTTGTCGCACAAATGGGGGTGATTGGACTGCATGAAGGGGACAACTTGCGAGGGGGCTATCCCAAGACGTAAGGACACATAGAAGGTTGTGCCAACACCTACCTCGCTCTCTAGCCACATACTGCCACCCATCAGGGTAGCTATCTGCCGACTGATAGCCAACCCAAGCCCCGTACCACCATACTTGCGCGTGGTAGCCCGGTCTGCTTGCGAAAACGACTGAAAAATGCGCTTGTGCCGCTCTGGGGGGATGCCAACGCCGGTATCGCGTACTGATAGCAAGAGCATACACGTATGGGTGTCGACGGTTTCCATATCCTGATTCTCATCCTCCATTTGCTGAACGGTTATCACGACTTCGCCCTGTTGGGTAAACTTGATACCATTGCTCAAGAGGTTGACGATGATCTGCCGCACCCGCGTAATATCCCCCACGACATGCGTTGGGGATCCCTCTTTGATAACGTAGGCTACATCAAGCTGTTTTTCTGCCGCCTTTGATGCGAGGAGGTCTAGGGCTTCTTCAATGCACTCGCGCAGGTTGAAGGGGTGCTCTTCAAGCTCCATCCTGCCGGCTTCTATCTTGGAAAAGTCCAAGATGTCATTGATGAGTACCAAGAGCGATTCGCCACTCATCCGAATAGTCTGCACATAGTCATACTGAAATGCTGCCAATTCGGTGTCCAAAAGCAGGTTGGTCATCCCGATAATGGCGTTCATCGGGGTGCGTATCTCGTGGCTCATCGTTGCCAAGAACTCAGATTTAGCACGGGTGGCTTGCTCAGCAGAATCGCGGGCGGCTTGTAGGGCATCTTCCATATCGCGCCGCTCGGTAATATCCACAAACGCGGCTTGTACCGCTGGCTTGCCCCGAAAAACCGTATGGACAGCGTACATTTCTACAGCGCGTACATCGCCATCTTGTCGTTGCCAACGAAACTCTTGATGGAGTGGCCCTGTGCCCGTCTTGCGCCAACTATTCAGCACCTCTACTACTCGCTTGCGATCTTTTGGCACAATCAAGTTGAGCAGGGTATCCAATGGCATCTGGTACAAGGTTTCAACAGCATAGCCAGATATGGTCGCAACCATCGCATTGGCAAAGACAATCTGCTGGTTTTGTATAATAATCAATCCTTGCAAGGAATTTTCCACGAGGGTACGATAGGCACTTTCTGCCTGCTCTCGTCGGGTCAGCTCTTCCAACAACCGAGCGGTTGCCTGTTGGAGCGCAAGGGTTCGTTCGTCTACTCGTTTCTCTAATTCGTCTTGTAAGTGTTTGTACAATGTCACATCCCGAAATGAAGCTAGATAGGATTGTTGATTATTCCAAGAAATCTTGGTTACGCGCATCTCAGCAACAGTTACCCTACCATCACCACGGACAATATCAACTTCTATGGGTTCGTTGCCTATTGGCATCCCAAAGGGGTTAGCGAGGAGTTCCTCTTTTGTTCGCTCAAAGAGGTTTTCTGCAGCAGGATTGGCAAACAGAACTATCCCATCTTCTTGGGTAACAAAGATGGCATCAGCATTTTGTTCAATCAATACCCAAAAACATCCGTCATTCTGCGGCATAATGCCCCCCGAATGGTCAGTTACCAAGTGTCGGTAATAGGCGTGGCAATTGTGATGATATGGACTATCTTCATTATATCCTATCCATGACGTAGTATCCAATGGTCCGAAGGTACTTTGCTGCTCGCACGGTTGATATTCTTTCAGCATTTTCAATCCCTTTCTATGGCTATTGCCCTTCGTGTCTGGTTGAGAAAAGCAAAAGAAACCTAGCATTAAACAAGCCTGATTCTGTGTGCTTTACCGATCAAGCGCATCCATCATTGGATACCGGGGTTATTTTTTTGTACAAAGAAGTAGGGAAAGAACAAGAAACTTACATGAAGATCATCTTTGATCAAAACAACCCTACGAACATTGAATGATGTACCAAAAGCACCAAACAAGTACGTGCCTGGAAACAGTGTCCCATGTTGTTTTTGCCAATGTTCGCGTATCTAGTCGTTAGGCTGGAACTAATAGCTCCTCATGCTGTTCGCTTCCAAAGAACGCATGGTGTGGTTTTCTTGGTTGGTTGACTGGTTGGTTAATATGCCCCCAAAAATGGAGGATTTCTACCAACATAAATGGAACGAATAAACTTTTGGGAAGGATATAGTCTCCTAGACACACGGAAGTTTCCCTAGCATTGTTATGTTCACCGGCATCATTAAGCATGACCAATAAGACATGCTTTGTCTGTTCATC
>CAZLKK010000234.1:0-6603 GCA_964559995.1 uncultured Chloroflexaceae bacterium
CGGCTGAACCCCCAGAGCGAGCACGCGGACTACGCACTGTATATGCGCGGGCTGGCTTCCTACAATCTGGATGTTGGCCTGGGCGCCCGTTATCTGCCCATTGAGGTTGAAGCCCGCGACCCCGGCGAGCAACGCCAGGCGTTCCAGGATTTTTCCAACCTGCTGGAACGTTATCCCTCAAGCGAGTATGCACCGGATGCGCGGCAGAGAATGATCGCAGTGCGTAACCGGATGGCTCACCTGGAGCTTCTGGCCGCGGAATACTACATCAGCCGTGAAGCCTATGTTGCCGCCAATGCCCGGGCGCGCTATCTGATCGAAAACTACCCCTCCAGCCCACCGGTTGAGGACGCCCTGATTATTCTGGCAGAAACCTTCCGCTTTCTGGACCTGAAAAAAGGCGCGTCAGATGCAGTCGCAACCCTGAGAAAAAATTTCCCGGACAGCGACGCGTTCAACGAGGACGGCGATTTCCAATCCGACATTCTGCAGCGCGAAGACCGCTCCCTGGCCAACGTTGTAACATTCGGACTGATGGGCGACGAATAGCCGACCCCTGCCCTGATTGGCTAGGAGCCGCTCTTCCAGCCGTTGGTAATGGGGTAACGGCGGTCCTTGCCAAAGCCCCTCTCGGTAATGCGGACGCCGATCGGCGCCTGGCGACGCTTGTACTCGTTGATGTCCACCAGGCGTAACACCCGCCGCACCTGCTCCCCTTGATAGACCCACAACGAGACGAAAAACTGCCCATCCCGTAGCTCGCCTGTCTGCATAGGCAACGGGGTACCGTTTAGGGAAAACGCCGGCGTAAGCAGATCAAGGTGAAGATCGCTCGTGCCGTTGGGGGGAGCAGCAAAAACGGTCCATGCATAGTGCAACGGGACTATCGCGTACCCAGGGACTTCTTCATATACCTGCACTGCAAACCGCACCGCATGCTGCCCCGGATTTGCCACCTGCAAGCGGGTTGTCGCCGTGATGCCATAGGGCTGACTAGCTATACCCACAAGCAGCGTGTCGTCTAGCAGCGTAGGGGTATAGGTAATCGTGGGGGTAATAGGGGGAGGCGTGGGAATCGCACTGCTCACCCAGCGCAGCATCACCGGCGCATCTAGCCCACGCAACGTCATGGACACTGGCGTGGTCGTTGTTAGCGATCCCGTTTCGTATAGCGATGCTCCAGCCGGCAATGCAAGGATGCGCCGCTCCCCTGCCAACGTAAGCTCTGCCTGCTGTGGTACGAAACTTGCCAATGCCAACGTGATACTTGCGCCATCACTATCCCCCGTATCAGCACGACCAACGTCAAGTGCAAGCGGGGTATCTGGTCCCGCTTGGCTATGATTGCCCACCCCCATTTGGGCGCGGGTGTAGGTAGTATTGTCCTGGAGCAAAGCCCCCTCAGTGTAAAACGATTCGCGCCCGCTCACCCACCACTCGCGGTTTGGGGGGACAGCATACAGGGCAGACTGCCCTTCATGCCAAAGCAGATTATTGGGGGATACCCCATACGCTCGTGGGTCGCCGCCATCCCGCAACACCACATACCCTGGCACATCCCCACGGGGAATATTGACCATCGGACGGTAGCCCGTTGCGATGATGCCTTGTAGCTCATGTTGGCGCAGCATGTATGCCCATGCGCCGCTGTAGGGACCGCGTAGCTCCGGGGCAGAGGAGAACATCACGGGAGCCGTTGGTTCGGGGAGATTAGCAACTGCCGCTCGCATGCTCGCCATGTCCCGGCTATACACACCGGGCTGATCTTCATAGACCGCATAGGTCTTATCGGCAGCTTGTAGGCTGGCAGCCAAAAGCAATAATGCCAGGATATAGCGGGCTACGTCTGTCAGCATACGCGGCAGAGGGAATGGTCGGGGCTGCCAGTGCCAGAAAGCCCCTGCCCCGATAATGCCAAGCAACAACGTATTGACGTAGCTTGTCCCACGCAATAGCCCATAGGGATAGTCTACAATGTAGCGCAACCCTAGCAGGTATGCTGTGACTGACAACACAACAGTGATTGCCATGACTCGCCGTGGTACTCCCTGCCAAACTGCTGCCAACAGAAGTGCTGCTGCTGCCACCAACCCGCCACGGGCTAGGTGCGTTTGGGTCAAGACAGTGATGTCTTGCCACTCGTGCGAGAAAGGCGCACTGCCAATGATGACCATTGGTGACAGAAACTGCTCAATGCCCATCGAGGGGGTCTTGGCGAGAAACATGCCCACAAAGGCAGCTTTGGCATTGATGTGGACTGGCAATACCAACACCACCCCCCCTAGCAACACCAACCCCCCACGCCACACAACCCCCCACCACTGTCCGGCTTTGCGGTGCTCCCACAACAACGCTAGTCCAATACCAAGCCCTCCTGCCCCATACGCCATCAGCAGGGGCCAATAGGTGCAGGTGAGACCTGCCAGCAGCAGCATAGCGGCAATGGGTGCGTGAAAGGTTGTTTTGCTTATGGGTTGTTCTAGCGCGTACAGGGTACAGAGGAGCAAGGCGGGGAGCAGTGCCAGTCCCCCAAGCCCCATGCCAAAGCTGTTGTAGGTTGTCCAAAGCAACAAGCTATTCACACCGGCTAACGCCACCCCAAACAATGCCCCCATCCTTCCAATGCCAAACCCACCCCGCAACAACGCATAGAGTCCCCCAAGCGTCAACGCCCGCAACAATGCCAGCATGGGGAGAAAGCTGTCCCACGCATCACGGAAGAGCAACACATCAGCCATTGATTGTGCATAGGTTGCCCCCATAGCACGGGATACTAGCCGTTCGGTGAGCAGCAGGTCACGGAGCGGATTTGCGGGAGCTTGTGCTAGGGTATGGTAGCTGTAGTCTTTGAGATAGTCGGCTAGGGGCAGGTAAAACTCGACATCCCAGTTGTCGCCAATCGGCATCAGCGTGCCATAGGAAAGCAGCGGGGCAATGTTGAGTAGCCATATTGCTGCCATAATGAGCAATAGAGGGAGGAGCTCTGGCAGTGGCGGCATACCGGGCAACCAGCGGCGTTCCCCGCGATACTCTTTGACCAACGCCAGCGTAGAGAAGAACAGAGCAATAGCTAACGCCACTGGGACCAGCTGGCGCATAGTCAGCCCATTGTTGCTCCCATAGTATCCGACCATAGCCAGCATTGCCAACCCAAACAGCGGGGTCAGCACCAGTTCATAGGGGAAGAGGCGATGGGGGAGCACCAGGCGAGTTAGCCCATGCCCACATAGGCTCAAGAGGACAACTTGTCCTAGACTTATCAGCAATGCGGCAGGTAAGATTTCCATAGCATTTCTACCGGGTGGTTTCCTTTGGGTATTTAAAACGGACTAGGGGCATAGGGAACGCACCTTCCCCATGCCCCACGGTCACTTTTGCCTAGCTTTTTGGTTTGCTTAGCCGTACTGATTGCCCTGTTGATAGAGCTTTTCGCGCAGGGAAAGCACATCGCTGCGAAGGCGCGAGTCGCTATTGATTTCCTCAGCGATCTTCTCGCACCCATACATCACCGTGGTATGGTCGCGCCCACCAAGCAACGCCCCAATCTCCACCAGGCTCGTACCGGTCTCTTCGCGCAACAGGTACATAGCGACCTGTCGTGGGATGACAATATTTCGGCTGCGTCCGCGTTCTTGAAGTACTTTCGTTTCCACACTGTAATACTCGCTTACGGTTTTGAGAATCATCTCTGGCGTGATGCGCTTGCGGTGAGAATCATCCAACAATTCTGCCAACGCCCCAACTGCAACGTCTATCGTAATTGGCGTATTGTTCAATTCTGCAAAGGCTGCAACGCGGTTGAGACTTCCTTCCAGTTCTCGAATATTGCTCTGGATTTTCGTTGCCAGAAAGTCTACCACATTGCTAGGAATCTGCAAATTCAGTTGCTCGCCTTTGGCACGCAAAATAGCCGTGCGTGTTTCCAAATCGGGAGGTTGAATATCTACAATAAGCCCCCACTCAAACCGTGATCGGAGCCGTTCCTCCAGCGTAACGATAGCCTTTGGCGGACGGTCTGAACTCATCACGATTTGCTTTGTTGCCGAGTGTAGCGTGTTGAACGTGTGAAAAAACTCTTCTTGGGTGGCATCTTTGCCCGCAATAAATTGGATGTCGTCAATTAAGAGCACATCAATATTGCGGTATCGGATGCGAAACTCCTCTGTTTGCTGGCGGCGTATCGCATTGATCAGATCATTGGTGAACTTTTCCGATGATACATACAGCACGTTGATTTCCGGGTCACGGTCCAAAATGCTGTTGCCTATGGCATGCAACAAGTGAGTCTTGCCTAGCCCCACACCCCCATACAGGAAAAGTGGGTTGTATGCCATAGCGGGGTGGTCTGCCACTGCCAGACATGCCGCATGCGCCAAGCGGTTGCTTGAGCCAACGATAAACCGCGAGAAGGTATACTTCGGGTTGAGCATCCCAGACCGCATAGCACTAGACAGGTCAAGTTGCACCAACCGATGGTCAACCTCTGCCCCGTTGGTACTTTCTGTGGGGACATGAGCGGTATGGTTTTCCCGTCTATCTTTGCTATATGTCCCATTTGTGCCCTTTGTGCCAAGCGTATGCTCGGTTACAGTCGCCTTCTCGACAAGGGTCTGGACATCCTCTGCGACATCTGCGGTCTCTGTCGTTGGGGCGGTTTTAGCCCGTAAGAGTTGGGGTGGGGCTATGATGACCCGCACTTGCACCGGAAACCCAACGACTTCTCCCAAAGATCGCCGTATCGGAGCCATATAGCCGTTTTCTAACCCTTCTTTGTGGGAAGGGGATGGCGCACCAATGGTCGCTATACCATTGTCCAGCGAGACGAGGGTCGCGTTACGCAGCCATGCTTCATAGTCCTGGCGTGGTATCTGCATATGCAGGGTACCGAGGGTTGCTTGCCAAATTTGTGGTAAATTCACCACGCTACTCCATTCTGTAGATAGTGGTCATCTACACTACGTTTACGGTACTTCGTTGTTGGCAGTACACGTCATTTCGGTGGCTGCGAGTTGATCATACCCTATTTATCCATTCCTTTCAAGCAACAAAATGTGTGAAATTCATTAGGATTACTTATAGTATAATGGCACCCTATACCCCTAAGAGCCATTATAGGCATGGGGTTTTTGGGGAAAAATGTAGATAACTTTTTCCAACGAATGTGGATAACTTTCTCAAATGGTCTTTGAGATACTAGGGTATTTGGCTTTAGGAAAAGCTATAAACAAGGATACGGCAACGTTGATACCATGTGGATAATATGTGGGTAATATGGAGAAACTAAAGGAAAACCTATGGAGGCTTTAGCCAATGGTTTCTAGCCCACGCAAAATCCCCGCTACCACCTGCTCCACCTCCGCTCTGGTTAGCTCTGGATAGAGGGGCAACGAGAGGACTTGTGTCGCCTGCCGCTCGGTGTGGGGAAGGCTGCCTGCGTCAGTAGGGCGCATACGGCTCCCGGCATAGGCTTGTTGCCTATGGGCTGGCAGGGGGTAGTGAATGTCATTGCCAATAGCCGCGCTGCCCAACACCTCGCGTAGCTTGTCCCGCTGTTCGTGGGCAATGACGTAGAGGTGATAGACATGCCCCGGCTCATCCACGGGCAACACAAGCGGCGTATCTGCCAACAGTTCGCTATACCATACCGCCCGTTCTCGCCGGGCTGCGTTATACCTGTCTAGCTTGGTGAGCTTTACCCGTAGGAGTGCCGCTTGTAGCTCATCCAACCGCGAGTTGCGTCCGCCCGCTTTGCTGGTGATGTACTTCTTTCCCCAACCATACTGCCGCAGTTGTCGCAGGTGGTCGGCTAGGGCTGCATCATTCGTCACCACCGCCCCGCCATCTCCCAACGCCCCCAGGTTCTTGGATGGGTAGAAGCTAAAACAGCCGCATGCTCCCCAAGCCCCTGCTCGCTGATGTGTACCTGCTTGGTTTATACGCCATGCGCCGTGGGCTTGTGCTGCATCCTCAATAACGACTAATGCATACCTATCAGCAATGGCACAGATAGTCGTCATATCTGCCAAGCGTCCGTAGAGATGCACTGGCATGATTGCCCGAGTGCGCGGAGTAATCGCCGCTTCAAGCTGTTGAGGATCCATATTCCACGTAGTCGGGTCTATATCCACGAAAACGGGACATGCGCCGGTTTGGGCAATAGCGGTAAGCTGGTAGATGCCAGCATTGGCAACGGTAATCACCTCATCATCGCTGCCTATTCCACATGCGGCTAGGGCTAGGTAGAGTGCATCGGTGCCATTGGCTACCCCCACCGCATGCGTTACGCCACAGTATGCAGCAAACTCTGCCTCAAAACTGCTCACCGCGCTGCCGAGGATGTACCACCCGCTGTCTAATACTCGCGCTACCGCTGCATCAAGTTCGGCACGGTCAGCTACATATTGACGTTTCAAATCACCAAAGGGTATAGGATTGCTCATGTAATGTCCTGTCGTTATACTTGATGTATTCCTTAACAGAGGTATCGTACCATAGAATAGACATGTTCGCCCCCTATCCCTAGTCCCTTCCCCCTGTGGTTGTATGCTGGTGTAGGGGCGCACGGCGGTGCGCCCAATGTGGCGGCTCCCCCTCGCCCTGGGA
>CAZLKK010000235.1:0-6590 GCA_964559995.1 uncultured Chloroflexaceae bacterium
TTTTTCAACCTATCAGTGATTTTTCCCTGTATACCGAGAGTGACTTCCCAGATGAGGCAATAGCAGCATACTGGCAACCTTACCTTGATATACTCCAAGACCATAGGTAATTCCCCTATGTGTCCATGGGGTATGGTACAATACTCCTATACACTTTGAAAGGAAGTATCCTCATGGAGCCAACCACTGTAGCTATCACGATACCGCAAACGATACTTTATGCAAGTCGTATGACAACTGATGAATTGCGACGTGAATTAGCTCTATCCTTGTTTCAACAAGAAAAATTATCGTTTGGAAAAGCCTGTGAATTAGCAGATATGACTATATGGGATTTCCTCTCTCTATTAAAGCAACGTGGTATTGCTTTGCACTACGATATACCAGAGTTTGAAGCTGATATGAATACATTACGAGCGTATGGATTGGTATGAACGTTGTAAGTAATAGTTCGCCACTCATTAGTCTTGCCGCTTTGGGGCAACTTTCCCTTTTACCCAAACTCTATCACGAGATTACTATTCCAGATGCGGTTTGGTATGAAGTTGTTATTCGAGGAAAAGGACAAAAAGGTGCCGAGGAAGTTCAAACAGCATCTTGGATACATAAACAACCAGTAGTCAATCACCTTTTGTCGCATACGCTTCAGCGTGATTTAAATGCAGGTGAAGCAGAAGCTATCGTTCTTGCCCTTGAGACTAATGCTGACATCTTGATTATGGATGAACGACTTGGACGTGAAACTGCTACCTACTTAGGGCTACATTGCACGGGAGTGATGGGAATACTGATAGCTGCAAAACGTCAAGGGCATATTCAAGCTGTCAAACCATTGCTAGATACTCTCCGTCAAGTTATCCACTTTCGGGTAAGTGACAAGCTTTATCATACAGTCTTACAAACTGTAGACGAAATGTAAGCAAATAGCCACCCTGCCCCACCCCACACCACAACCGACTGTATCATCTAAGAGGTGCGAGCAGCACTCGCCAAAGAACCGACAGAGGCTATTGCGGGTACATAAGCCGCTGCTTTATGATGTATATGTATTCCCGTTCCCCCCCATGGGTATGATACAATACCAATACGATGAGCTACCCTATGATTCAGGACATACGCCAAAAACTAGCTCAAAATATCTTTGAGTTTTCGCAGCATGCTGTAGACCAATGTCTAATCCGTAATATACAAGTCCAAGAGATACGTGAAGCTATTCGAGGCGGATACGGAGATAGAGCCATGATGAACACCCAATGGAATGAAACGTTTATTGAACAGGAAGTCACCTATGTTATCGTCATTGATGGGGTACCATGTATCATTGAGCATGTCCCGGCGCGTGTCAATGCAGAAACGGGTGAACAACTCTTTTCTCCCGAAACGGTAGAACGGCTCCAACAGATTATCCATTCCCAACCATCACCAGACAGAGTGATTGCCACTCCCGTCTTTGAGTTTGCCGTCTAGGATATTGCGGAGCCGCTCTACAAAAACAGGTGAACCCTTGTGTCCCCTACCCTACCACACAACCCACATCAACCCTGGTACCACCGGTTGCTTGTCCGTACGCTCCAACGCCACGCCAAACGAGACGTACCAAACCGGTTGCGCCATAAGTACCCAAATGTAGCGCATACTACCATAGCAGAACGCTATATCAAGCGGCAAGCACGACAGGCAGCACTAGCAGGGGGGGCTGCCGCGTTGGTCGTCTCACTCATCACGGTTATCTCCTGGGTAGAAGTGCTGAGTGCTGTTGGGATACCTGCGCTTGTGCTAACCCTGCCATTAGCCCTACTTGCCTTTGGGCTAGAAATCTACTACACCATTCGCTTGCAACTGACCACTGCCTATGACCTCTGCCAATTGCATGGCGTAGCCATTACGCCACACGACACCGACGATCTCCAGGAACTGTTCGCTATTGGGCTAGGGGTGCGGGTTGGGGCATTGAGCGGCAATATGCTGCGCCGCGTCACCCCGGCAGTGTTTCGGCAACAAGCTCGCTCGCTGCTCCAGTCGGAGATTATCGGGCGCAGAGTGCAAGACTGGGCAATACGCAACATTGCGCGGCAACTAGCTCGCCGCTACCTTGCCGAGAGTCTGCTCTTGAAAGCAGTTGTACCGGGCGTGAATGTGCTCCTGGGGGCAGGATGGAACTACTTTTCCACCATAGGCATTGGACAGGCGGTGCAACAACGCACCCGTCTGCGCTTGCACATTGAAGCAACGGTAGATGCCCTGCCGCTTCCCCCAACCATGCCCCCTGACCTTGTGCTCTCCACTGGTTTTCATGCGCTGATCGCCGACAACCAAATAGAAGAGGGGGAACGGATAGCCTATCATCGTTTGGTTAATCGGCTCCAACGGCTCCATCCAGACATACCCCTTGACCCCGATGCGTCTACAACGATTATGGAGCGTGAGCAGTGGCTGGCTGCGCTGGCAACCCTAGAGCAACACGATGGGCAACAAGCCCTCTACGCCGTAGCCGTAACAATGATTGTGGTCAATGGGCATATTGGGCGGGCGGAGCGGGCGATGTTGCGGCAGGTAGCGGCACTATGTCACGTCCCCTACGATGAGATCCAACTCAGCGAGCAGGCACGGACCTTCTTTGTGCGACCAGCAGGACAAACCTGTCGCACTGTGGCGGGGGGTATTGCCATGATGCTGGTGCTTGTCGTCTGTGGGTGTTCTCTCTTGAATATGCTGATATTGCTGCATATTGTGCAGTAGCCCTATGCTATGGATGTTGACCTACCCGTGAAATTGCCTTGCCAGTAGGCTTATGCCCATTGCCATTGCCATTCCCATTCCCATGCTGCTTGACACTATGGGCAATACCAGCTTGCAACGTGCTACACGTCACAATGCCGCTCATATCTGCCCCAAGATGTATCAACGTCATAGCCAGCGTGGGGCTAATACCCGTGAGGATAACCTCTGCCCCCAACAGCTTGACCGCTTGGGCAGCCTGGAGCAGCACATTGGCAACCTGCGTATCAACTACCTTCACCCCGGTAATGTCCATGATAACGGTCTCCGCCTGCTGATCAGCCACGCCTTCAAGCAATATTTCCAAAATCTGTTGCGCCCGCTTGCTATCTATCGTGCCAACCAGCGGCATAGCTACCACCTTGTCAGACAAGGGCATAAGCGGCGTAGAAAGCTCTTGGATGATCTGCTGTTGGGTAAAAACTAGCTCATCCTGCGTTTCCTCTAGGGCTTTTTGCGCTTCCTTCTGCTCCATACGGTCTTGCCCCATACTTGCCAGCATCTCGGTAAACTTGGAAAGATATGAAAGCGATGGGGCTATCTTGTCGCGGGAGATCACCGGCACCTGTTCGAGGGCTTCCAGGTAGGCAGCTTCATCAAACCCAAACTCCTGGGCTTGTTGGCGAAACCAATCAACATCTGGCTCTTCAAACAGGAATTGTCCCGTAAACATCGTCCCAATATGCTGCCCATGCACGAGGATCGGGTTTGCCACATCTACCAACCCATTGGCACATTCATAGGCAACAAACTTCTCGCCATCCGACAGGTGATTGACAATATATGTATCACTCTGCTGACAACGCTTGCACGATTCAGGATTAGCCCGGTGAAACTTGATACAGATGTCCTGCCATCCACTAGCGGTCAACACGGTCCCATCAGCATCGAGAATAGCTGTTGGGATAGTCGTTACCGTGAAAAACTCATCAAGCATAGCTTGAAGGCTTGGGATGTCTACTAATTCTGCTAGGGAGTAGTTCATAAAACCTCTTTGTTTTATTCATGAGCGAACAGAACCAACAAGTACAGTAATTGAGGGAAGAGAAGCTCTATCAGGTGTTAGGACAATGGGACAAAACGTTCATTCCAACTACTTGTATAGGTAAAGAAAGATAAAATCTTCTATATTGTATTGTACACAAATTACCGCAAAAAAGCTACGGGAGATTTCTCCCTACAGGACGATACCTTATAAGGGGAGCATACGGGAACCCCATCTCTGCCAAAGCCAGCCCCCAAGCGAGTCTATCTGTGGTAAAAAGCGGGGAGACTCCGCAGGCAGCGCGAATTGGCGGGTATGGGGTGCGAGGGAAAAACAGCTGCTATATGTACGTAAAATACATAACAATGTAATACTATTATTTTATTATGTATTGCGTATATGACTTGACAATACCCCCGCTATGTACTATACTGCACGTCAAAGTTCTACACAATTTTATTCTTCATGCAAGAATCCACGCAAAATACGCTGTACATTATGAGGGAACAAGGGATGGGACAAACCGATGATGTACCTAAATAAAATAGACCTATGAACCTCATAGACCACAGCGTAACCGAGCTTTTGAGCAAGAGGAACCGGGTAAGTATCTGGAAAGGATGGGAAAATGGCTGAAGTTTGGGAAGTTGATATACTACCACAAAGCCGCAGCTCTCGCGTTCTCGGAGGGCGTAGCCTTGATGATGTTGAGGCAGACTTCCGAAAACCAGGAAACACACTATTCGGGGCAGTGTTTGGGGTAGACCCGCTGGACATCTGGATTGGCCCATTTTACTTTGGCATGTTTGGGTTCTTGGGAATCATCGGCATTGTCATTGGGGCAGCCTTTTACATTAACGAGGTTATCTTTAATGGTCCCTATACCCTGGCACAAAACTTCATTGCAGGGAAGGTAGACCCGCCCCCCGCTGGGGTTGGGCTATCGCTGGTAGGTCCAGGTCAGCCTGGGTTTGCTTGGCAGATGACCGTCTTATTCGCTACGATAGCCTTTGTCTGTTGGATGCTCCGCGAAGTAGATATTAGTCGCAAGCTAGGTATGGGCTATCACGTTCCCATTTCCTTTGGTGTGCTTGTATCAGCTTGGCTGACCTTGCAAGTGATTCGCCCTGTCCTGCTTGGCAGGTGGAGTGAGGGATTTGTCCTCGGCGTACTGCCGCACCTTGACTGGATCGTCAATTTTGGCTATCGCTATGTCAACTTCTACTACAATCCATTCCATTGTCTCGGTGTCACAGGATTGTTTACCTCAACCCTCATCCTCGCTATGCACGGCTCGGCTATTCTCAGTGCTTCGCAGATACGCGAAGGAGATGCCATTGAGCGGTTGCACCAATTCTGGTATGACATTGTAGGGTATTCCATTGGCGAACTTGGTATTCACAAACTGGCGACAATTGTTGCAGCAGGCACCATTCTGGTATCCAATCTGTGCATCCTCTTCTCAGGATGGCCCGTGATGGACTGGGCTGCCTTCTGGAACTTCTGGGATGGGTTGCCCTGGTGGAGTGCAGTCTAAAGTTAAGGGAGGAATTGCGGCATGAAAGTAGAATCCGCACGCACAGATAACGAATCGTATCTTGAGTATCATCCGAATAATCACATTGGTGGTCGCAAAGGATACTTTGATCAGCATATAGAATTTGAAGGTGTCCCCATCTTTGGCGAACTCTTCCGATTCTTTGGACAAACACAGCTTGGGCCTATCTACATTGGGATATGGGGTATTCTGGCTCTCGCCTCCGGGTTTATGTTCTCCCTCATTTGGGGCATGGGCATGATGTCTACCGTTGGCTTTGACCCGGTTGCTTTTGTCAAGTACTTCGCCGTGCTCCAGATAGACCCCCCCAACTCTATGAACGGCCTTTGGGGGTTCCCCCCACTTGAACAGGGCGGTTGGTGGCTGGCAGCGACCTTCTTCCTTACCCTGTCTATTCTCTTTTGGTGGGTACGTCTCTACAACCGCGCCCGCAACGCCGGCGTGAAGCCCTACCTCTCCTACGGCTTTACCAGTGCTATTGCCCTCTACTTGGCTATCTATATTGTCCGTCCGCTTTGGCTAGGCAACTGGTCTGAAGCACCGTCCCACGGCATCAAAGCCCTGCTGGACTGGGGGAACAATATTAGCGTTCGCTACGGCAATTTCTACTACAATCCGTTTCATATGGTCTGTATCTTCTTCTTGCTTGGCTCAACCCTGCTCCTCTCTATGCACGGGGCGACCATCTGGGCAACCGCCAAGTATGGGGCGCACGAGGAACTCGAAGAAGTTCACAAACCTGGGACAGGGACAGAGCGAGCACAGTTGTTCTGGCGATGGGTGATTGGCTTCAACGCCAACGCCTACAGCATCCACCTATGGGCATTCTGGTTCGCATGGCTTATGGGCATCACGGGCGTTATTGGTATTCTTATCACGGGAACACTGGTCAGTGACTGGTTCGCTTGGGCGCAAGATGCCGGGGTCAACTTCCCGCAGGCAGCCCCACCCAACGTCTGTGTACCAGACCCGATAACTAACCTACCACCAGATATACCTGCCTGTCAACAATAACCAATTCTGATTACTTTACGGTTTCTTCTCAAGCCCGCTGTCTTCACGCAAGGCAGCGGGTTTGTTGCCTTGAAGTCCTTTCCCCCTACCCCTTACCCCCTAATCCTTGTATGGAAGAGGGGGCAGGGGAGGAGAGGGTCTTTGAAGCGCAAAGCGCAAAGCGCAAAATGTGGAGAGCCGTTGCAAGCAATGTTTCGCCGGGCAGCCCCCATATCCCCCATCCCCTGTGGGTGTATGCGGGTGTAGGGGCGCACG
>CAZLKK010000236.1:0-6543 GCA_964559995.1 uncultured Chloroflexaceae bacterium
TCGCCAACAAGCCGAATCTCGCCTGCAAGAAACGGAAACTCAAGCTCGTGCCGAAGCCCTAGCCCGTAAGCAAGAAGCCCAAGCCCGCCAACAAGCCGAATCTCGCCTGCAAGAAGCAGAAGAGCGTATCCGGGAATTAGAAGCTATGCTCCAAAAAGCTGGTCAGGGCTAGTAATGATGTAGGGCAAATGATGTAGGGCAAATGTGGGGGCTGGGGGTAGATGTTCTACGAGAGAGAACTCGTCCCCCGAACCAACGAACAGAAAGTGAGGAACAGGTATGACCAAACGAGAAACGCTCGCGCTGGATACGCAAGAGCCTCTCCCCAATGACATCGCGCCACCCGCCGATGACCCCTTCTTCTATGGCTGGCGCACGGTGGAGCAGCAGACGAATGGCACCACCGAATATGTGTATGAACCGTTGACGCTTGAGGATGTGCTGCATCCACAATGGGGAGATTACATTATGCAGAATCATGAGCACTTTTCCCTATGCAACGATTTGTTCGATGGTCTCGAAGCCCATCTCGCTCATGAACGACAAACGGAAGTGTTGAACGATACCCCCATAGACTGGGAAGGGGAGGTCAAGTCGATGTGTCCTGACCTTGCGGTGATCCGGGAGGTGCAGGAATTCTTTCTCAAGGGAACGTTTTATGTACAACGGTCTAAGGGGCATGTCGACCTCATTGTGGAAGTGACTTCTCGCAGCACCCGAAAAATAGATGTAGCAGGGGAACATGAGGTCAACAAGGTGCAACTCTACGCGCAGGTGGGGGTTCCCTACTATGTGATTGTAGACGATGCAGAACGGGAGCCGGGGCAAGCCCCCGCAATCATGGTCTATCGGCTGGACGAGGAGCGGGGCTACATCCGACAAGAGGCAGATGCGCGGGGGTGGTATTGGATCGGGATAGTGGAATTGTGGATAGGCCCGTATGAAGATTGGGTATCGTGGTACGATGAGGAGGGGGTCAAGATAGGTACCCATCTTGAGGTCGTGGCAGCTCGCCAACAAGCCGAATCTCGCCTGCAAGAAACGGAAACTCAAGCTCGTGCCGAAACCCTAGCCCGTAAGCAAGCAGAATCTCGTTTGCAAAAAGCCGAAGCCCAAGCCCGTGCTGAAGCCCTAGCCCGTCAGCAGGCAGAAGAGCGTATCCGGGAATTAGAAGCTATGCTCCAAAAAGCTGGTCAGGGCTAGTAATGTACATAAACAATAATAAACGATTGATGATTGGTATACTGCTATCATGGAAGACAACCATTACCACACCAACTCCCCAACCAGACGGGGATACCTTACCCGTTTCGCCACACTGATCGGGGTAATCATGCTGTTGGTAGGCTTTCTGCTGCCCCTGCCATTGCCTGTTAATGCCCAAGAGGACATCGCGTGGCAAGAGCTACAGACCGCCTACTTTCACATTCTTTACACACCAGAAGAACAGGCGGTAGCAGACTACTACGCTGGCTTTGTAGATACGGTATATGAAGATATTACTACCATCTTTAGCCATCAGACTGAGCCACCTATCACTATGCGCCTCTACCCTTCACACGAGAGTTACAAAAAGGTCAACCCGCTGGCACCCGATGTCCCTGGCATTGTTGCCCATGCTGATTTTCGCCACCGCGAGGTTGCCGTGATTATCTCTGCCACGGGTCGCCAAACCCCCGAAGAGGTGCAAAACAACGTGCGCCATGAGTTGACACATATTATCGCGGCAGAATTGAGCGGTAATCGGCTCAATACTGGCTTTCAGGAGGGGACAGCCCAATACCTAGAGAAAGAACCGCCAGGGTTAGAACGCAAAATGCAGATGTTGCAACGGGGATATGACGAAGGACAATTGCTTGCCTGGAGTGACCTTGACTACCGCGATAGGGTATATGGTAGTCCAGAGATGAGCTACCCACAAACGTTGTCTATCGTCTCGTTTCTCGTAGAACGCTATGGTTTTGGCAAGTACCGCGATTTTATCATGATCAGTGCTCGCAGCAGCGGCTATCGCTCAGCTTTGCAACGCACTTATGAGCAATCGCCGGCTGATCTGGAAGCAGCGTGGCTGGCGTGGCTCCCGTCTTTTTTGCAAGGGGGATATGAGCAAAATGTGTTGGAAAGCTACGACCTCTCCTATGCCCGGCAGTTGCTTGAACTTGGGCGATATGCCGAGGCAAATACGGAACTTACCCAAGCCGTCTCTTGGCTACACACTCGCCAAGAGCAGGGGGAGCTATCGCAACCTTCCGAAGAGGTCTTGCACACGGCAGAATCACTATTGGCGAAAAGTGAGCAGGGGATGTATGCTCAACAGTTGGCACATGAAGCTCGCACTGCCTTGCAGCAGGCATCCTATGAACAGGCAACTATGCTTGTTCATGCGGCACAAACTGCCTATGCTGAGCTAGGCGATACCCGACAACATGCTGTTCTAGCCCACTATGCGGTGCGAGCAGAACGGGGGATACAGGCACAAGCGGAGCTTGAACGGGCAAAGCACCTTTCACGGGCATTGCAGTTTCCCCAGGCACGGCGAGCAGCAGATACCGCAGCAAACGATTTTGCGTTGCTAGGAGATACCCCTGGCTTTGAGACGGCAATAGCCCTACGACAAAAGCTCGATAGAAACCAGCATCTCGCGGGGATGATACTGGTTGCGTTTGGGGTTGTTGGGGTAGGGGTGAGCTTGTGGGGACGTTGGGCATGGCAAGAGCAAGAGGTGTGGTAAGGGGACTTTTTCAGGTTTTTTCTTCCAAAACATCAGGGTTTCCCTGATTGCCATATGAAGCCATTTCCCGTATGCTGCACATAGGCAAATTTTGTCCATCAACACCTGCTTACATCCTGACGGTAATGTGGCAATAGGGCGCATAGGGCTTTCAGGAAAAGCATAATTCCCCTTGGGGGGTAAGTAAGCTGGCGCGACTTAACCTTCCAAGGGGATACGTTTTTGTTTGGAGTATGCGGATTTGCCCCTTCATATTTCCCTCGCATACGGGCAACAACCTCTTGTAATCTTACCCTCTTGTCCCCCTCTTTCTGCCCGGTTCCCTTGCTCCCTCTGGGGGAAAGGGTTAGGGACGGGGGGGAAAAGCCGTTGCATGCAACGGCTCCACAACATAAGCGATAGTAACAACGTTGTTATGTCCCTAATGGGCAGAAATCCCCTCCATATTTCTCCCCCAAAAAGAGTTACGAGAGAGTTACAAGAGAGTTTACTTTTTGCTACCTCCTATGGTATAATGGAGCAAGATTACGTAGTAAAGACAGACTTGATCGAGATAACAACATCAACCCACATCCTTACCGATAATGGAGTCGGGAGCATGTGTCATAAAGACAAGGGAGTCACTATGATCACCAAGATACCTGGTACCTCTGGCAAGGTACGAGTAACGTTTACTATGCCAGCAGAAATCTGGGCAAAAACATTTCATGTCGTTGGGGATTTTAACAATTGGAGTACCACAGATACTCCCCTCCAACGCTCACGAGATGGGTGGAATGTGTCTATTGAATTAGAAGTGGGGCGCGTCTACGAGTATCGGTATTTGGTAGACGGCAAATGGTTTAACGATTGGAATGCAGATGGCTATAAGCCAAATGAACATGGCGGCGACAACTCTGTTGTGGTTACGTGGACATTTGGTGGCACTGGAGATAGTCCTATCAATGTGTATCCAGGGCAATTGGCAACACGACCTTCTTTATATCAACGCTCAGTAGCTTGAGCGTCTCTATATGACCAACATTATTGTTTTAGACTTTGGTTCTCAGACCGCACAGCTTATCGTGCGCCGCGTGCGCGAACTTGGTGTATACAGCGAGCTGCTCCCCTACGATGTGGACGCAGCTACAGCAGTATCCCTTCACCCATGCGGCATTATCCTTTCTGGCGGACCTGCCAGCGTCTATGAACCAAACGCACCAGCGTTGCCTGCCTGGGTGCAAGATGCCAACCTCCCAGTGTTGAGTATCTGCTATGGCTTTCAGCTTATCAGCCATGCGCTCGGTGGTACCGTTACCCAGGCAGCACAACGCGAATATGGACCGGCAACCATGACGATTACCAACGAGTCCCCGCTATTTGCTGGCATCCCGCTGCAGCAGCCGGTTTGGATGAGTCATGGCGACAAGATAGACGATTTGCCAACAGGCTTTCGTCCGTTGGCAAGTACACAGAGTGCGCCCTTTGCTGCCGCTGGCGATGATGCTAGGCGGTGGTATGGGGTGCAGTTTCACCCGGAAGTTGTCCACACTCCTTGCGGACGTGATTTGCTGCAAAACTTTCTTGCCATCTGTGGCTGTACTACCACATGGCAACCTGTCCACTTTGTCGCAGAGGCAGTCGAGCGAGTGCAAAGCCGCATTGGTGATCGGCATGCTATTTGTGCGCTGTCGGGTGGGGTAGATTCGGCGGTGGCAGCCCTGATTGTCCACCGGGCTATTGGAGATAGGCTCACCTGTGTTTTCGTAGACAATGGGCTATTGCGGCAGGGAGAAGCAGAACAGGTTATCCACACTTTTCGAGAACATTTCCACATTCCCCTAGTCGCCATAGATGCTTCCGAAACCTTCTTGCAAGCCCTCGCCGGCGTAACCGACCCGGAGCGCAAGCGCAAGATTATCGGGGAGCTCTTCATACGCACCTTTGAGCACGAGGCAAAAGCCTTGGGGGATGTGCAGGTGCTTGTGCAGGGGACGCTCTATCCTGATGTTATTGAGAGCAAAGCCCCAGACCGCACCCGCGGCGCAACGATTAAGACCCACCACAACGTGGGGGGGCTACCAGAGGATATGCAGATACAGCTAGTTGAGCCGCTGCGTTATATGTTCAAGGATGAAGTCCGTGCCGCAGGACTAGAGATGGGACTACCAGAGGATTGGGTTTGGCGACACCCCTTCCCCGGTCCAGGGTTAGCCGTTCGTATTCTCGGCGAGATTACCCGTGAACGGCTCGACACGCTGCGCCAAGCTGATGCCATTTTTATGCATGAGCTTCGGGCAGCAAACTGCTACCGGGACACCCAACAAGCCTTTGCGGTGCTGTTGCCAGTGCAGAGCGTGGGGGTGATGGGCGATGGGCGCACCTATGCTGACACCATTGGGCTACGGGCAGTCTCGACAGATGACTATATGACCGCCGACTGGACTCGCTTACCCTACGATCTCCTAGCACGGGTCAGCAATCGCATTGTCAATGAGGTAGCGGGGGTGAATCGGGTGGTGTATGATATTTCCTCTAAGCCACCGGCAACGATAGAATGGGAATGACCACAGCAACCGCTCCTGGAAAACTCATTTTGTGCGGTGAGCATGCCGTTGTCTATGGCTACCCTGCCATTGCCCTACCCCTGCCTGATGTCTGTGCGCGGGTGCAGGTGGAGCCTGCTCCGCCCCGCAGTGGCTTGCACATCTTCGCCAAAGACCTAGACCGTGAGTGGATAGTCAATACAGACACGAAAGACCCACTGGATGAACTCATCGTTGCTACCTTGCACTGTTTGGGGGTCTCTACCAACGATCTCACTGTTACGATTACGTCAGACATCCCCATCGCCGGTGGGATGGGCAGCGGGGCGGCGGTGGCTACCGCGCTGGTGCAGGCGTTGACCTGTCACCTCGGCTGCTCGCTTACCCCCAACGATGTCTCTTCATTGGTCTACTCCTGTGAACAACGCTACCACGGTACCCCAAGCGGCATTGATAACACCGTCATTGCCTTTAATCAGCCTATCTGGTTTGTTCGCGCTGCACAGGAGCCTGCCGACTCGCCCTCATCCCCCACGATTATGCCAATAAGCATAGCCAAACCCTTTACGCTGCTCATTGGCGATACGGGTGTTCGCAGCAAAACGCATCTACCGGTGGGTGAGGTGCGGCAACGCTGGCAAGCAGACCCAACTACCTATGCTGCCATCTTTGATCAGGTTGGCGCAGTGGTAACGCAAATACAGCAAACATTGCAAGCAGGAGATATTGCTGCGCTTGGGACATTGCTCAACACTAACCAGGGGTTGCTTGAGCAGATGGGCGTATCCTCACCAGAGCTAGAACGGCTCATTACCGCGGCACGAAACGCCGGCGCACTGGGGGCAAAGCTCTCCGGGGCAGGCTGGGGCGGGGTCATGCTGGCGTTGGTTGATCCAGCACAGGCGCAACCAGTGGCAGCAGCCTTGCGGCAGGCAGGCGCAGCACGGGTGATGGAAACGCAAATAGCCCAAACACCCCCAACGGCATAGGGAGTATGCTATGACCTGCGTATTGGTCGCCATGAGTGGCGGGGTAGATAGCTCCCTCACGGCAGCCTTGCTGCATGAGCAGGGGTATCAGGTCGTGGGGGTAACAATGCGGCTTTGGCAGGCAGACACCCCAGAAGACGAAGCCGGTTTTGCCGAGTCTGTCACTGGCGCACAGCAGGTCTGTAAACGATTCAATATCCCCCATACTGTCGTAGACTGCCGCGAGCAGTTTCACGAGCACGTTATCGGCTATTTCATCGCTGCCTACGCCCACGGGGAAACCCCCAACCCTTGCCTG
>CAZLKK010000237.1:0-6537 GCA_964559995.1 uncultured Chloroflexaceae bacterium
TTATCGCCTGTGTTCTTTGTGCGCTCATCCGCCATGACAATGTACTCATCGTCTTTGGAGATATTCAGAAAGCCATAGGTATTATCCTTGATAACTCCTGCACCTCTGAACTTACCGCCTCCCTTTGGTGTGTGGTGCGTGACCAAAACCGCAGCTTGCAAGGTGTGCGCTATCTCGTTCAGATGGGACACGATAATCCCCATATCTTTGTTCGAGTTCTCATCGGCTCCTGCGGAGCATTGCGACAGCGTGTCAAAGACAACCAGTTTGAATTGGTAGGGAAGTGCCTCGGCTATGAACGCGCTCACCGCTGCGGAGTCCAGGAGATTGATAGGTTCGGATATGGTATAGAAATTGCCAGTATCAGCAGCAAAGCGACTATGCCATGCGTTTTTTCGTATTTTCATGCCATGTACGTCTTCTGCTGCTATGTAGCAGGTGGGGTAGTATTGGGCTACGCGGTTCGCAAAGTCAACGGCTATGAATGTCTTTCCGCTCCCCGCGTCACCAGCCATCATCGTTGTTTCCGACATGACGAGGGTATCCTGGATGAGCCAGGTAGGGGGGGCAATCGCTTGCAATTCCTGGCTATTCAGGAAATGATACCGATTGCTTTCCCCTGGCACAGCATCGGCAATCTCAGGATGCACTCGTAGCCAAGTATCCAGCCCCCGCTGCACAGCTTCGCTGCCGCCGCGCTCGAAGGCTTCTTTGATTTCTTGTACTATGGGGGCATACTCTCCATATGATGCCGGCACATGCCCATTGGACAGGGTGTCCGCGAGCACCCGCACAAGTTTCTTGGCTTCATTGCTCATTCCCCACCCCCCACTTCCCCCAGGGCTATATGCCCTGCCTCGATAATCATGCTCCCCCGCAGCCGCAGCTTGGCAAGAATCGACGGATGACGTGCAGGTTCCCGTTGGTATCCCCTCTGCGCGAGGGTGGCAGGGGATGATGTGTGGTAACTTGTATTCGTTATCTGTGGTATACTGGTCATAGTTCATATCAAAGTTTTGGGAAGTTCTCGCTCCCCCTACCGCCCCCCCGCAGGGGGCTTTTTTTATCTCACTACCATTCATTATACCACAAAACATTATGGTATAATCGCGTTTTTCTCAGGCTAATTTATGAATACTCGTGAATACCCCAAGTATCTATTGACAAATAAAATGATACGTACTACTCTTAGTTATGTGTATTCGTGAAATACTCCAAGTTTTTGGCAATTAGACAATGAAACCATCATATTGACAAATAAAATGATACGTGCTACCCTTAGTTATGTATACTCGTGAATACCCCAAGTTTTTTGGCAATTAGACAATGAAACCATCATCATCTTTGCCCGTTGGATACCCACGGCAGTAATATTCCCTGCCGTCTTCCCCCATAACCTTGTGGCTATACCACGTATCACCCTGTTTCTCACGTTTCTGCATCGGTACGCCGTGTTTAGGGCAAAGAGGAAGACCGTCGGGCGTGTAGTTCCACTCGTGCCTGCCGCTTGGCTCCACACCATAGCCGCGGAGTCTGTTCAAGGCGTTGGGCAAAGCCCGTAAGTCTGCTAATTCAAAGCTGATGGTGACGTTGTACCCTTGTGCTATGCCCTCAACCTGGACGGTGACGGACTTGCGCTCTTGTAGCTCTGTGTGGTCGCTCATACCAGTGCTCTCCTTAGTTGCTCTCTACCAGCTAAAATCAATGTCCAATCGTTGCTGTCAATACCTGCGGCTATGGTGTCTGCTGCCTGCGCCACCTGCACCATCACCGTCCGCCTGAACCGCCACGGGCGGCATTGTAGCTCCCCTGCCAGTGGGGGATGCGCTGCGCGTTGGAGCAGCAGCAGGCGCAGGGTGTTCGTTGTCATGCTGTGATAAATCATAGAAATCTCCTTGCTTGTGCGTTGTTTTCGCTGTTGGCTTGGGGGTATCGAAGAGCGGGAGTCCCGCGAGGCTCGTTGCCCGTAGGGGGCGTAGCACACCTATCTGGTACTCACGGGCAGGAAACATTTGCGCTGTGACTTGTCGCTTACGTTTGTTCATTGTGCGCTCCTTAATCAAATGGGGCAGGGTCGCTATGCCCTGCCCCGCTCTGCTTGTCCTACGCCGCCGCCTGCCGTCGTCGGGGGATGTCCCATTGTGCTAGGTAAGCCATTAGCTCATCGTATCGCCGGCGGTGCTGTGCTGATACCGCTGGGCGGCTCTTTTCAGAGTACCAAGCGTCAACCCAAGCTGTGTGTGCTGCCAGTTCTAAGCACTCGCGATAAAAGTCAACTATCTGCTTGACAGCTTGGTGCCAACAGAAGTTACCGTAGTGCGCTGCCGTGCATTGACAGGTGCCATTCACTTTGTAGCTACGCCCGTGGGTTGCGCTAGGGATGTACAGGTTGCCCTCACTATCAATGGTGATGGTGTCTTGTTGCGCGAGCCAAGCGGCTGCTTTGGTGATAGCTCGGTTGCGAGCGGGGGTGCCGCCATTGATACCGCTGGATAATGCCAAGACTTGGGGGTCTAGGCTTACGTGATATAATGAGTGTGTCATTAGAATTAACTCCAATATCTGTGACTAGGGGCGGGGGTGTGTCAGTACACCCTCGCCTTTTGCTTTTTGCCTTACCTCTGTATTATAGCATGCTTTGTTGCGTTGTCAAGCACATTATGATGATTATTGCAACAAAGTATTGACAGCTTACAGTATCAATGGTACACTTAGGCATATAAGTTTTAGCGACAGGATAAACGTGATGAAAGTAAACTTCAGAGTGCTATTAGCAATGAAAGAACAGGACGAAAAGCGCAACATTAGTTTGCGTACTATCGCCTCTGAGACAGGTGTTCCATTGCATACCATACGCATGTTCTATAAAGGAGAACCAAAGGCAATCAACCCTGAACACATAGAAAACCTATGTGCTTACTTTGGGTGTGGTTTGGAAGACTTGTTGGAATTGGAAACATCGGGGAACGATATGCCAGCGTTAGCTGCCTGATTGAAACCCTCGCACTAACGCTGGCTTCCGCTGCGCGTAGGGGAAACCCTACACAGCATATCTTCATTGTACCATTAGAAAGGAAAATGCATTTTTATGGCATACCAAAGACAAAAAGTCACCATCACCACGTTCTCCGTGGTGATAAGGGAGATTGAAGATGTATAGCTTAGATACCGCAACCGTAACAACGTTCACCATAACCGTAACGCAAGAAGAGTGCAACAACCTGTACTTGCTTTGGCAAAGCTATTGCAAGCGCACACGGCAGATCATCCAGTTTGACGAGTTCGTAGAACAGTTTATCCGCGAGTGCATAGGGGAGATTGTCGTATGAACAACACAACAGACAAACTACAACTATGGGAAAAGCTACCATTAGCCCTACTGATGGCTGCCCAGGCTTTGATAGTCTTTCGTTGGTACGCTGCTGATGACCTCCCCCTGCTGGTACAAGAGGTCATGCCGTGGGTAACAACGCTGTTCGCTGTGGCGGCTGCCGTTGCGCTTGACCTGGTTGTGGTGACTACCACGATGGGACGGCGCGAGGGTCGAGAAAGCATCTATGGAATGCTCACCGCTGCTAGTGCCGCGACCTTTTCAGCCCTGGTCGCGCTAGACATCTATGGCGTGTTCCCGTTTGGAGCTTGGCTGCATGCTGCCTTTCCGGTTACGACTTTTGTCTACGCCCAACACCTAGCGGTAAGGCACCAAGATGTGCCAAGCGAACCTATGGCAAGCCAAGAGCCTGCTATGGCAATGCCAACGGAGTCTTGGCTTGAACAATGGGAACAACGGCTTGCCAAGATCGAGGGGGCAATGATGCCAAGAGATGCCAAAGAGGACTTGGCATATCAGTGTCCACATTGCGGTATAGAGCTACCCAACAAACAAGCCAAAGCCAGCGCGGTGAGCCACGGGTACTGTAGACATTGCAAGTCCACTGAATCACCCAACGGGAATGGTACCAACGGGAATGGCAATGGTCATCACGAGGATGAGGACATCGGAACAATGGAAGTCATAGCTGCCGTTGGCAATGCCAACGGGCATGTTGGCAAAGGAGAGTGACTATGAATCGAGGATTTTTGCAGATGATAGACCTGAGCACGAATATTCAACGCGCATTGTTGGCAGTGCGGGGTATTAGCGGGGGTGTGGCAGCGATCATGGCGATAGGCTTAACGCTACTGGCATGTGGGTTGTTGCCGCTGGTTTGGTATTTGGATGTTAGCGCGACCCACGATTACGCCGAGCCGCTCATCCTTGAGGTTGCCCCCAGCTTACCCACAGCTATAGCGGCGCAGGTGGCGTGGTTTGCAGTCGTAATCACGACTATGCCAACGGTTGTGGAATTGTTTATGCCGCGCATCGCGGAGCGGGTGCCAGCAGTCGCATTTCTCGTTTTTGGCTTTATATTGGTTGACGCAATCACAGACTACCCCCGCGTGGCAGCTATCATGCTGGCTTACAAGCCGGCATTTGAAGGTTACGGCATCGTGGGGGTTGCGCTATGGCACATTGGGCATATCCCTTTTTTGCTATTCGCAACACTTCTGGCGGAGTTGTTGTTCGTTCTCTGTTTGGTGTTGGTAGCAGTGTTGGTCATGAAGGTATTTGTCAATGAGGAGCAATTGAAGCGAGCGAGGTTAGCCAATGGATGAGGAAACGATTATCCCATTTGATTTGTGGGATTTCTTAGCAGTTTGCGGGGCGGCAATGTACCCTGTCGCTATCCCACTGGTTGTTGGACAGTGGTACATTCGCAGGTCGCCAAGTGTCCGTCAATGGATTGCTGATAAAGCCCAACGGATTGTCTTACCAGCGGTGCAACGGGCATTACCAGTGGGGGAGGAGCGGGGCTTACCATCCCCCGCTCCTCGCTTTGCATCCAAAAGCAAGACTCCCGCTCTCCCTACCGTCACCATTGAAGCCATAGCCCGTGGCGACAATATCCTCCTCGTTGGCAACAAAGGTAGCGGTAAGTCTACGCTCCTCGATGCCCTCGTTGGGCTGCGCGAGGGTACTACGGTTGTCATCGATCCGCATCATTCACCTGGTGCATGGCAGGGTGCTAAGGTAGTAGGGGCAGGACGGGATTATGAGTCTATTGCAACGTTCTTGGGGGATGTGGAAAAAAGTTTGTCTGCACGGTATCGGGAAATGGCAAAAGGCAAGCGTCAATTCCATAGGTTTACGGTTTGTGGGGATGAGTGGCGCAGTATCTCCCAAAAGGTTGATGGGGCTGGCGGGGTGTTCACATCGGTGATCACCGAGGGGCGCAAGGTAAGGCTGTGCGTGTTTGCTGCTAGTCACAACGATACCGTTAGCTCTCTAGGGTGCAAGGGAGATAAGGATGCGTTTCTCAATAGCTTTGACTGGATTGTGTACACCGGCAGCTTTGCAACCCAACGATTCCCCGGAACTATGGAGATACCATTGATACCCACAGAGCATGGCGACATACCCGCCCTGGCTTTTGCCGTCAATGTCAATCAGCAAAAGGATTATGCGCTTGACTTGCGCGGGGTTGCATCGTCTACAGTATTGACAGAACAGGACAAGCAAAACCTACTGAACAACCTGCTCTTGGGTACAGAACAACATCCAGAACGTTCTAAGAACAGGGGAGAATGGTCTAGCGTTTTAGGGCTTGCGAATGGGAAAGAAAAGTCTAAGGGTGAAAGTGGACAAGGCGATAGCACGAACGAAAATAGCACACCAAAAGCGACTAACGAGGAGATAGAACGGACTCGGCAGGTTGTTGCATTGATAGCTGATGGGACTGGTAAAGCCAAGAGTATCGAGATAGCTTGGGACTGCACCCGTGGGAGCAGCAAAGCGTACAAGCGTGGTGACTATCTGTACCAAGAGTACCAAGCTGGCAGGTTATCGCTTGATACCCCCAAGCGCAAAGATGACTTGCTCGGCGGGTATCTAGGGGATCGTCAATGGGACGGCGAGGACGGTGAGGGGTAACGCCATGCTATTCGGGAAACTATCGGGTATCTATCCCCCTATTGACCAAAAAATCAAAGAGTCCATGCGACAAGACCCTCAAACCTTCGAGGGTCTTATACCAAATACGGGTGTATACGTAGAGTATGAGACAATGACACATAACCCACGACCTGTCAGTTGATGATCGGAAACAACGCCACCGACTGCCCCAACAGCCCCGCCGGTGATACCACAGCCCTGTCAAGAGCGACCCCAGACCTATCACGACCCCCGCTAGGGTGGGGAAAGTCTAAGACTGGTGTTGGGAACTTACTAAGTTCCCAAACCAAGTCTTAACTCGTGCGCTGTCTCCTGTGGGGGTAGCCCGGAGACGGGCGTGTCCGCGACCCGCGCACCCGATACCCGCTCGTGTCGCCAACATCCCTGCTGTGGTCGCAGACAGACACCACAGTGGAGCGACCAGATACCCGCCGACTGCCCCTAGTGCTCTGGGGGCATTTCCCCAGACCCCGATGACGGAAACGCCCGTTTCCGCGACCCAACCCCCCAAATCCGCCAGGGGAGCGACCCGACCCGCCAAGAGA
>CAZLKK010000238.1:0-4327 GCA_964559995.1 uncultured Chloroflexaceae bacterium
TGACCAGTGGCACGATGTCACAGGCGGACGCATAGACCCGACCATGCCCTATATCCAGCATCTCCCATCCGGGCGCAGTATTGTGCTCTTCTTCTACGATGATCCCATAGCCCAAGCTGTTGCCTTTGAGCGGTTGTTGTCAAGTGGGGAGCGGTTTGTCAATCGGTTGATGGGGGGATTCAATGATGAACGCCATCACCCACAGTTGGTACACATTGCTACCGATGGGGAGAGCTACGGACATCATCACGACTACGGCGATATGGCACTTGCCTATGCTCTCCAGCACATCGAGACCAACAACATCGCCCGCTTGACCAACTATGGCGAGTTTCTCGAATACCACCCACCAACGTGGGAAGTGGAGATCATCGAGCGCACCTCATGGAGTTGTATTCATGGTGTTGAACGATGGTATCGTGATTGCGGCTGCAATTCTGGCAAGTTTGGGTATTGGAACCAAGCATGGCGATCCCCGCTGCGTTCTGCCCTGGACTGGCTGCGCGATACGATGGAGCCACGCTTTGCATTACGCGCCGCTGAGTTGCTCTATGAGCCGTGGGATGTGCGGGATGATTACATCAACCTGATACTAGACCGCTCACCAGAGAATCTCCAGGCGTTTCTCTCACGCCACGCCACGCATGCGCTAGACGATGACCAGCAGGTAGAGGTGCTCAAACTGCTAGAACTCCAGCGGCAATTGCTGCTGATGTATACCAGTTGTGGGTGGTTCTTTGACGACATTTCCGGTATTGAGACGGTGCAAATCCTCAAATATGCCGGGCGAGTTATTCACCTTGCCCGAACTTTGTTTGATGATGATGTAGCCGATCTTGAACAGGGCTTTTTGGATAGGCTAGAGCAAGCCAAGAGCAACTTGGCTGAACACCGCGATGGGCGTACTATCTTTGAAAAGTGGGTGCGACCAGCCGAGGTAGACCTCGTGCGGGTCGGGGCGCACTATGCCGTTACCTCGCTGTTTGAACGCTACTTTACCCAGTCTGGCACACACGACATCTATTGCTACTATGTAGACCAGCAAGACTACCATCGCTTTGAGCCAGGCGTGTCAAAGGTGGTACTCGGCTATGCCCGCATTACCTCGCGCATCACCTATGAGACGCAGATGTTTTGCTTTGCCGTGTTGCACTTTGGCGACAATAACCTCAACGTAGGGGTGCAAGAATTTGTCGACGAAACGAGCTACAAACGGATGGTTGAACAGGTGCAGGATGCCACCGAACGGGCGGATATTGCCGAGGTAGTCCGCTTGCTTGACGGCTATTTTGGGGGGCTAGGCTATTCTATCCAGTCCCTCTTCCGTGATGAGCAACGATCTTTCCTCGATATGACGCTCCAGTCTACGCTTGACGATGACGAGAGCATCTATCGCCAACTGTATGAGCGGCGGGTGTCGCTGATGTATCTGCTCACCTCGCTACAAACGCCCCTCCCCCGGACGTTGCATGCGGCAGCAGAGTTTGTGCTGAATAGCGACCTGCGCCATGCCGTGGCGGAGACCCGCCCCGACCCCGAAGCGATAGACTCTATCCTGGAGCGGGTGCGGATGTGGCATATCGAGCTAGATACCGAAGAGTTTATCTACACGCTTGACCAGACGATGGACAGCATCTCGCGTCAGTTGCTTGAAGAGTCAGAAAACCTTGAGCTTATCCAAAACCTTGACGCGCTGGTTGAGGTTGTTCGCCGCATGCCGTTTGATGTAGACCTCTGGAAAATTCAGAATACCTACTACGAGATTATCCGGGCTGTCTATACCGATATGCAGGAACGTGCCGACGAAGGCGAAGAGGATGCTATCGCGTGGACAGAACAATTTATTACTCTGGGTGATAAACTCGGACTACGGGTGACAGAAATGCACGATTTCAGTACCACGCCAACTGTGGC
This sequence comes from uncultured Chloroflexaceae bacterium, assembly GCA_964559995.1. Classification (GTDB taxonomy): domain Bacteria; phylum Chloroflexota; class Chloroflexia; order Chloroflexales; family Chloroflexaceae; genus JAAUSY01. The sequence continues at coordinate 1,915 of CAZLKK010000238.1, forward strand.
TTCTATCACGAAGGAGATACTGGAGCAGAGCCGCGTACCGCTGGCAACCTATCGCTTCCAGTTGAACCCCGATTTTACCTTTTCCCATGCCAAAGATTTGGTCGGCTATCTGCACAACTTGGGCATTAGCCACTGCTATACCTCACCTATCTTCCAGGCACGCGCTGGCAGCAGCCACGGCTATGATGTCTGCGACCATTCCAAGATCAACCCGGTGCTTGGGGGAGAAGAGATGTTTCAAGCCTTCAGTGAAGAACTGCACAAGCATGGGATGAACAGCATTGTAGACATCGTGCCAAACCATATGGGCATTGGTGATGTGTGCAATCAGTGGTGGATGGATGTGTTGGAGAATGGGCCTAGCTCTGCCTATGCATCCTACTTTGACATTGAGTGGCACCCCGTCAAGCCAGAACTTGCCAACAAGGTGTTGCTGCCTATTCTGGGCGATCAGTATGGGCGCATCTTGGAGAATGGCGAGCTCAAACTGGTTTATGGAGATGGCGCATTTTACATCCACTACTGGGACCACGTTTTCCCCGTAGCCCCCGGCACCTATAGCCTCATCCTCACCTATCCCCTGGAGATGCTCCAAGATACCCTAGAGGCTGAGGATGAGCATTTGCTTGAATACCAAAGTATCTTGACGGCGATTAGCTACCTGCCGCCACGTACTGAACTTGAGCCAGAAAAGCTGATTGAGCGCAACCGGGAAAAAGAGGTAATTAAGCGGCGTATTGATGCGCTGTATCAGGAGTGCAACACAATACATGAAGCGATAGATGGGGCGGTGCAGGCGTTCAATGGCAAGGTGGGCGACCCCCGCAGCTTTGACCTGCTCGACGAGTTGGTCAACGACCAGTCCTACCGTTTGGCGTTCTGGCGGGTGGCAGCAGAGGAAATCAACTATCGCCGCTTCTTTGACATCAACGATTTGGCAGCCATACGCACCGAAGACCAGCAGGTCTTCAATGATACCCATGAGCTTATTTTCCAACTGCTCACGGAAAACAAGATAAGTGGGTTACGTATTGATCACATTGACGGACTCTATGACCCATCGTCATACTTCCACCAACTGCAAAAGGGCTACCTGTTTCATCAGGTGCGTAGCCGTATGGTGCAGACCCGTGCCAACGTCCCCGATGATGAGACGCTGTGGGAGCGCATATCGGCACGCTGGCAGGGCTGGATGACCGAGCGGTTGCAGGTGGAGGGCGGACGCAAACAAGAGGGGTTACTTTCTTACCCGCTGTATGTGGTTGCGGAGAAGATTCTCAGCGAGGATGAGCCGCTGCCGCAAAACTGGGTGGTGCATGGCACAACGGGCTATGACTTCTTGGCAGTCGTCAATGGCGTATTTGTCAATGGCTATAATGGCAATAGCTTTGAGCGGATATATCGCCATTTCTCCAATATCCACACGGCTTTCCAGGATATGGTGCGAAGCAACAAGAAGCTGATAATGCTGGTCTCTATGGACAGCGAAATCTACGCACTTAGTCATCAGCTTGAACGTATCGCAGAGCGCAACCGCCGCTACCGGGACTTTACGCTCAATATGCTGACCTTCGCCATCCGTGAGGTCATTTCGTCCTTGTCAGTCTATCGCACCTACATTACCAATACCGAGATGGTGTTGGCGCGTGATCGGCAGTACATAGAGGCGGCAGTAGCAGAAGCCAAGCGGCAAAACCCGCGCACTGCGGAGGCGGTGTTTGACTTTATCAAAGAAACGTTGCTGATGCAGAATGTGCCAGATTTCCGCACCGATGACCGCGAGCCGCTGTTGCAATGGGTAATGAAGTTCCAGCAGGTGACGGGACCGGTGATGGCAAAGGGGGTTGAGGATACGACCTTCTACGTCTACAACCGGCTGGTGTCGCTCAATGAGGTTGGCGGACACCCCTCGCACTTTGGCAGCAATGTCCTAGACTTCCACGAGCGCAACCTGGAAAACCAGCGGTTTTGGCCCCATACGATGCTCTCCCCCTCGACGCACGATACCAAGCGCAGCGAAGATGTACGCGCCCGCATCAACGTGCTGTCGGAGATGCCAGAAACGTGGAAAGATGCGCTTGAACGTTGGAGCAAGACCAATGCGGCGTGCAAGACGATTGAAGAAGACCGCGATAGTAAGCCTATGCCAGCACCAGACTCGAACGATGAATACCTGCTCTACCAAACGCTCATTGGGGCTTGGCCCCTTGCTGCATCAGGAGAAGGGCATGACCCAACAGCGCACACCTTCCCGCTGCTCGCGCCAGAAGCCTCGCCAGCGTGGGATGACTTTCGTGAGCGCGTGGCAGCCTATATGCACAAGGCGACCAAAGAGGCGAAGGTGTATACCAGTTGGGTACAGCCAAACCAGGGGTATGATACGGCGGTTCGGGAGTTTGTCTATCGTATCCTT
>CAZLKK010000238.1:4337-6508 GCA_964559995.1 uncultured Chloroflexaceae bacterium
GTTGGTTGAGCAAGTGGCGTGGTATGGACACTACAATTCGCTGGCGCAGCTGTTGCTCAAACTGACCTCGCCGGGGGTGCCAGACATCTACCAGGGAACAGAGCTCTGGAACCTTAGCCTGGTAGACCCCGACAATCGCCGCCCGGTAGACTACCAACAGCGCATTGGGATGCTCGATGAGATGAAACAGCGCATTACGAGCCACGGCGATGATCTCACCCATCTGACGAATGAACTCATCCAACAGAGCTACGATGGGCGTATCAAGCTGTATCTGCTATATCGCACGTTGTCGTTCCGCCGCACCCATGCTGATCTCTTTGACCACGGCAGCTATGCGTCACTAGAGGCAAGCGGCAAGGGCAAGGATCATGTGTGTGCTTTTGCCCGAAGGTATGGCGAGGACGAGGAGTTTTTGGTAGTCGTGCCACGCCTTCCCGTGGGGTTGACGGACGAGGCGGTGCATACGCCAATGGATGCTGAGGTATGGGGGGATAGCTGGCTCACCCTAACAGAGGCGGATAGTGGACATCGCTACCGCCACCACTTCACGGGGGAGGTGTTTACCGTTTCCCGCTATCAGGATAAGCCGGGCTTGAAGTTGGCAGATGTTTTCGCTTCGTTCCCGGTGGCGTTGCTGGAACTGGTCGAGGTGCCTGCCCCAACGGAGGAGGAGAGCGAGGCAACAGAGCAAACGGAAGGTTGAGCCGGGGGGAGAGCGATGGTGTTCCCCGCTCCCAAAAAACGAGCCGCGAGTGTCAACGAGCGGGAATCTTTCAAGGGTAGGTCTACCGGGCAAATGCTTACCATAGGTGAGCCAGTCTGTGGTCTACCCTTGTAAGGATGGGGGAAGAGGGGCTGCCTAGACGTTGCTATTGCCCCGGTTTCTTGCCATAGTGATCACAAATTGGTATCATACGGTACAATACCAACTACGGATGTCGCCTATAATAAGAAGAATAATCGCATGACAACCCTTCAGATAGAATTTCCAGATGATGTGCTGGTGTTGCCAGGATATAGCCAAACGTTGTTGGAGAGACTGGCACGCGAGGCTTTGTTGGTTCGCCTGTATGCAGAACAGCGTATTGCTTCCCATCGGGCAGCGCAGATTCTTGGCATGACGCGAGATGCGTTTATCCAGCTTCTAGATCGGTATGGCGTGAGGGAACAGGATGAACTCACCGAACTGGAAGCGGAAATCCAGCGACAGACCCAACTCCTGAACCCTGTCACCGTTCTCGGTAAAAAACTTGTTGAGACCCGTGCTCGGCTCATTGTGTCTGGCACCCCATTGTTAGATTGGGAGGAGATACAGCAGGAAGTAGCTGACCGCAGAGGTGGCTTAGAATCGGGGAACGGGTGAAACGAACCCAATCAGCCTATCGGATAGCCCAAGAGCATGGGTTGTCTGCTATAGATGCCCTGCATATCGCAGCAGCGATAGCCACAGGCGCAGAAGAGTTTATCACCACGGAAAAACCAGGCAAACCGATCTATCGCGTCTCTAGTATCAACGTCATCGCGTTGCAAGGCGTTGGAGCGACAAATGGAACTGAGTAATGCACACACCCTCTCACCCCTGCCCCCGCTCCCATCCAGGACGGGGGGGAGCCGCCACATTGGGCGCACCGCCGTGCGCCCCTACACCAGCATACAACCACAGGGGATAGGGGAGCGGGGGAGCGGGTGAGCAGGATGGTATAGATAGGTAATGCAGTGAGGTGGATATATGAAAAACAAAGAGAGTTACCCACTAGCCCAAGACCTTGACCATGCTATTGCTATACTGAAGAGTGGTGGGTGTACAGCGATATTTTTGTTTGGTTCAGCAGTACAAGGAACTAGGACACCTGAATCCGATTTAGACATTGCTGTAGAAGGTTGTCCAAAGGGACAGTTTTTTTCCTTGTACAGTAGATTGTATATGGAGATTGATACTCTTGTAGATTTGGTGGATTTAGATACGCCCGGAGACCCGTTTGTCGAGTCCTTGAAGGCGCGTGGGAGATTGTATCGTGTGGGGTGAGCAGATTGTCGAACGTATTTTGGGGGAAATAACCCAGATTGACCACCTTTTTACTATGTATGCTGAGATAATGATAAAGATTATAGCTCCTTTTTGCTCCCGCTCCCCCCTGCCCCCGCTCCCATCCCAGGGCGAGGGGGAG
>CAZLKK010000239.1:0-6497 GCA_964559995.1 uncultured Chloroflexaceae bacterium
CCCCTACACGCCACATTGGGCGCACCGCCGTGCGCCCCTACACGCCACATTGGGCGCACCGCCGTGCGCCCCTACACGGGTGATGGTGCTAAAAATCTCCTGCAAGTAACCCAGGTAAGACATTCGTTATCGGCACATCAGACGTACCCCCGTTTGCCGCAAAGGTCAACGCCATAGAAATACCAATAATCGCCGCTATCGCCCCTATCAGGGTAAAACGTTGCGTTACTTGGGTTTCGCTCCACCCGATACGCTCAAAGTGGTGATGTAAGGGAGCCATCATAAAGATGCGCCGTCCCTCCCCAAAGCGATACCTCGTCCACTTGAAATAACTGGTCTGAAGAATCACCGAGACCGCTTCAAGCACAAAGATAATCCCCACAATCGGGAGGAGTATCCATTGTTGCGACTGGAGCGACACCACAGCCAACACCGCACCGAGGGCTAACGAACCAGTGTCCCCCATAAAGACCTGGGCGGGGTAGGCATTGTACCAGAGAAAGGCAGCACATGATGCTGCTACCGTAAAGCTAAAGACCATCAGGTTGGTTAAGCGCGGCTCTGACAAAAAAGTCATCACGCCAAAGGCGGTAAAGGAGAGGGTGAGGTTCCACCCTGCCAAACTATCTAGCCCATCGGTCAGGTTGACGGCGTTTGCTGTGCCGACAATCAGAAAGGTAGCTAACGGAATAAAGAGAAACCCAATATCGAAAATACCAACAAAGGGGATACGTACAAGTCCAGAGTGTCCAAGCCCATAGGGAGATGGCAGATACATAATCAAGCTGGCAATAAACCCAATAGCGACCATCAGCCAAAATTTGTTTTTAACGGTAAATCCATACGTTTCTGATTTTGATTTGGTAAGCGTCATCCAGTCGTCAATGCCGCCCAGGGTAGCAAAAGCTAGTAATATGCCAATCGGGAGCAGCATAGACCAACGATCTACGAGATTAAACAAGATGGTCAACACCACAATCGTGCCAATAATCATAATGCCGCCCATTGTGGGTGTCCCCATTTTGGTCATATGGCTTTCTGGACCATCAACGCGAATTTGTTTCCCAATTTTATACTTGTGGGCGAGTTTAATCCACCATCCCTCAGCCATAAGCATCAGCAAAAAGGCTGCTGCTGCCAATACGAGAGCGCGTGATACATCATGGATCAACACACCGCGCAGGATATTCACAAAAAAACCCCCTTAGAAAAACATGGTTCTTGCATGCTGGATAGTCATATGTCGTACTATTGTAATCGTTTCGGGAAGGTAACGCAATTGTACCACCGCTGGGCTTCATTGGCGAGTGATGAGTGCGGTAACAATTTGCTCCATTGCCATTCCCCGTGACCCTTTAACAAGGATGGTGTCGTTTGCTTCTACGAGGGCAAGCACTACCGGTACTGCGTCACTGCTGCGCTCTAGTACCAGAATCTGGCTACTGGACATCCCAAAGGCTTGGGCTGCTGCGGCTATCCAGCGAGCCTGGGGACCAATACAGACAAGGATATGGGCTACCCTAGCCGCCAACCGCCCGACCATGCGGTGTCCCTCTTCTGCGAAACTGCCAAGCTCTAGCATATCACCGAGGATGGCAACATGTCTTCCTGGACATGTACCAAGCAAGGCAAGGGCAGATTGGGCAGAAGCTGGCGAGGCATTGTAGGAGTCATCTATGACGGTATAGGGGATGCCGTTGGTGCCAGGACGCACAATCTGGAGTCGACTGGGTATCGTTGCATCCTGTACCCCTGCTAGTATGTCATCCCACGCTACCCCCATCATAACCGCTGATGCGGTTGCAGCGAGCACGTTGGAGATGTGGTGTTCACCGGCAAGGCGGATATGCACCCAGTGGGCTTCGTCTTGGTAGACCATACGAAACCGCGTCCCCTCAATGCCCATGCTCGCTATGCTGTCTGCTCGCACATCAGCATCAGGGTGCAGTCCATAGCGGACAACCCGTGCTTGGGTGCGGTCAGCCATAGCCGTAACCCGCGCATCATCGGCGTTGAGGATGGCGATCCCATCAGGCGGCAGGGCTTCGACCAATTCAGCTTTAGCGTTGGCTATCGCTTCAATGCTGCCCATACGCTCAAGGTGAGAATGTCCCACATTGGTAACAATGCCGATGTGAGGTTGGGCAAAGCTCGCCAGCAAGCGGAGCTCGCCCGGTGCCCACATCCCTAGCTCCACCACCGCCGCCTCGTGAGCGGCGGTTAAGCGCAGCAGGGTTGTTGGCACTGTTACCTCACTATTGTGACTCTTTTTACTTTTTAAGGTGCAATACCGGCGACTGATTACCGCCGCCGTGACCTCTTTTGTCGAGGTCTTACCAACGCTACCGGTAATGCCAACAACGGTTGGGGTGTACCGGGAGCGATGATAGCGGGCGAGTTGTTGCAATGCTTGCAGGGTGTTTGGCACCGCTATCAAGATAAATATTTCTGGATCGGGAGAACAACGCTGGTTGATGTGCTCCCAAGCAAGGGGGCATGCTGCCTTGCTTGCATTGAATACGACAATAGGTCGTTGGATTTCTTTGGTCTGGGCTTGACGCGCTGCTATTTCGGCTTGGTCTACCAGTGCGCCTCGCGCTCCTCGTGCTGCTACGTCTCTGAGATATTCGTGCCCATTTGTCCGTTCGCCAGCCAGGGCAATAAACAGTGTTCCTGGTCCCGTCTCCCGTGAATCGGTAACAGTCTCTGGAAACGAGAGCGTTTTCCATTCGGGCGACATGCTTGGCAACAACTGTTGTGCTGGATGTTGTGTGCCAAGCAGGATATGCGCCAAATCTAGCAATCCGTCCTCCACGTAATCATGATCATCATGATCATCATAGCCTAGCGTATCTACTCATACCTCACCCTGAACATAGCCCCTAGTTACTGCTATGCTCCCATGTGTTGAACGGCATTGTAGCACAAAACACGATTTTCCAATAATACGACTTGTCGCACACATGGGAGCATATACCGGTTTTGCCCCTTACATCTGCCCGGCACTATACAGTTCAGGGTTGGGCGGTATCTGCTCATACTGCATCAGTTGGCGCACAATCTCATAAAAGACTGGCACTGATGTTGCCAAGCCCCAAGCATCCTTCTTTGGGCGATCTATCTTGACCAACACGACATAGCGGGCATCTTCTGCTGGGGCAAACCCTAGCACCGAACCAATGACGTGCTGTGAATCATACCCCCCTTCTGGCAATGGGATAGAAGCCGTGCCAGTCTTAGCGCATACCTCATAGCCAGGGACAAGCCACTTGTCCGCATAGCCGCCCCAGACAATCGGGGCATAGTGGTTGGCAGAGTGAACCAGCATGCGGCGAATGGTCCAGGCTACCCCTTGCTCAACCACCTGCCCAACGGGTGTTGGGGCTATCGTTTCACACACCTGGTCGGTCTGCTCGCCACCAATAGGCGTGGCGGCAGTGGCGGGTGCAGCTTCGGCTTGGGCAACGATACTAGCGGGGGCTTCCTCACTGCGCCAACACCGCCGTTGCACCATATAGGGCTGCATCATCACCCCATCATTGGCAATAACCGCCGCCGCCTGTACCATTTGGAGCGGCGTAACCGCGATGCCCTGCCCGTAGGCATTGCTCCGCAGCAATATCTCGTTGTAGGTAGGGGCAGCAGGGTCATGCACAATGCCAGCCTCCTCGCCCCCTATATCTACGCCGGTCGTTTTGCCAAAACCAAAATCGCGCACCATCGGGTAGAATTTGTCGGCACCAGTCATCTCATTGAACTGGACTGCCCCCACATTGCTAGAATAGTAGAGCATTTGCCCAGGGTCTATCATCCCATTACCAAGCGAGTTCCAATTATGAATACGCACATCAAACCGATTGATCACGCCTGGGTCGCTCACTTTGGTTTCCGCGGTAAACGCCCGGGTCTGCATGCCAATCGCTGCCGTAACAATCTTAAAAGTGCTCCCTGGTTCATAGAGGTTGCTCACGGCAGGGTTGCGTCCGTAGGTATCGGAGGGGTAATCGCCGTAACGGTTGGGGTCAAACGTTGGCACGGCAGCTAACCCTCGGATGGCACCGGTGCTCGGCTCCAGCACAATAACCACGCCACTCTCAGCCTGATGCTCCCTCACCCCCTTCTCAAGCTCCGTTTCAGCAATATGCTGTACCACGGGGTCTATGGTCAATTGGAGATTACCGCCGGGTTGAGGGGGAGTGCGCTGTTGGGGAGCAATGGCAATGGGGTTGTGCTGGCTATCAAACTCCGCTTGGAGCGTGCCAGTGATGCCCTTGAGTTGCTCATTGTAGTAGCTCTCTACGCCACTGATACCATCGCCATTATCATTGACACCACCTATCACATGGGAGGCAAAGTCTTTTTGGGGGTAGATGCGGCGCGGTTCATACACCAGGTACAACCCTGGCTCATTGAGCGAACCGACCTGCTCGGCAACTTCCGGCGCAAGCCAACGGGCTACCCGCACCCATTGCTTGTCCTGCTGCGAGAAAGAGTAGAGAATACGCTGGACATCCTCGTCCATCAGCGTTGCCAGGGTGATAGCAAGACTGGTAGCACGTTCGGCGGCTATTTGTGATGGGTTAATCCAGAGACTCTGGCGTTCCACATCCATGGCTAAGATATTGCCTTTGCTGTCCGTAATAATACCGCGGTCTGGTTGCAGCGTCATCTGTTTGTTTATCTCGCCGCGTGCCATCGCTTGCAGTTGGCTATGTTGCACAATTTGCAGATCACCCAAGCGCAGCACAATGCGCCCAATGATAAGCAGCGAAATGACCATCATGGCGGAGATACGCCAATATGGAATGGAAACCCGGTAGGCTGCGTTGCCTGTCTTAATCGGCTTTGATGTTACCGTTGTTGTTGTCCGTCTTCTTCCCTGAACAGGTGCCATAACTCCAAACCTATGGGTCGGTTGGTGGTTGCTTATTGGGTATTGGGTTGTTGGGTACTGGTTGCTGTGATGCCGTACTGCTCGATGTATTACTCGCTGGCTCTGTAGCCAATTGCTCATGAACAATAGTCATGTATTCGATCTGGTCTGGCGTAATTGGTCGTAGCCCAATGAGCTCTGCCCGCTTGCGGATGTGTTCAAGCGACTGTGCCGTAGCATAGCGCACTTCTAGCTGGTCGCGCAACCGCAGGAGTTCGGTTTTTTCCGTTTGGAGCGCAGAGACGGCATAGCCTTTTGTTGCGACTACGCCGATCTGTCCAAGCGTCAGCAGGCTCATCAAACAGAGCAGAATCACGATATGCACGAAGTACGAGCTTTTGACGCTTGTTTGCTGCATCTTGCGGCGATACAGCGTCAAGCGGCGACGTGGGCTAACAAATTTGTTTCCAATTACAGCCATAGACGTTCTCCTGCTTCCTCTGTTCGTTCGGCTACCCTGAGCCGTGCGCTCCGACTACGTGGGTTGGTTGCTCGTTCATCATCTCCCGCCATAATCGGCTTTTTGGTGATGATACGCAGGGTTTTTGGCCCTTCTGGGGCTTCGCTGCCCCCATAGCCCGACTGGTTGCGAAAGAACCATTTGACGATGCGATCTTCCAACGAGTGAAAGCTGATAATTGCCAGTCTGCCCCCTGGACGTAGGAGCGATACTGCCTGGGGCAACACCTGCTCTAACGATTCTAACTCACCATTGACGCTAATCCGCAGGGCTTGAAAGGTGCGCGTTGCTGGATGGATCACTTTGTGCTGTTTGCTCTTTGCCCTACCCCGTCCGCCATACACCGCTTGTACCAGTTCTGCAAGCTGTTGGGTGGTCGTTATCGGTTGTTGGCTACGCTGCGCTACGATGCGGCGGGCGATACGGCGGGAAAACCGTTCTTCGCCATATTGGTAGATAATGTCCGCTAACGCTTGCTCAGGGAGCGTTGCCACAAGTTCTGCTGCCGTTGTGCCGCTGGTCGGGTCGAGCCGCATATCCAGCGGACCATCGTGGGCAAAGGCAAACCCCCGTGCTGGTGTGTCGAGTTGATAGGAAGACACCCCCAGGTCAAGCAAGATACCATCTACTTGGTGATACCCATGCACTTGTGCCAAGCTCGCCAGTTGGCGAAAATTACCTTGCACCAGTGTACAGTTAGCAGATAGATGAGCGGACAGTGGAGCTAGACGCGCTTGTACTGCGGCTAACGCGGTACTATCTGCATCCATACCCAACACATGTCCGCCTGGTTGACTTTGGAGCAGCAAGGGGAGCATGTGTCCCCCGCCGCCCACTGTTCCATCAATATAACGTTTGCCGGCTGCCGGCTGCAATGCGTCAAGGACTTCATAGAGCAAAACAGGCGTATGGTTAAAGTTGAAAGGGTGAGAAGAGCCTGGGGGGGGAATAGTCGGCGTTGTATCGTTGTGCTCTTCTTCACGCTTCACCCTCGTTTTGCACCTTCTGTTGGTTAGGGGCTATACCCCCATGTCTGAGAGATGTTCTGCTATCACCCCGGCTGAACTATTCAGCGTTCCCAGGATATTCTGCCACTGTTCATAC
>CAZLKK010000240.1:0-6463 GCA_964559995.1 uncultured Chloroflexaceae bacterium
GGCGAGGGGGCAGCCGCCCCCCTACTCCCCGCGGTAGGGAAAGGGCAGGGGATGAGGGAGTAATATTATGGTAAACACATAGGGGCACGAGGGCAAATTTTAGGGTTTTTTTGACAAATGGCATGGATTGTGCTAAATTTGTCAAGCGGTAGATTTAGATAGGTTTAGGTAACTTTGCTGTGATTTTATCAGCAGGGGGTTTTCTGTCATGAAACTGTTTATGGTCGGTTTGGACCATACCTCCGCGTCGGTTGATGTACGAGAGTGTCTCGCTTTCAGTCCAACAGATCTGCCCAATGCGCTATCGCAGCTCACCAATCGAAATAATGGAAAGCCGCCACTGCTCGCAGAGGCGGTTATTCTTTCAACGTGCAACCGAGTTGAATTGTATGGCGTGTCGTTGAATGGTACAGAAGAAGTAGAACAAGGTATCGTTGAATTTCTGTCAAAATTTCACAATCTGTCTTCGGAGAGCTTTCACGAGTCGCTCTTCTTTCGCTATGGTGACGCGGTAGTCTCACATCTGTTTGAGACTTCTGCAGGGTTGCGTTCGCTGGTACTCGGCGAAGCGCAAATCCAGGGGCAAGTACGTACAGCCTACGATATTGCTCAGCGTGTCCGTAGTGCAGGAGCCATCTTAACACGGCTTTTCCGAAACGCCATTACAACGGGTAAACGAGTGCGGCACGAAACATCGTTGGGGAGTGGTGCAGCGAGCGTATCCCAAGCCGGGGTAGAATTAGCCCGTCGGCGATTGGGCAGCCTGGATGATTGCCGGGTGCTCTTGGTAGGGAGTGGTGCTGTCAGTGAACTGGCGGCGCAAAACTTGTTGGCAAATGGTGCCGGTGAGTTGTTTGTGGTCAACCGTACCTTAGAACGAGGGAAAGAACTAGCAGACCGGTATGGGGCGCAGGCTTTCCCTTTTGCAGATTTGGTCAAGATAATGGCGCAGTCGGACATTGTGATTAGCTCCACTGCTGCGCCTGTGACGGTCATCCATCGTTCCCACGTAGCAGATGCCATGCAGATACGGGCTGATGAGGGTATTGTTTGCAAAGCTGGTATGATGCTGATAGACTTGGCAGTACCACGCGACATTGAGCCTGATGTGGTTGAAGTCCCCGGCGCACACCTGTACACCGTGGACGATTTGCACGAGGTGGTTAATCAAACCCTGGAGCAACGCCGAACAGCCATCACCGAAGCGCAACGTATCGTCACCCAAGAAGTGGATTCTTTCAGTGGGTGGCTGCGAAGCTACGATGCCCTCCCGGTCTTGACGACATGGCGTATGCATGCCGAACGTGTCCGACATGAGGAGTTGTTGCGTGCCAAGCGGCGGCTCAATTTGTCTCCTGAAGAAGAATATGTCTTTGAAGCCTTTAGCCGCAGTCTGGTCAACAAATTACTCCACGATCCCACCCTACGGACAAAAAGCGCGGCTGCTGAGGGAGACGGTCAGCGATATGCAGCAATGCTGCGTGATCTCTGGAACTTATAAGGGGAACCAACCGTTTATTTGTCCATATACTTTCGGTTTTTTTGGTTTTTTTCTGTTGCTGCCAGCAGTCAGCCGGTCATAAATTTGTACGGCATTTCCCGCCGACTCATTTCCTGCAACCCGTTTGGTTGTTAGGCTACCGGCTGATTGCTGCTAGTACTGTATGTTCAGGACAAGGAGTAGAGATTTCGTGCCTTCCCAAAAAATTGTCATCGGTACCCGTGGCAGTAAGTTAGCACTGGTGCAAGCGCGGTTTATTGCTGCCGAGTTAGGTCGCCATTATCCAGATATGCAGCTTGAAGAGCGCATTATTAGCACCAAAGGGGATAGAATCCTGGATGTTGCGCTCTCCGCTGTCGGTGATAAAGGGTTGTTTGTCAAAGAAATTGAAGTCGCCCTCGCCAATGGCGAAATAGACCTCGCGGTACATAGCGGCAAGGATTTGCCGTCTATTACCCCCGATGAATTAGCTCTCGTGGCTTTTCCCAAGCGGGTAGACCCACGCGATGCCCTGGTGCTCCCAGATGGTAAATCTGCCGATGGGGTGTCTCCAGATGACCCGCTCTCGGTGTTGCCCAAAGGCGCACGGCTTGGGACCAGTAGCCTGCGACGGGCATGCCAGATACGCGCCCTGCGCCCAGACCTTGAGGTGCTCGACGTGCGCGGCAACGTAGATACCCGCCTCCGCAAGCTAGACGAAGGCGAATTTGATGCCATCGCGCTGGCTGCTGCTGGCTTAACCCGACTAGGAATGAGTGAACGTATTAGCGTTCCGCTCTCCACAGACGTTGTGCTACCTGCTGTGGCACAAGGCGCACTCATCTTGGAAGCTCGCGTTGCAGACCAAGCCACGTTGGAGAAGGTGGCAGTGTTGGATGACGCAGAAAGTCGGGCAGCAGTCTTTGCTGAGCGAGCATTCCTGCGCCGGCTTGAAGGTGGGTGTCAGGTGCCTATTGCCGCCCACGCTGTTTGTGGCGAAGGTGACAGCATCACCCTACGCGGCTTGGTAGGCTCACTCGACGGCACAAAGATTATCCGTGGCGAAAAGACGGGTACCCGCAGGGAAGCCGCAGACCTGGGACTGGACCTAGCAGAAGAGCTCCTCGAACGGGGGGCAGCTCCTATCCTAGACGAAATACAGGCGCATTTGTGATACGAAAGGAGCATGATACCATGACCAAGAGCGATAATTTGGTATCTGCTGCCCTGCAAGGTTGGCGTATTGTCATTACCCGTGCGGAAGAACAAGCCGGGAGCCTTGCCGAACGGCTCCGTGATCTCGGCGCAGAGCCGATAGCCTATCCAACGATCATGATCGTTCCACCAGTAGATAGTCGTCCGTTAGACGAAGCCCTGCAACGGGCAAAGTCTGGCGGCTATGACTGGCTTGTGCTCACCAGCGTCAACACCATACAGGCAGTAAAAACCCGGCTTGAGGTGCTAGACCCACAGCACCCCACGCTCAAGGGGGTGCCGTGCAAGATTGCCGCGGTGGGACCAACTACAACCACCGCCTGCCATGATGTGCTGGAAGCAGAGCCTGCCATTGTGCCAAAGAAGTTTGTGGCGGAAGCCCTAGCCGAAGCCCTGGGGGATATGCAGGGGCAGCGCGTGTTGCTGGCTAATGCCGATATAGCCCGCCCCATCTTGCAAGAGAAACTCCAAGAAGCGGGAGCTATCGTAGACCGGGTGGTCGCCTACCACACCGTCCCCGCTACCGGTGGCGTGGATATGCCCCGGCTGCTGCGCGAGGACGGCGTAGATGCCATCACCTTTACGAGCGGGTCAACTGCTCGTTATTTTGTTGATCGCATTGGGCAGGAGGTACTCCCCCAAGCGCAGCAAAAAGTCATTGCCTGCATTGGTCCGATTGCCGCAAAGGGCGCACAAGATGTTGGTCTGGAGCCGACTATTGTAGCTGATACGTATACGGAGGATGGATTGGTTCAAGCATTGGTAGCCTATGCTGCTACCACTCCGAACGCGAAATTATCCGTAACGTAAATCGTAAGCAGAAAGCAAAGAATACGATGACAAAGAGCGAACATGCTGATGTCTCGGCAAACTTATCGTTTTTGAGGAGCAAAATCGCTGCCTATCTTGACAAGGCAAAACTTGATTACCAAGTTGGGGCAGATGGTCACTATGCCCTGCGCGAGGGAACAGCGGCTATTTTGATATTCCCCATTATTTGGAGAAACCATACGCTGGTCCAGGTCTGCTCTCCCCTTGCCCAAGACGTTGATGTGGCAAAACTTGATTCTGATTTTGTCCTCTTTTTGGCAGAGCAGAATAGTTGCCTGATGTTTGGTAAATTTTCGTTGGATACCACTCAGCGCACGATTTGGTTTGAGCATGTGCTGCTTGGCGATTTTTTGGATGCTGACGAGCTGTTGGTGGCTTTGGAAATGGTCGCCCTGACTGCTGACCAGTATGATGAACATATCGCGCATCGTTCTGGTGGCAAGCGGGCAATAGATAAAGCCCAAGAATTTCAGCAAAAGAAACGCATAGATATTATTCAAGGAGACTACCATGAGTAGCTATCCCATTTTGCGTCCACGCAGACTCCGTATGAACGCGAATATTCGGCGGATGGTGCGTGAGACTTCCCTGAGTACCGATAATCTCATTGCCGGGATGTTTGTCCGCCACGGCAAGGAAATAGAAAAACCTATCGGTTCTATGCCGGGTATTTCCCAGTTTTCGGTAGATATGGCGGTGCGAGAAGCCGAGACGTTGACGGAGTTGGGGGTACCTGCGGTGCTGCTCTTTGGTATTCCAAAGACCAAAGATGCCACCGGCAGCGAAAACTACGACCCAGAGGGTATTGTCCCCCAGGCAATTCGTGCTATCAAGGCAGCAGTGCCAGACATGATCGTCATTTCAGACATGTGCTGCTGTGAATATACCGAGCATGGGCATTGCGGCATTGTCAATGCTCCTGATGCCCCTTGCTACGATGCCCACCTGCCAGAAGGCTACCTGCTCAATGACCCCACGCTTGAACTGCTTGGCAAAGCCTCCGTGGTGCATGCCGAGGCAGGCGCAGATATTATCGCCCCATCCGGTATGATGGACGGCATGGTTGAGGCAATTCGTGAAGCCCTCGACGCTGCCAATTACACCCACACCCCGATTATGAGCTACGCCGCGAAGTTTTCCAGTAGCTTCTATGGGCCTTTCCGTGATGCTGCCGAAAGCCCGCCGAGCTTTGGGGATCGCAGTCAATACCAGATGGACCCTGCCAACGTGCGTGAGGCGATTAAAGAGGTGGAGCTTGATGTGGACGAAGGGGCAGATATGGTGATGGTCAAACCAGCGATGCCCTATCTCGACATCATTACGCACATCCGCGAGACCTTTGACCTGCCCATTGCTGCCTATCAGGTGAGCGGTGAATATAGCATGATCAAAGCCGCCGCGGAGAAGGGCTGGATTGATGAGCGGCGTGTGGCTATAGAAAGTCTCTATGCTATCCGCCGTGCTGGTGCGGATATGATTATTACGTATTTTGCCAAAGATGCTGCCCGCTGGTTGAGTGAGTAATGCTACCTGATATTGTGAAAGGATGAGAACAGAGGGAATGAACGATACATTTCTCCGGGCGTGCCGCCGTGAGCCGGTAGATCATACGCCTGTTTGGTTGATGCGTCAGGCTGGACGCTATATGTCGGAATACCGTGCTGTACGTGAGCGGTATGGCTTTTTGGAAATGGTGAAAACACCGGAAGTCGCCGCCGAAGTGACCATGCAGCCTATCAATGCTTTTGAGCTTGATGCTGCGATTATTTTTGCCGATATTCTCCCGCCGCTTGAGGGGATGGGACTTCACCTGACCTTTGAGAAGGGCGAGGGTCCCGTGTTGCACAACCCGCTGCGTAGCCCGGCGGATATTCGCGCTCTCCAGACTCCAGACCCCCGCGAGAGCGTTTCCTATACCATTGAGGCGGTAAAGATTGTCAAGCGCGAGTTGGCAGATCGCATCCCGTTGATTGGCTTTAGCGGTGCGCCATTTACGCTGGCAAGCTATGCCATTGAGGGGGGCGGTTCGCGGGACTATCGCCATGCCAAGCGCATGATGTATAGCGAGCCGGAAGCCTGGAAAATGCTCATGGAGAAGCTAGTCCAGACGGTCAGCGAGTATCTGGTGGCACAGGTTGAAGTGGGGGCAAACGCAGTGCAGATTTTTGATAGCTGGGCTGGCGCACTCTCCCCCTTTGACTATCAAGAATACGTGATGCCCTATGTGAAGCAGTGTGTTGCCAATGTGAAGGCAAAGACCGATGTCCCGGTGATCTACTTTGGCACAGATATGAATGGGATGTTGACGATGCTGCCAGAGTCCGGGGCAGATGTACTTGGGGCAGACTGGCGTATCAATCTGGATGATGCATGGGCGCAGTATGGACCGGATAAGGTCGCCATCCAGGGCAACCTTGACCCAACCACGCTCTTTGCTCCCTGGCAGGAGGTTGAGCGGCGAGCAGCAGATATTTTGCGCCGTGCGGGTGGTCGCCCAGGTCACATCTTCAACTTGGGCCATGGTATTTTGACGGAAACGCCGGTAGATAATGTCAAGCGATTGGTTGAGTTTGTGCATGCGTATCGCCATGCATAGGGTATGGTAGGCAACCGTCCTAATTTGTGGTGGGGGGGCATAGCCGGGCTATTCCCCCCACACGTCTAGCAACAGTAGCGTAGAGCAAGCAAGAGGAGTTTATGACCAGGAGTTACACACGTTCAGAAGAGCTTTTTGCAGCGGCACAGCAGGTCCTACCCGGTGGGGTCAATTCGCCCGTTCGCGCATTTCGTGGCGTAGGGGGAACCCCGATATTTGTTGAGCGTGCCGTTGGTCCCCACTTTTGGGATGTAGACGGCAACCGCTATATTGATTATGTGCTCTCGTGGGGTCCACTCATTCTGGGGCATTCCCATCCTGATGTAGTCGAAGCCCTGGTA
>CAZLKK010000241.1:0-6455 GCA_964559995.1 uncultured Chloroflexaceae bacterium
GCTCCGGTGTCGCAGTCGCAGTGGGGGACGGCGGCTCCGGTGTCGCAGTCGCAGTCGCAGTCGCAGTGGGGGACGGCGGTTCTAGGGTTTCGGTGCTGGTCGGGGTAGCCGTTGGGGTAAGGAACACCAGTTGTATCCTGGGTAACGTAGGTTTTGGAGCTACGTTTGTTGGTTGTGTTGCTGATGGAGTGGCAGTGGGTGTTGGCTCCTGTGCCAGCGTGGTTGTCGTCTTTGTGGTCAGCAGGGCTGCCAGCAGCAGCAGTAGTACTGGTATGCTCAAGCCTAACAGGGTACGGTAGTATTGCCGTTGGTTGGTTGACAACATTAAGGTTTCCTTATCTGTGCTTATGTTCAAGAACCATCTGCATCGCTATTGCCTAGTGAGGGGGCGTTCTCTGATGATCTAGCCTGGAAGGTAGCCACTTGTGCCGCAGTTGGCAGTGCGGGGATAGCTCCATACTGCGTAGTCGTTAGGGCAGCGGCAGCATTGGCATAACGTATACTGGTTTCTAGTGCAGCTGGGTCATGCAGCATGTCGGGCGATGCTGCCAGTTGTACCAGAAACGCCGCCATCCAGCTATCACCCGCACCAGTCGTATCTACCGGTTGGACAGGATAGGCAGGGGTATGCAGCGTGGTGTTCGGGGTAATGCAGGTGCAACCATTGGCACCGTGCGTAATCGCTAGGATGTGGATGTATGGGTGCCAGAGTTTGTCAACCGCTTGTTGCCAGTCATCAGTCTTGCTCAGGAAGCGTAGCTCATCATCGCTGACCTTGATAAGCGATGCCTGTTGCCAGACTTCTAGCGCATAGGTACGAACGGTGGCTTCGTCTTGCCAAAAGGAGGTACGGATATTTGGATCGTAGGATATGCGGATATGGTGTTCGTGGGCAATACCGATGGCTTGGTGGGTGGCAGCGCGAGGGAGCGGGGCGATAAGGCTATTTGAGCCGATGTGCAAGATGGAGGCTTGGTGTAGCAGGGGGAGATGTAGGTCATGCGGGGTGTAGAAGTTGTCTGCTGCTGCCTTGCCATAGAAGAGAAAATCCCGCTCGCCATCTTCATCCAATGATACAAAGGTAATCGCCGTCTTGCCCTCGTTGGTAAAACAAAGTCCGCTGGTCTCTACGTCATTGGACTGTAAGGTCTGGGCAAGCATATGCCCCCAGGCATCATCGCCAACCATGCCCAACAAGCCGCTCTGCCCCCCCAAACGGGCTATGCCTACCGCAACGTTGGCAGGCGCACCGCCGGGCATAGGGAGAAAGGATGGTGCACGCGCAAGCGGTCCCGGTGCTGATGCGACAAAATCTACCAGCATCTCGCCAAGCGCAACTACCAGGGACATAGACTAGTGTCCTCTCCCCTATTACCGCCACTTACGGCAGGTAATCTTTGTACCAACGCCCAAATTGGAGTCAATCTCAAAATCGTCCATCAACCGTTTGGCACCCGGTAAGCCCATACCCATTCCCCGCGAGGTGGTATAGCCATCTTGCATCACCTGATCAATGTCTTCAATACCGGGACCCTGATCTTCACACACAATCTCAATGCCCTTGCGCCCTTTCTTTTCTACGGGACGCGAGGTAATCGTACCGGTGCTGGCATAGAGAAAGATATTGCGTGCCAATTCGCTAACCGCAGTGGCAATGCGGGCTTGGTCTACTGCCCCAAACCCCAGACTTTTGGCAATGTCTCGTGCTGAGGAGCGAGCAGTAACAATATCCAGGTCAGTGCGTATTGTCGTCACACCGGTTGACTGCATTGGCATAGGTTTTTCTCTTTCTCCAGCCTAAGTCCCCTAAGCCACCCGCAATTGCGGTACTCGTGGGCTTGGCTGTAAACTACGTGGCTTGTGAGCCATGCGGGTTGGTTGTACGCCATACACGCCAAATGAAAACCGCGGTAATCCAGATACCCAACTCTATTCCTGCCGACACCATACACCAAAAACAAATTTCCTGAATAACCACCAGTTGTATAATGACGAGATAGAGAGAAAAGAGCACACCAGCGGAGGCAATGAACAAGATAAGGGTGGGGAGCGGAACAGGACCAACCGTATTGGTTTTGGTAGAGAGTAATCCAAGTATCAGAAAAACGAGATAGCCCCCCATACCCAAAAAAGCCACCGGTAGTCCATTGCCCGGTGGTATCGTACTCCATACGCTTGCCTGAACCGCCTCACACCCCCCGCCCGAAGGACAGACCATGGTTGTGTTGGTTTGGATGCGAGACAAGGAGAGATAGAGTGAATCAAGAAATCCAAACAACGCCAACAATGATAGGATCATACGTAGGTAAAGAGCATGTGCTGTTTTCATAGCTGGTTGTTGAGTTAGTTTACGCCTTTTGCAGCAAGGGCTGCGTCAATCTCCTGAAACAAGTCACCTATTTCGACTTTTTTGCCGTCAACAACAAAGGTAGGAGTAGCACTAATTCCCACTTGCCGACTGGTATCATAAGCGAGGGCTATATCAGCACTGTATTTGTTGCTCTCTAAGCAGGCTACAAATTCCGCCCGATTGACCCCGATTTGCTCCGCATAGACAGGATAAAGGGAAACCGTTGGCTCTGCTGCATTGCTCCATTCATCCTGTTGTCTAAATAGTATATCATGCATTTCCCAAAATTTGCCCTGTTCCCCCGCACATCTGGCTGCTTCGGAGGCTTTTGGGGCTTTGGGGTGAATATTCAGCGGGAAATCGTGAAAGATGAGTCGGACTTTGCCAGGTTCCAGATAATCGCGGGTTAGCCCTGGCTTGATATTCTGGGCGTGAAAAGCACATGCAGGACACTGAAAGTCTGAGTATTCCACAACAGTTACTGGGGCATCAGGCTGCCCTAAGTAGTAGAAGCCATCAACGGTTGTGCCGACAGGAATACCAGTATCTGTTGTTACCGGGTCTGATGTATCGGGGGCATCCGTTGGGTTGTCTGTATCTGTCGATTCATCGGGGGAGTCTTCGTTGGCAGTAGCTTCTGTTGGTGCTGTTGTAGCATCGGCAGCTATCGCTGGCGTTGGTACGGAGGTCGTATTGGTTGCAGAATCGCTCTCGGCGGGGGTACCGCCAGAAGCCATCGCAAAGATAAGCACCACGCCAACAACGGCGATAATGCCAACCGCTACGTAAAAGATGGTGAGAGAGTTGGTTGGTGCGGGAGCCGTAACTTGCCTCCCGCGTTGTTGTTTCTTACTCATAAGCTGCTATTCCTCTTCACATGTGCATGTGCCCTGTCCGCCACAGCACTCGTGGTCGTGATCATGGTCGTGGTGTCCCTGTCCACCACAGCACTCGTGGTCGTGATCATGGTCGTGGTGTCCCTGTCCGCCACAGCACTCGTGGTCGTGATCATGGTCGTGGGCTTGTTTGTGGTCTTGATGATGCCCATGCCCACCACAGCATCTGCTGCGTTGTACCGTGCGCCGGAGACGGGTTGTTGGGGCTTCTTCAAACTTGAGTTGCTGATAGGTGGCGAGGGCTTCGGTAGCCTCTGGTGAAACATCTATCTCCACATAAGCACATGACCGTGCCTCTGCCCGTTGGTATGCATAGTCTACCATACTCCTAGCAATACCAAGTTGTCGCACGTTTGGTTGTACGTATATATCTTCAAGGTAGGCATAGGCGGCTGTTGTCCAAGTGGAGAGTCGGTAGTTTATCTGGAGACATCCCACAGGCTGCTTGTCCACTTCAGCTATGATCCACTCACTAAAGCCGGTTGTGAGCAGCGAGTACACCAAGTCGGTGAGTTGTGGGAGTTCAGGGATGTGGTCGGCATGTGCTTCCTGCGCCATTTCGCGGATGAGCGTGGCGATGATAGGAGCATCTTGTTCTGCCTCTTCTGGCTTGCAAAAGCGTAGCAGGTATTCTTCTTCAAATTTCATAGGATTATTGGTAACGTACTCTCGTCCTTAACTTACTTTGTCCATTACCTTATAATAGCAGAAACAAACGGCTGATGCAATGAGGGGGGGATTTTCAGGGTCATGGCAACGTCCCATTTGCCTCCATCCCCTCGCCCCGCGTCCCGCGTCCCACCACGGGGAGAAAGGGTACCGCGGCAGGTTTTCCCCCCTCGCCCTGGGATGGGAGCGGGAGAAATTTTGCCCATTTGCTATTGCCACAATATCTACTCAGGTGTACAATACAAGAGAGAATCTGCGAGTATACCAGCAGGAGCCTGCGTCATGCCGCTTTTTGGACCACCTAATGTAGAAAAACTCTTGGCAAAGCATGATATAGCCGGGTTGATCAAAGCGTTGAGCTATGATAAAGACCCGACTATTTGCCATGCCGCTGCCAAAGCCCTGGGGCAAACTGGCGACCCCCAAGCGGTTGAGCCGCTTACCCAAACCCTCAAGAGCAACGATCCGATCTTGCGGGCATCGAGTATCGCGGCACTTGGCAGACTTGCTCAACCAGAAACCGTCACACACATCATAGCAGCACTCACAGACAAAGACCCGACTGTTCGTAAGGCAGCGATTATCACGCTTGGCGCAATTGGCAGCGAAGAGGGCATAGAGCCATTGCTTGGCATCTTTGCCAAGCATGAAAACGACCTCTACCCCGACACGCTGCAAGCCCTCGTGAAGATTGCAACCAAAACAGACGAAACTACCCGCAACGAACAGATTATCCAACCCCTGGGCGATCTCTTGGCAAAAGAATCCCAAGAGGTCTGTGCTGCCATCATTGATGCGCTGCAACAGATGGGTTGGAAACCAGATAATAGTGCCATTGCCGCCACCTACTACGCGCTACAACACCAGTGGGACAGGTGTATTGCCATTGGCGCACCCGCCGCCGATGCGCTCATTGGTGCATTGAGCCACGAGGACAAAAACGTTCGCCAAGAGGCATTTCAAGCCCTGGTGCAAATAGGCGCACCCGTGGCAGATGCGCTCATTGAGACGCTCAACCATAGCAATCACGAGGTACAACAAGCCGCGTTTTGGTCGTTAGTCAAGATTGGATCGCCAATTATGGAGCAGCTTGTTGCTGCGCTGAAGCACGAGCATGAGGATGTACGCCGATCATGCGCTACCGCCCTGGGACATCTCGGTGATCCCCAGGTGGTTATCCCGCTTATCTCCATGTTCAACGATACCGACTGGAGCGTGCGCCGTGATGCCTACAAAGCGGTGGTCAAGATTGGCAAGCCTGCCCTGCCACAACTGCTTGCTGCCCTCAAGCATGAAAATGGCGAGGTACGATGGGGGGCAGCAGGTACGCTTGAAGCCCTCGGATGGAAGCCAACAAAAGATAAGATTGGCGCACAGTATTGGATTGTCAAAGGCGAATGGCATAACTGTATTGCCATTGGGGAGCCGGCTGTCGTCCCCCTCATTGACAGCTTGGGACACTGGGATACCAACGTGTGCAAAGAGGCGATGGGCGCACTCATCCACATTGGCAAGCCATCGGTTATGCCGCTTATCCAGACGCTCCAGCATGAAAAACCGGGGGTACGCAAATGTGCGGCTACTGCCCTGGGGATGATAGGCGATGAACGGGCAGAAGAACCGCTCCGTCAACTGCTATCAGACCACGACAAAGAAGTAGGACAGGCAGCAACCGAGGCGATTAGTGCCATAGAGACGGGCGAAGTCTGGAGAGGAACCAGCTAATTGTGACTTGGGAAACTCTCCAGTCTCTCCAGCAGAGCTACGATACCATCCCCTATCCTGATCATCCCTATGCCCAAAGCCACCCGATGCACCTTGCCACGCTTGCTACCCTGTTTGGGATGACACCCCCGCCAGTAGAGCGGTGCAACGTGTTGGAAATTGGCTGTGCTGGTGGGGGGAATATCATCCCCATGAGCGAGACCTACCCACAAAGTACGTTCTTGGGAATAGACCTCTCCGCTCGCCAAATTGCCGCAGGGAATACGACTATACAAACGCTTGGTTTGACCAATATCACGCTGAGACACCAGGATATTCAGCGGTTTTCGGAAGGGCGCGGGCAGTTTGACTATATCATTGCCCACGGCTTCTATTCTTGGGTACCGGCTGAGGTGCAAGATCACCTGTTGGCACTGTGCAAGCACCACCTCTCCCCAAACGGCATTGCCTACATCAGCTACAACACCTACCCCGGCTGGCATATGTTTGGCATGATCCGCGAAATGTTGCGCTACCATACCCGCCACATCTCTGACCCCCGCGAGCGGGTAGATGCGGCAGAGTCTTTCTTGGGCAATCTGTGTGAGCACATCCCAGATACCTATGGGGCATACCGTGACTTCTTGCGAATATACAGCGAGTTTCTCCAGCGCAAAATGGACCAGGCAGGCGACCAACGATATGCCTTTCTGCTGCACGATGAACTCGCCGACGGGCAACGGATTCACCGCCCGCAATTCCAGTCGGATCTGCAGCGCATCACCGGCTCGGGGCGGCAGCTGCTGGCGCTGATCAATGACATCCTCGACCTGTCC
>CAZLKK010000242.1:0-6431 GCA_964559995.1 uncultured Chloroflexaceae bacterium
CATTACCATAGAGAGCAGCCATAGCCATGAGCGGTTTCTTGAGCATTTGGCAGATGAATACCGCCAGCTTGTGCGTGAGTAGGCAAGTCCAACGGGCAGCCCCCATCCCCTCGCCCTGGGATGGGAGCGGGTGCAGGGGGAGCGGGTCGCTGGGGCGGCTCCCCCTTGCCCTGGGATGGGAGCGGGGGCAGGGCTATATTCAAGCGATGAAATCGGGATGGTGCGTATGCCTACCCGCCCACTTGGTTGTAATCGCGGTCTACGCGCAATGCGTCAATTTGGGCTTGCAGCTGCTGGCTAAAGCTCGGACGCTCCGTATCTTGAAAGACCCCAATCTTGAGCTTGTGGGCTACTTCCTGTTGCTCTTCTGGGGAGCCAAACTTCTGTATGCGCTCGTAGTCGTCTATGAGCACTACATTGTCCTTATACCAGTTCCAGCACGCCTCAATAGTACGCTGCTTGTTGCGCCGCCCGTAAGCTGTAGGGCAGGGGGCGAGCAGTTCAACAAAGGCAAAGCCCTTCTTCTTGATACCGGCTTCAATCGCCTTGATAGGCTGATAGGGGTAGTTGACGGGCCACCGGGCGACGTAGGGCGCACCTATCACCCGCGCAAGGTCGCTCATGTCAAAGGGTGGCTCCACATTGCCGTGGGGGGTTGTCGTGGTAAAGCTGCCTATAGGAGTTGTCGGTGCCACCTGCCCACCAGTCATACCATAGGTAAAGTTGTTTACGGCAATAACGGTGAAGTTCATATTGCGGCGTATGGCGTGGATAAAGTGATTCCCCCCAATGCCAGAGCAATCGCCATCACCGGTAAAGACAATAACGTTGAGTTCTGGATTGGCGACTTTGACTCCCGTAGCAAACGCCATTGCCCGCCCGTGCGTGGTGTGCAAGCCATCGGCTAGGATGTAGCCCGGCAAACGGGAAGAGCAGCCAATACCAGACACAAAGACCGTCTTTTCTAGGTCTAGCCCTACGTTGTCTATTGCCCACAGCGTGTATTGCAGCACATTGCCAATCCCACAACCATCACAGAAGATGGTCGGAAACATGCTTTTTCGCAAATACTTGTCGCGTAGGGTCTTGGCATCTTTCATTACGCTCATTACAAAACCTCCTCTATTGCGGCGAGTATCTCGCCGGGGGTGTGGATTTCGCCGCCTATTTTGTTGACTGTGCGGATAGTACATTTGCCGGCGACGGCTTCTCTGATGGGGTGAATCATTTGCCCCAGGTTCATTTCTGGCACAATCATTGCCCGTACTTGGTCTGCCCAACGGGTGACGATTTCTTCGGCAAAGGGCCACATGGTGATAAGCCGCAGCATCCCAACTTTGATGCCCCGTTCGCGGGCTTGCTCAACGGCATCTACACACGCCCGTGAACTTATGCCATAGGCAACAATGCCAATCTCGCTATCTGCTGGATACAGTTCTTCGTAGTAGGTCAAGGCAGCTTTGTTTGCCAAGATTTTCTCTTGCAGACGGGTAATCAGGTTAATATGTATCTCTGCGCTGTTGGTCTTGGGTAGCCCCGCCTCATTGTGCGTTAAGCCTGTGACATAGGTCTTGTAGCCGCTGCCAAATGGGGCAAACTCTGGCACAAGCGGGTTGTTGCGATTGTTGTCCGCCTTGAAGGGGACATAAACCTCTTTGCTGCACGTCACAAGCTGCCGATAGCGCAACTCCACTTCCTCTACAGATGGGATAACGACTTTTTCTTGCATATGCCCTATCTCTGCGTCAATGAAGACGAGGACCGGCGTTCGCAAGGTCTCGGCTATGTTGAAGGCGACAATGGTCATATCTAGCGACTCTTGCACTGAGTTGGGGTAGAGCATCACAATCTCATGATCGCCGTGCGTCCCCCACCGGGCTTGCATCATGTCGCCCTGTGCTGCTAGAGTTGGCTGTCCCGTCGATGGTCCTGAACGCTGGACATTGACGACTACACACGGAGACTCGCTCATGATGGCATACCCCAGGTTTTCCTGCATCAGCGAAAAGCCCGGTCCAGAGGTGGCGGTCATCGTTTTTGCCCCCGTCCAGCTTGCCCCGATAATCGCCCCCATACTGGCAATTTCGTCTTCCATCTGGATATAGCGTCCGCCAAGTTTGGGCAGCATCTCCGCCATCCCCTCGGCAATCTCCGTGGCAGGCGTGATGGGGTAGCCGGCAAAGAAGTTGCACCCTGCCAATAGTGCGCCATACGCACACGCCATATCGCCGTGGATAAAGTGGATTTTCTTTTCTAGCACCTGACGGACAAGCTCCTGGTCAAGGTGCGTTGGTTGTTCTATCATTGCTTGTGCTTGCACTGTTTGCTCTCCTGCTATCTAGCTCTTGACCGCTTCCTGCTGCTCCTCAACCAGGACGACCTCCCCCTCTATAACCGTTATGGCAAAATCGGGGCAGACTAACTCACACATACGACAATCGTTGCACGTATGGTCGTCTACCATCTCTGGGGGGTGTATACCGCGGCGGTTGAAGCGCGTTGAAAACTGCAACGCCCCACGCGGACAGTTGATGATGCAGAGATTGCAGCCCTTGCACCAGTCGTCATTTACGATTACCATTCCGTTTCCCCTTCCGTTCGTGCGTTTCCCTATCCGCTCGTTGATACTCGCGGTTCGTTTGTTCCCGGTTTATACGACGATGTCGAGGTGTCGCTCTATGGACTCTCGTCCGCGATAGTCTGGCAGCAGCATGGGGGCTACTCGGTCTGTTGTGATTCCTGCTTCTTTGAGCTGTTCGTTGTAGCGATGTAGGTGGTCGAGCGTCAGGTTGCCTATTGTCACTTGCTTGGCATACCGCGCTGCGGCGATACCCGCTCGCTTGCCAAAGACGTTGTAATCTAACAGGCTGTTGCCCATGAGTCGGTTTTTGCCATGTATGCCTCCGCCTACCTCTCCCCCGGCAAATAGCCCCGGTACGGTGGTCGCGCCGTTGGTATCTATGACGACTCCGCCATTTTGGTAGTGCAACGTGGGGAATACGAGGATTGGCTCGCTGGTCATGTCTATGCCAAACCGTTCATACATTCGGTACATTGCCGGTAGCTCCCGCTTGATTGTCCCCTCTCCGTGGATTATATCGACCATTGGCGAGTCTAGCCACACTCCGCGCATTCCCGATGGGGTTACGACCCCCAAGTTGCGCTCGTAACATTCCCGGATAAACGCCGCCGACTCTACGTCTCGCGGTTCTAGCGGGTAGACAAACAGTTCGCCCACATCATTGATAGGTGCTGCCCCCATACCCCGCACCTTTTCCGTTATCAGCAGCCCCGCTATTTGTGGGGGGTACGCCGCGCCCGTTGGGTGATACTGCACCGCATCCATGTCGGTCAACTCCGCACCCACCCGATACGCCAGCACTAGCCCATCTGCCGTTGCTCCATAGTGGTTTGTTGTGGGAAACCCCTGCATATGCAGCCGTCCAAACCCGCCCGTTGCCAGGATGGTCGCCTTTGCCCGCACGACCCGATACGCCTGCGTCTCTAGGTTATACAGCACCGCCCCTGCTACCTGCCCCCGATCATCCATCAGCAGTTCTATCGCTGGCGTAAACTCTGAGACCGGTATCCCCACGTTCCGGGCTTCATCGCGCAATACGCGCATTATCTCTAGCCCCGTGTAGTCTTTTGCCGAGTGCAGCCGCTTACGCGATGTGCCGCCGCCGGGGTTTTCCCGAAAGTTCCCTTCCGCGTCTTTGTCATACATGACCCCTAGCTCTTCATGCCATTTGATGATCTGGGGAGCTTCTGTTACCAGTGCTGCTACCAGTTCGGGGCGGTTCGTAAAGTGTCCCCCCCCTATGGCATCCAGGTAGTGGATCGGCGGCGAGTCTTCCGGGCGGTCTGCCGCCTGGATGCCCCCTTGCGCCATGGTTGAGTTGGAGTCTCCATGCCGCAGTTTCGTGGCTATGAGGATGTCGTGCGGATGTATCCCCTCTTTGACTGCCCAGAGCGCGGCTACCGTCCCTGCCCCGCCCCCGCCGATGATCAGCAGCTCTACCTCATCATCTATCTGGTGCAGGTCTAGGTCGGCGGTGATCAGCGACTGCGCCTCCAGCTTGTCTGCCAGCTCGTGGTTGATCATCATCCCCTTGCTCGCCCCAAGCGACAATGCCCGTTTCCCCTCCTGCTTGTAGTCTGGATGGTGCCGATGCAACAGCCGCTCCCGCTCCTCCATACTCATCGGCGGGTAGCTCTGTTTGATACGCGCTGCTCGGCTCGTTTCTACGCGCTCTATGCTCTCTAGCATATACTCTGGGTAGCCTCGGATAATCTTCATTATGCCCCCTCCCCGGCTGGTTCTATCCTGCGCTGCTGGTACCGCTCGCGCAACCCTTCACTGCTCATCGTGACTAATGTTGCCATCTCCTCCGCATACTGCCCCTGTTCTAGCTCTGTTATGCGCTGCGCTAGGTGCGGCGAGTTCGGTACCTGCTGCGTTTCATACAATCGCCGCGCCAACTGCCCCACATGGTAATGTTTGATGTCCGCGGGACAGCGGCTCGCACAGAGCCCACATTGGATGCAATCAAACGACAGTTGGGCTGCCCGTGCTATATCCCCCCGCAACGCCGCCTGGACATAGTCCATCACGCGGATGTCTTGTGGACATGAGCGGGTGCAAGTGTTACACGAGACGCACCGGGCTATCTCTGGGTAGTGGCGTAAGAGTACATTGTCGCTGGCTTGCAAGCTGGCTATATCATAGGTCGCCTTGACCGCTGGCACAAAGGGAATTTGCACGAGGTACATCCCCTCTTCTACCAGCGTTTGGCAGGCAAGCGCAGAATGGAGCTTGTAATCATCCGCTTTTCGATACACCGTCGAGCATGCCCCACAGAAGCCTGCCCGACAGCCACAGCCGCGGATCATCTTGTACCCGGCATACTCTATCGCTGCCATAATCGTCAGTACTTTGGGGACGTGGTACTCCTTCCCCATCAGGTAGATGCGGACGTGGGGTACCGCTGCTTCCATTGTTGGAGCGGCTACCTGGTCGGCTTGCTGCCCCCGCTCGTGATGTGCTTGGTGTTTGGTCATCTAGCTGTATCCTCTCTGCTTTCGTAAACATCCGCTTGCTAACGCTCGCGGTTCCCTGAAAATCGTTTATCGGGTATTGCCTACCGTTGCTGGCTATATCGCTGGACTATCCCCTGCGGGGCGATGGCATGGGCATGATCTTCTAGCCCAAGCTCCTCTGCCCCTAGCCCAAAGGCGAGTCCCATCAGTTGGGTGTAGTAGAAGACGGGCAGCGGGTTGGCGATACCGGGGGCTTCCCCCTGGCGGGTGTCCAGATTGAAGCGACACAGTGGGCAGGAGAGGACTATTGCCTCCGCCCCCCGCGCCTGCGCCCGCTCCACAATGTGCGTTATGCGCGAATAGACGACTTCCCGCTGGTCTACGGTGTGGTACGACCCGCAACACTCGTTTTTTACCGGGTCGTCTATGACTGTCGCCCCCAATGCTCGCATCAGGTCGCCAATAATCTGCGGGTCTTCCGGGCTATCTATACTGATTTCGCCTGGGCGCAGCACCATACAGCCATAGTAAGGGAAGACTTTTAACCCCTTGAGCGGGTTTCCAACCTGCTTTTGTATCGTGGCAAACCCTATCTTGTCCCGCAACACTTGCAGGAGGTGGAGCACGGTAATGCTGCCTGCATAGTCTGGCTCTGCTTGGGTGTCGTGGATGTAGGTGTTAATAGTCTTTAGCCGATCACCATGCTGCTGCATGGCAACGTTCGCTTGCGACAGCGTGTTGTAGCACATATCGCACAGCGTGACCACCTCCCGCTGCTGCTCCTGATGCTGCATATGGTTGAGCACCCGTATCGGCGCAAGCTGATGGTATAGATCATCCTGTGCCAACGGATGGACTACGCCACAGCATGTCCAGTCCTCCATTTCGTTGAGGTGGGCATTGAGCCATGCTAGGGCAGCTTTGGCTGAGGTCTCGTAGTTTCTGGCGGAAGTTTTGATAGTACAACCGGGATAGTAGGAAAGTTCCATTGTTGTCAACTTCTCTGCTGCCTTTCTAGCTGGTGCTCTTTCGCAGGTAGGATACCAGCGCAATTTGCGGGATGTTTTCCAATTGTTCAGCTGGCATAGCCGACAGATTTGCGTGGTCCCGGTTTTGCCGCAGCGTTATCTGGCGCAACGCTTCCATCACTTTTGCTACGTCTATATCGCGTGGGCATCGTTCGGCACACATAAAGCAGGAAGAACACAACCAGATGGTCTTACTGCTCAAAACCTCCTCCATACCAAACATCAACCGGCGCATCAGCTTGTCAGGAGCAATGTCCATCTCCTGAATATACGGGCAGCCTGATGTGCAGGTGCCACATTGGAAACAGGCATAGACATTTTCGCCACTCAGTTCTTGCACCCGTTCGGCAAGCTCAGTGCGGG
>CAZLKK010000243.1:0-3608 GCA_964559995.1 uncultured Chloroflexaceae bacterium
CCCCTCTCCCATTCCAGGGCGAGGGGGAGCCGCTCCTTGCCCCCTCTGCCATCCCAGGGCAAGGGGGCAGGGCAATACGGGCTTTCCTCACTTTATCCGCTTCAGATGAACTTGCATGAGTACGCTTAATTTGCTATAGTTCAAGCTATGAAAATGTTGACACAACGATGTAGCAAGTGCAGAGCGTATGTGCAGAAAAGTTTGTCTGTGCGTACTTTAGGATTGGCAGTTGTCACGCAATATGGTTTGGACAATGGACAATCAAGACAAAAGAAAGAGAAAGACCCCATGATCCGTCTATTACCCATTATTATCCTGCTGGCACTGGTAGGTATGGTTGCCTGTGGCACCGCACCAAAGCCGGCAACACAACCTACTGCACCCGTACTCGCTCCAGATGCGGGGACAGACAGTGGGGGCGATCTCCCGCAAACAACAGCTGTGATGACGGTAACTAGTCCCGTCTTTGCTGAAGGGGAACCTATCCCCTCGCTCTACTCGTGTGAAGGGAGCTATATTTCCCCCGAACTCCACTGGACATCCAGCCCAACAACCACGCAAAGCTTTGTGCTTATCATGACCGACCCAGATGCTCCATTTGGCACATTTACCCATTGGGTGCTGTTTGACATACCCGCTACGACAACTATGCTCGCTGAGGATGTATCTGACGTGGGTATTGCTGGTGCCAATGGGTTTGGCAAGGTGGGGTATGGTGGACCTTGTCCGCCACCAGACCACGATGCTCACCGCTACTTTTTCCGGCTGTATGCGCTTGATACGCCATCACTTGGCTTGGATGCAGGGGTACAGCTAGAAGACGTGGAGACGGCGATGGCAGGGCATGTGCTGGCAGAAGCAGCTCTTATGGGCACGTTTGATCGGTGATCTGCCCATCCCTTTTGCGCCTTGTGAGCCGCGAGTGGTAACGAGCGGACGGTACGGGAGCGGGGGCAGCCCATTGCCAGGCTAGTGGGAGAGAATCATCAACATAGCGATGCCAAACAACACCGGCATCAGTACCGAAGCCACCTGGAGCAAGCGTGCGCCAACTTTCTGCTGGCGATACATAGCCAAGCCAAGCCCCGTATTGAGCAGAATTAGCCCAAATGAAGCCAGTGGCAAAAACAAGATTTGGTGGCGGGGGCGCAGTTCGGTCACTTCACCCGCAGAATTGAAGCGCATATGCACCACCTCACCTAGCGCAGGGTAGCGCGAGACCAAAATACCCACCAGCAGCAGGTTTAAGCCAATCGCCAGCAGAAATGCCGACTTGATAACCTGATCTCCCCAAAACCAATAGGAAAATAATCGCCCATACTGGTAGGATGCCGTCAGCGGCGTAGTAGCCCCCAAACGGCGGCGTTGCTCAAGGTTCTGTACAAAGCTATCTTGGTCATCGGGGGAGAGCGCATAACAAGCTGTGTTCGTGTGCAACAACAAACTCTTTGCCGGCTTTTGGGTGGAAAAAAACTGGAGCCTAAGCCCTTCGCTGGTAGCCCCATGCCCCCAATAGGAGCCAATTTGCTGCAATATCCCCCAGGGCAACCGCGCCTTTGCATCCCCTATATCTACCGAGACAATCTCGTCTATGGGAATGACCAAACGATTGTCGAGCCATTGCACATAGACCCCATTGCGATCCATTTCATAGGAGAGGGTAAGGGTAGCCAGCGCACGATACAGCAAAAATCCCCCTAAGATTATCCCCCCCCCCAACAACAGCAATTCGCCATAGAGCATAGGGGATATGTCCCACATTTCGGGGGGAGATGCGACTACCTGCCACAAATGCAACGCCGGCATCACAGCCCCTATGAGCAAAAGGATACTGCCCACAAGGGCAACCCACGCGCCAAGTGCAGATTTTGGTTTCCATTGTTGCATAGGGAATAACAGGAATAACAGGGTGTCGGCTCTTGATGGGCTTAGTGAACCCACCAAAAACCGACTCCCTTACCTTCGCTCCATAGTCTTACGGCGTTATTGGTTCCGTAGATTCGACGGACTCGATATCCTCGGTCAAGACATCTGTATTGGTCACAGAATCCTCGGTATCTTCGTCTGTCTCATCCATAGGGGTAGCGGTGTCGCTATCCACGGTGTCGCTATCCATGTCGTTACTGTCGGTCTCAGTCTCTGCATCCACATCTTCCTGGTCGCCGTCATCTGTTGTTGTCAGCACCTCAGTATCTAGCAGAGGGTCGGATTCTTCGCCTGCGTCATCATCACCAGTATCAGGTGTTGGTGTGGTGACAATATCAGGTGTCGGTATCATATCAGGTACTGGTGGAGCTTCCATTTCTCTTGTAGGTGCTGCGGTGGGCGGACCCGGCATGTAGGTAGGCTGTGGGGTTGGTGTTTCCGTTGGGGTGGGTATAGCCGTTCCCTCAGCAGCATCATTCATACGCTTTATCGTTGCCTGTTCGCGCTGTTCTTCTAGCCATGTGTCAAAGGCTTCTGTGCGTGCCTGCTGGAGTTGCTGTTCAAGCGTGGCAGTCTGGACCTCAGTCACCTGG
Organism: uncultured Chloroflexaceae bacterium; assembly: GCA_964559995.1. Lineage (GTDB taxonomy): Bacteria > Chloroflexota > Chloroflexia > Chloroflexales > Chloroflexaceae > JAAUSY01. The sequence continues at coordinate 2,520 of CAZLKK010000243.1, forward strand.
AGAATATGCCAACCAAACGGCGAGCGCACGGGATCGCTCACTGCATCCTCATCCTCATCCTCGTCACTCAGCGCAAACGCAGCATCTACCACGGCTGGCGGGTAGGTCGTTGCCCCGTTGGAGAGGTTCCCTTCCTCATCAAACGCCCCCATATCGCCACCTTGCTCACGCGAGCCGAGGTCTTCGGAATGTTCTGCGACCATTGCCACAAAGTCTGCCCCATCGCGCAATGCCCCAACAATCTCCTCGGCTTCTGGCAATCGCTCGGCAAAACTAGCATCTACTGTCGCAGAAAGCTCCTCGGTCATCGTAAGTTGCTGCGTGTCGGTGATGGGCGAATCTACCGAGAGGAAAATTTGTCGTGCTTGCACTCGGTCTGGCGTGGGGTCTAACTCAAACGTCTCTTCTGCTACCAGATGCTCTTGTATCTTCTCGCGCAACAGTTGCACCCGATACTGCTCCATCATAGCCTGTTGGAAATCTTCTTGGCTAAACTGCGGGTCAAAATCACGCTGCAAATCTTGTTGCGCCTGCTCCAGTTCAGCCTGATACAACTCGTAGGCTTTATCAAAAATCTGCGCCATCTGGGTTGTCGCTTCATCTACCGTTGGGGTTGCAGTAGGGGTAGGAGAGGACTCCGGCGTGGGAGAGAGCGTATCTGTCAGACTGCCGGTGTCTGTCAAGCTGTCCGTTGTCGTAATAACTGGCGTGGACATAAGAGGCGTTTCAGGTTGCCCCACCTGCCCTTGGTCGAGAAAACCAACGAGGTCTTGCACCATCCGCTGAGTAATCTCGCCATCAGTAACGCTAATGCCCAGAGCTTGTGCGCCTTGAATAACCAACTGATTCTCCTGCCACTGCTTGATCAGTTCGTCATTTTCAGGCTCATCGCGGATAATCTCAGCTTGTTGATTGATAGCGGGGCTACGATCTGCAAACTGTGCTGCGATTTGCTCATTATCGCCAAACATAGCGACAAATTGCAAGTTTTGTATAACCTGGGTTGCGAGAATATCGTGATATTCCTGCCAATACTCGCGTCGGGTGAGTTCTGTACTATTGACCTGAGCGATAGCTTGACTAGGTAGC
>CAZLKK010000243.1:3618-6427 GCA_964559995.1 uncultured Chloroflexaceae bacterium
CTGCTCATCCGTCTCAATACCAACTGCCTTGAACAGAAAGAACACTGCCAGACCAATACCCGCCGAGACAACACGGATGAGCAACTGTTCTTTTCTCTCGGTATCACTTTGTTTTTTTGATGGCGCACGCTGCGAAACCTTTTTACCTGCAGCAGGTTGCTGCGTTGTTGGCTTCTTTTGCTTCTTGGTAGACTGGTTTGTTCCAGCACCGCGCCCTTTTTTTTGTGGTGAATCTGTCATAACTAGTAAGATAAGAGCATGGTTGTACCAAGCCAGCATGGAACCGTAAGCACGATACCATACTGCCCGGTACACCATAGACTAAAAGGGTATATCATCATCTCCAATATCAAGCGGCGAAAACCCGTTTTCGTTCATCTCGCCCTGCTCACGGTAGCAAGCATGCCGAGAGCCATTGTGCTGTACCATCAACTCTTCGGTAGATTCAGAAGCATAGCCAGGTTCACGACAAACCCGATTTTCCAGAATGATCATATCACTAGCTACCACTTCGGTCTTGTAGCGGGTCTGCCCACTAAGTTGATCTTCCCACGAACGGGTTTGCAATCGTCCTTCAAGATAAACTCGCGTATGTTTACTCAAATGTTGATGGCAAATCTCTGCGAGTTTGTTCCATGTAACAATGCTAAACCACTCCGTTTCCTCGCGCAGTTCGCCACTGCTATCTTTCCATTGCCGGCATGAAGCCACGCGAAAGGTTGTTACAGGATTACCATTAGCAGTATAACGCATATCTGGCTCTGTTCCAAGCCGCCCAATAATCAACACTTTGTTTAAATCTTTTGCCATTGTACACTCGTTTCCTAATAATCTGCCTGCGTTCTTCTATGGGATTACGGCTTCTGCTCTCATTAATCTTTTTGCGCTGTATGCACGAGATTTCAGAGATGGTAGAGAAAAAATCACAAACGCGCAGGGCTACGATAGCAATAGGGAAAACGCGAATGTATGGTTGGTGCTAACAAACATCACGATTTTTTGTCGTCTTCGTTATCCTCAGAGTCTTCATCGTCAGTATCATCGTCAGTATCATCGTCAGTATCATCGTCAGTATCATTGTCAGTATCATCGTCAGTATCATCGTCAGCATCATCGTCAGTATCATCGTCATACCTATCATCTGTAGGTTTACCATGAGATACAACGGATGATTCTTGGGGTTTTTCATCAACGGTAGTGATTAAGTGGCGCAAAATCTGGTCACTAAATTTGATTGTACGCTCAACATCAACAATCTTTGATGAAATCAAGGTGAAGTGCATTAAGACGTAAAAGCCATCGGTAAAGCTACGCCGACTTGCCTCACCCCCTGAATACGCCCGGATAGGGTAGGCTAGTCTACGTCGTCCCCAGGGTGGTCGGTGATTGACTGATGTTACTTCGCCTTCAGCATTTTCTATGGTTTGTTGCAGACGTTGGACAGTAGCGGCTACCTCTTCATCAGTAGCGTGAAGTGGGCTAATAATAAACATCATCTCATAGCTACGAGTACGATCAAGCACGGATTAATCCTCCTATGGTTTCAATAGCCCCGTTCATATCCATACTGCGATGGGAAATGTTCCAATAAGGAAGTAGGGGGAACTTTTATGACGGAGCAGAAAGAAGGTACTCTTGGGATTTTCCAGGAGCACAGTTCAAGTTTTTGTCAACAGCAAGGCATTATAGCATGGGTAAGGCTTCGGTGCAATTTTCGCGGATGGTTAGGGGAGGAGATGTTGGAGCATGAGCATGGTAGGGAGCAGGTTGTTATGCTCCCTTGCCTCGCCCCATGTGATGGTTGGGGGGGGCAGGGGAACTAGGCAGGGGGCGGCTCCCCCTCGCCCTGGGATGGGAGCGGGGGCTGGGGGGAGCGGGTCTTTGAAGCGCAAAGCGCAAAGGGCAAAACGTGGAGAGCCGTTGTATGCTCTACAACCGAGCTTGACCTAGTACTTGGACTTACTTCATTGGCGTGTTACTGTTCCATTTCTTCTATCGCTACTAGGGGTGTGACCCCTCCATAGATAACTTTCATCAACCCCGGCATGTAGTGATCCATGGTATGCACCGCAGGGTAGACGGTGTTTCGTATCAGATAGGTTGTAATGGTCGCATCCTCAAAGTCAATGCCACTCTTATAGCGCACTTCACCATCAGAAAAGTCCATCTCGAAGTTGCCAATGCGTAGACCATAATTAGCCCGTGTGATATACTCTGCAACTGCTAGGCGGAGGTCTTCAGGCACTTTGAGGGTAGCGACAGCATAAAAGATAAACTGCTGCAAATCTACCCGTACCTGAGCATAGCAACGAAACTCACCATTTTTGCCATAGTAGTAGGTGCGGTAGACAAACTTTTGGTCAATTCTTTGGGGATTCCACCCATCCTCTGCTAAAAATTCTCCCACAGTGGTAAACCCTTGTAACCCATTAGAATGTTCTGGGCTAGGGTCAAAGTCTGGTTCATAGCCATTGGGAGTATCAATCATAATATTATCGCTCCACATACAAGCTCTTTGGTTTTCGTGGCTCTTATTGTATCACAATCAACGGTATTTTTTTGTCGAGTAGGAGGAGATTCTTTATGTCCTAGCCTTCCGCAAGGAAAGCTGTATTGCCCCCGTTGTCCCCCCTTTCCCTGCCCTTCCCCTTCGTCCCCCCATCCCCTCTCCCCGCGTCCCACCGAGGGGAGAAGGGGAACCGAGCGGCTGACCCTCGCCCACCAAACGAGCCGTGAGGGTCCACGAGCGGGTGATAGCGTGGGCAGGGGGGGAGCAGGTTATCTCTTGCCTGGACGTTTTGCCCGTTGC
>CAZLKK010000244.1:0-6417 GCA_964559995.1 uncultured Chloroflexaceae bacterium
CACCCGCATCCAACGTAAGGAGCATACCCTATGACCAACCTACTCACCAACCACATTCATCATCTTATTCATCCAAATAGTCCGATATGTCAATTTGAATAGCAGTTCCATCATCATGTACTTCAAGGCTATGGTCCAGGACAACGGTGAAATACGTAGGCAATTTTACGAGAACAGGTGCAAGAGTTCCATTGTTATGTTCTGGAGAAACAACCTCTGCTTCAATATATCCAGAACCTGCTATCCGCATCGTATGCACATCTACTTCTAGCGAATCAATCTCTATTCCGCCAACATGTCCCAAGAATATGCTCCCCGAAAACTGGATAAAACGTTCAGGCGGAAATCGCTTTATATATTCCCCAAGAATCCTATCGAGGTTTTGAATGGTAATGTGCTTTTCGCGTGGAGGATTCACAACGACCAGTTGGAAATCATCATATCCTCGTGTGATAGATTGCTCGCGCAATGCACGGATATGCTCCACCGATTGCCCAAGTGTAGAAAGTGCCTTAACCTGAAAGGCAATCGTTTTATTATCCTTTGATGCAAGCACATCGTAGGGGATGTCGCCTTCGGGTTGTGCCTTAAAAGTATAGCCTTTTGCTCGCAGTTGGTTTTTCAGGTCTTCAATGTGGGCTTTTTCAAGATAGTGGGTGATATTCATACTACTTCTCCGTCTATTGGTCCAAAATGGATAATTCGTGATCTCAGTTGACCAACTTCAATATAAAGTATGTGATGTATGTCACTGCACCCTAACAATACAGCCAATTGATCATAATCAGAAGAACTCATCCTGTCACGCGAAAGGGTAAACAGATCGGTCTTATCAACTTTTTCTGTGGCACACTTCAATATAAACTGGTCATCAATATACACGATTCCTTTGAGAGAATCAAGTATCCATTTTGCAATGTTATCAACATCCATTGTGGTACGTGATGTTCCGCCGTCATAGAACCAGATAATCCGAGCATACAAACTGCCTGTTAAGGGAACCTCTCCTTGGAACCTTTGTCTGGCAAGTTCTTGTAGCGCAGTGGTAAATTTTCGGTTCGGACTTTTGTTACTTGAAAGTGGTCTTCGTTCAACTATCATGGTAAAAGTCATTCATTTGTTCCTAAGACTGTTCAATACGATGATATTGATCTCACTACGCACCATTGGTTAGCAGCTATCTTCACAGTTAAAGGGTAGTATAGCATAGGTTACGCGGTATGGGACAAACTTTGCAAACCTCTTGCCGCTCCCCCTGTATCGTGGTACTATCATAGGGGAAAGCACACCCGCATCCAACGTAAGGAGCATACCCTATGACCAACCTACTCACCAACCACACCATCAAACCGCATTATCCCCTGATGACGCGGCTTTTGCTTGACCTCTATGCCCAGGGCGAGCTCCCCCATATCGTCTCTATAGACGTAGAGCCAGAGTATGGCTATGCCGGGCGCATTGTGTATGCCAATGGCGGGGTGCGTCTCTTTCGCCGCACCAATACCGGTATCAACAATCATGGGGCATCGGAAATAGCTAAGGACAAGGGGTATACCAAATACTTTTTGCACCAGTTGGGCTATGCAACCCCGCCGGGCAAAGTGTTCTTGCTACCAGACTATCTCCATACCATCGAGCGCAACCTCTCACGCTTTGGCGTAGACTCCTACGCTGGCATAGAACAGATCAACGATTACATCCAAAGCGAGGTTGGGTACCCCTGCTTTCTCAAGCCCAACGATGGCACAAAAGGTATCGGTATCTTCAAATGCCATACCCCCACCGAAATCGTGCGGGTGGTGGATGGGTATCAACAAGATGGGGTCAAACTTGCCCTAGTTGAGCAAATGGTAACGATGCCAGACTACCGGGTGCTCGTGTTACGGGATGAGGTTATCTGTTGCTATCAGCGTTTCCCGTTGGCACTCGTAGGGGATGGTACCCACACTATTACCGAACTCCTGGAACTCCACCAGCAGCATCTAGCGAAAACTGGGCGGCGTACGCGCATTGCAATGGATGATGGGCGTATTCAAGAGAAGCTCCAACGTTTGGGGCATACCCTCAAGACGGTGCTGCCACACGGGGAACGGGTTGAGGTATATGACATCTCCAACTTGTCCGTAGGAGGGACGGCAAAAGATTGTACTGCCCTTTTGCACCCCTACTGGCAAACGCTGTGCATCCAAGTGACGGCGGCTATGGGGTTGTCACTTTGTGGAGTAGACCTTGCTTGTGCTGATATTGGCGACCCAAAAGCAGCATACAGTATCCTAGAACTGAATAGCTCACCAGGCTTGGCAAACTACGTGGCACTAGGACCAGCGCAGCGTGATGTGGTACGCAATATGTATCGTCAGGTGTTTGGTGTGGCACCAGAAAATACCCCCTATTTTTCCGATACCGAAGCAGAGGCAGAGGCAGAGGAAGAGGCAGAAGAGGCAACAATATCTCCCTGTTGTTGCGATACCCCCATTGTCCAGAACAACACCCCACCGATCATGATAGGCAGCAGTACGATGATATGTAACAGTACCCCATAGCTAAACGCCATAGACTCCCCCACCCCGAACAACGAAAGGGCAAGGACACACCCATACTCAAAGACTCCTATTGTCCCTGGGGCAGAGGGCAGAGATATGCCCAATTGAAGCACAATTAACACCAGCAGCGAGGCAACCATCGGGGCAGTAACATCAATATGCAACGCTTGCAAAACAAGGTAATTATTCAAAACGGCTGTCCCCCAAATAATGCTAGACCAAAGCACAAGCCACAACCGATCCTTACTGTGTTCCAAAATATTGAGGCTAGATATAGCCGATCTAACCCGCCTGCGCGTCATCTCTTGGATGTGGGGGGGCAACCGCACAATGCCATGCTCCAACAAGGCAAGGAACCATTCCCGCTGCCGCACCAGTACAACAACCCCTATTCCCATAATTGCCACAACCAGCGAAAAGGTCAACAGCGAATCGCTTATCCAATGCGGTAGTGGTATCAAAATAATCAGCACAAAAAAGAGTGTGGCATAGGAGAGCATATCTAGGAACTTTTCGAGCACTACGGTACCCAGTACAAACACCCGTCCAGGTCCCATCCCACCGACAATATATGCCCGTGTCACATCGCCTGCTCGTAAAGGCAGCAGATTGTTGATCATCTGTCCCACGAGCAGCAGGGCAAATATTTTGCGAAAAGGGATAGCGTTTCCCGTAGGACCAATGAGGATATGCCAACGTATGGCTTTACTCAGCGTATTCACCGCTACACTTGCCACGGTGAGAATGACAAAGAGTATATCGGCACGGGCAAGGGTGCTTCCCACAACGCGAACATCAACATTGCGGATAGACAGATACAAGGCAATAACACTGATGAGTACCCCTACGCCAATACGAAATGCGGGGGTGGACAGTACGCGAAGAATGGGGGATGGTGATTTGGGTGGGTTGCTAGTCATTAGGGTAAACTATCCTTAATTCTTACCAATGAACAGAACATCGTTTGTCTTTCTCGTGTCATCCTCTCCCCCCCTGCCCCTTCTCCCAGAAGGCGAGGGGATATGATACTTCCTTCAGCAAGGGAGCATACCCCCTTACTATTCTGCCCCTTCTCCCGCTTGCGGGACGCGAAACAGGGGACAGGGGAACAACAAGCCTCTCCCCCTGCCCCCTTTTGCCCAGCTTCCCCTACGCCCCCACAGCTTCTGCCGCCACCCGCTGCCCTAGCTCAACGGCAAAGTTTGTGCCACGATCCCAGGGATATACCTGGCTCATACTTGCCCAATAGAGCCCCGGTAGCGGGGTCGCAAGCGGCGGTATGTTTTGGCTATGGTTTAGCCCTACTATCGGTTGGGCATACGCTTCCCGGAAAAGCCAACTGTTGCGTATCCACGCATATTCAAACTGATGATTGAAGCGGCGGAGCGCGGGTAGGAAATGAACCAGGAGCTCTTCCTTGCTCATACGAAAATAGGCATGGTCAGCCGGCAGATAATCGCCACAGTAGACAAGGTGGTCGCCGCCATAGTGTTCAGGCTCGATAAAGTTGGTATGCTCAACCAGTGCCAAGAAAGGGAACCCGTCTTTTTGCAGCATCCCCTGTATCCAATACAACTGATTGGTCAATTGCCGGTTGAGGGCTAAGACCAACACGACTGCCCCTAACGATTTCAGCTTGGAGAGCTGCCCCAGGTAATTGCGGGTGAGTTGTGGGGCGAGCTTGGTCATCAACCCAGGCGACCCCGTGACGATAACCTTATCAAATGGCTGTGAGCCGCTGGCAGTAACGAGTTTCCAACCGCCTTTGTCCACTGGCTCCAGGTGTTCTACCGGCGATTGCAGGTGGATAGTCCCCCCCTGTCGTTCTACCGCCGCCACCAGCGCATCTACAAACCCCTGAAACCCCCCCACGTAATAGCCGAGCTTGAACGAACGGGCTTTCAAGCGCGACCAAAGCCACGCCATATTGACTGTCGCAGCATGCGGTCCAAATTTGCCCTCTAGCAGCGGACGCATAATGACCTCATACGCTCGCTTGCCCATCCAGCGTTGCGTCCACTGGGTAGCGGTTGTGCCCTCTAGGTTGTGCCAGTCTTGGGTGATGTACTTCAGGTAAAAGCTGGCAAACCCAAAGCGCAAGCGGTCTATGAAGGGGATACAGGGGAAGCGCAACACTTCGCTCACGCCACCAATCGGGTGAAAGTTGTTTTGGCAAAAGTGGGCAGTAACCCCTTTGCGAAAGAAGAGCTTATCACCATAGCCTATGGCGTTGGTCAATGAACGGATGGCAGTATCCGTCTCGAAAACGTGATGGTAAAACCGTTCTAGGTGCCATTCCCAGTGTGGCTCACGAAACCCAGACGCTAACCCCCCGGCGTTTGGGGCGGCTTCAAAGATTGTCACCTGATGCCCGGCTTTGATGAGATCATACCCCGCAGCAAGCCCGGCTATTCCTGCTCCAACTATCCCTATCTGCAACGGTTCTCTCGCTTTCTTTCTTAACGGTTGACAACTGGTTTTGAAGGTTCTTGATCTAGGGTCTGTTCAGCTTGTCCTTGCTCTTTAGCTTGGGCAGCACGTTCTATGTCCTTCCAACCAATGCTCTCACGAATCATGTAGTATGCCCCAAGTGCCGTTATGGGCAACCAAAGCGCAACGTGCAAGACCAGCGTGTAGCCTGTGGCTATCGCATGGCTGACATTGAACTGCGTCAGGATGGCAATACCCGGTGCGTCAAATGTCCCCACATAGCCCGGCGATGAGGGAATGGTGGTAAACAGATTAACAACGGCAGTCATAAGCATCAGGACAGAAAAAGACACGTCCATCGGGAAGGCATGCATGACAAACCAGTATTTGGTCGTTTCTGTCAGCCATATCAGCGTGGAGGTAAGGAAAATAAGCAGCATCTCGCGGGGACTACGCAACGATTGTAGCCCCAAGATAATCTCATCAAACAGGGCATGTACTTTTGGACGCAGCTGTTCTGGCAGGAACCGATCCACAAACCATATATAGATGCGGCGCATAAGGTTGGGGCGCACGGCGATGATGAAAAAGGCGACTAGGGCTATGAAGAACAGCGCACTAAAGCTGATGACCATAGTTTGGTAGGCAGGTGGAATAGGGGCAAATGGCAGGGTGATGAAGACAAACAACAGCATGACGAGACCATCAAAGATGCGCTCCAGAATGACTGTCGCCAACGATGCGCTCATAGATACGCCCTCTTTGCGGCGCAGGACGTAGCTACGAAGCACCTCCCCCGCCCGCACGGGATAGACGTTGTTGCCCATATAGCCGATAACAACAACGGGAAAGAGACGCATGGTCGGGATAGACTTTATGTGGCGCAGCATATAGTGCCAACGCCATGTCCGCACCAGCACAGCAATACAATAGACCCCCACACCAGGTAGTATCCACCAGTAGTTTGCGTCTTGGAGCGTTCCCCAGAAGTGTTCTAGGTCTAGTCCCTTGAGTGCTAGAGCGAGAAACACAATGCTGATGATGACTCCGACCCAGAATTTCCAGCTACGCACCGAGTTGCTCTCCTTGCCATTTTGCTTACGATTGATCCTGTGATCCCTACTATACCATAGGAAAAAACGTTACTCTGGCTCTTTTTCTGCCCATCATCATACCCGCTTTTTATCCTCTCTGTCAATTCGGGATCGGGAAAGTCGGAATGAACGAAGAATAGGAGCATGGCAAAGTTGCACAATAAAAATATCGTTGCCCTTTTTTGCATGCCCATCCGCTTGTTGATCCTCGCGGCTCGTTTGGTGGTACTCGCGGCTCCCCCTCGCCCCACGGAGGGGAGAAGGGGATTTCAAGGGTAGGCGATATACCGGGACTTTCCGGGCAGGAATAAACCATAGATGCACACAGATGCACACAGATACCGGACAGG
>CAZLKK010000245.1:0-6415 GCA_964559995.1 uncultured Chloroflexaceae bacterium
CACGGCGGTGCGTCCAATGTTCGGCTCCCCCTCGCACTGGAATGGGAGCGGGGGCAGGGGGGGGATGGTGGAAAAACGTCCCCCTTTCCGACATGTATGCCAAGAAGAGAAAATCATGGTATACTCTCAGGGCAAAGAACTGCGGTGTTTTGCTTGAGACAGAAGGGGATACCTACGCTATGTTCCATACCCTCACCCACACCCGACACGGGAAACCCACCGGTCTACTGGTGATTATCCTGTTCATTATGCTATTGGCAGGTATGAGTCCCGGTGCATCATCAGCACATCCTGCCCCCATACACTTGGGTGATGCCAAGGATGATGTCCACGTATATGTTGCCCTACGTCTTATCCCAACAGACAGCATCAGCCCAGGCGAGACGCTAACCATTGAAGTGCATGCAGAAAACAGCGGGGTAGATCGCTCCTCAGAGGTGTTGGTAGACCTCTTTTATGAAGAGTATCAACTAGAAATTACCGATACCAGATTTGAGCGCAGCGGCGACCATATGAGCCGTATGGATTACGAGCGACCAGAAATTACCTTTGATAATCTTGATGGCGGTGAGCGATACAAGGCATTGATTATCGCAAAGGTACTCCCCAATCTCCCGCCGGGTAGTACTATCAAGGTGTGGGCAGAATGGCAATGGGATTACTACGAGTATAACCTATGGAATGACGGGGTTGTGAAGCGTCGTTTCAAAGAGGCAACCGAAATTGTGAGCATCCCCGTTGTACAACCAGTCTCCCCCCAAGCAGAGTCGCCAGTCCATGTGCCTGAACGGGGATTGGTCTACAATGTGGGACAGCCACAGGACCAACAACGCTGTTTCCCCGAAACGGGCTACTGCATTGGCGGACGGTTTCGACACTTTTGGGAACAAAACGGTGGTCTGCCCGTCTTTGGTTTTCCCATAGGTCCACAACGGTTAGAGCGCATTGAAGACCAAGAGCTACCAGTACAGTGGTTTGAACGCAACCGGTTGGAACTTCACCCCGAAAATCCGCCGCCCTACGATGTACAACTTGGGAGGCTAGGCGTTGAGATGTTGCAGCATAGCGGGGTAGATTGGTATTTCTATCCCAAAAGTGCGCCTCACCCGGAATGTCGCTACTTTCCTGAAACGGAGCATAATGTCTGTGGTGAAATGCTGACCGTTTGGCAATCGCATGGGCTAGAGCTAGACGGTATCCCCGGTACCAGTGACGCGGAGAGCATCGCCTTGTTTGGGCTGCCCTTGAGCAATCTTCAGATGGAGACCTTTAGCGATGGAAGCCGCTACCCCGTACAATGGTTTGAGCGGGCGCGGTTAGAGTTTCATCCCAAGAACCCCCCGCCCTATAATGTGTTGTTTGGCTTGCTAGGCAACGAGCTACGGGGGAGATAATCACGGTATTTCCGATTATCCCCCACCCTCTATGTGGTGGTTGCGGGTGTAGAGGCGCACGGCGGTGCGTACCTATGGGGGGAGCTAGAGAACTAGAGAAGTGGCGAAAATTTGCCCATCTTCCTGCTATAATAGAAAAAAGCCCTTAGTTAATGGAAAGAAACAAACCTATGAACAACACCGCTATGGAATTACGAACACGCCCGGTGGGGATGTTGGCAACCAATACCTATGTTCTCGTTTGCCCAACCACCCGACAGAGTGTCCTCATAGACCCCGGTGCCGAACCTCCTACCCTTCTGCAATTGCTTGAAGACACGACCCCTGTGGGGATACTCATTACCCACACCCATGCAGATCACATAGAAGCCCTCGATACCATGCGTCAGCAGTTGCAGGTACCAGTAATGGCACACCGTGGTCCTCACCAGCCGGGTGTACACCTACAAGCAGACCGTTGGCTTGCCCAAGATGATACCATCGCGGTAGGCAACCATACCCTCAAAGTCTACCACACACCGGGACATGCAGAAGATATGCTCTGCTTTGGCATTGAGCAAGATAACCGTATCCTGGTAGGAGATACTATCTTTGATGGCGGACCCGGCAAAACGTGGTCTGCCGAGTGCTTTCTCGTTCTGCTCTATACTTTGCGTACCGTTGTTCTCGCTTGGGCAAACGATACCGTATGCTATCCGGGCCATGGTCCTGCGTTTCAGCTTGGCGATAAACGGGCAAAAATCGAATCATTCCTGGAGAAAGACCACGGGAATTTCTATGGTGATGCTACGTGGGAGATGTGATGGCTGTGCTTGAACTAGCGATGGGCAAATCACGGAGTACCCCTTGCTTTTCGCGCACACTATCCAGTGAACAGCGTATGGTTGTCTCCCCTTTCCCTACCCCTTCCCCTATGTTGTGGTCGTAGGGGCGTACGGCGGTGCGCTCACCTTGTAGAGACGTAGCATGCTACGTCTCCTCCCCCTATGCGAGCCGCGAGGGTCAACGAGCGGATGGTACGGGAGCGGGGGCAGGCTCACCGGGGTAGGTTAGGGGAGATTTCATCGTTACCCCCCCCGTTCCCCGCCTTGTGTCCCACCGTGGGGAGAAGGGAAACCTTGAGCGGTTCTGAATAGTGCGCTATATTGTGGTACAATAGCACAATCTCTAGTAGAGTACAGGCTTGTACTGTACCGGTCAACGACCCAAGACGGAAACGGTTTGGGATTGGGCAAGCATAGCCGATATTGACCAGACTTAGCCCGTGAGAGCTCCGATAGGCAGGGTACGATACCCTAGCGTGCGAGGTGCCAGTGCTTAGGCTCTATCGCTGGAAGTTATCCAGGCACTAGGGCGTTGGCAGGGGGCTACAGCCGCTGAAGCGTGGCACTTCATCCCACCGCTCAAGTGGGGGGGTCTGTGCCTGAAGGCAAGTAACTATGAGGTTGTGTAGAATACGGTATTGAAGAACGTTATTGTTCCAGGCATTTCTGGAGGGATTTTCTATGAGTGAGCATACAAGTAGTCGGCATGGGACATCTTCTTTGGATTGGAGTACCATGCTCCCCATAGATGTGTTGAAAATACTGATCCAAGAATTGTATAATCCGGTTAGTCTCCTGGGCAGCCATCTTAACCGAATTACCGAGGAGGATGACCCGATCTCCGAGGAAGAGTATGAAGAGATGTTTTCCCAAATGGATAAGGCGGTAGGGCGGTTGAGCAAGGTAGTTGTTCAGCTACGCCGATACGTCCAAGAACACCAAACAGAATAGCAATAGTCCTGTTATCCCACTTCTGTACCCTGTCACTATTACTGCTCCTGCTCCCCATCACGAGCATTGGGAAGCGTGAGTAGGTAAGGTAGGCTATCGTCAATAATACTAATACGGTAGGCTATCGAGGTGGATGTGGCGTATAGGGGCATAGTAGAAGACTAGGGAAATTTGCCCTGCTTTGGTGGCTAGAATACCACGAAACGCCGCAGAGGAAAACGAGCATGGTATAATGGGGCGCAAGCATCCTATGCTTATCGTGGTTCATTATTGAGAAAATTAAGGATACAACGCATGCTGCATGAGCTTTCTATCCGTACGAATGCCCAAGAATGTATGGTCTCTATAACCAGTCAAGTCGACCAGGTCGCCCGCGAGAGCAGGGTTGAGTCTGGCACGGCACTGCTCTATATCCCCCATACTACCTGTGGCATCACCATTCAAGAAAATGCTGACCCTGGGGTACAGCATGATATGCTCATGGTGCTTCGACGGCTCATCCCCCGCCAAGATAGCAACTATCGCCACATTGAGGACAATTCGGCATCCCACCTGCAAGCCAGCATGATGGGCTTTTCCGCCTTTGTCTTTGTTGCACAAGGGCAACTCGTGTTAGGTCGCTGGCAAAATATCTACCTAGCAGAATTTGACGGTCCAAGAACCCGACGGGTACTGGTCAAACTACTGCGTGATGGCTAATCAGACAGATACATCGGGTAGCAGATGGGAAACCGCTGGTCAATCGCTCTCCTAACATCCTACCTCATCTCATGATGAACTAGACAGGCATGAGGTTGGTAGCCGTGTTGGGTGTTTTGGTGAAGGTGAAGTTCTATGAGGATACGTCCCCAACGATTTTTTCGTATAAACCTAGCCCAGAAGCTCGCGCTGGAGCTACGATGCAAGTCTCCCCTGTGCAGAGGGGGGGACAGCTCGTGGGCTAATCACTTGGCTAGATATGGTATGGTAGCCCTCATGCTGTTGCTCCTCATGGTAGCTACCCAAAGGATTGCCTATACTGCCCCGGTATCGGTTCCGGGTGGGTATACCCCTAGTCCTATCTCGGCGCAATCTATGCTGCAACAGGACGAAGAGACGGTATCCCCCACGCCCTCCCCTACGCTCTCCCCTACGCCCTCCCCTACGCCATCTCCCACGTTTACCCCCTCCCCCACGTTTACCCCCTCCCCCACTCCATCGGGGACTGTTGTGCCACAACCAACGAAGCCTATCATTGCGACAGGGGAAAAAATCGCTTTTGTTTCTGGGAGCCTCAACAATGCGGAAATTTTCGTTATGGATACAGACGGCAGTAATCAGGTACAACTAACACGCAATACTTTTTTTGACGGCTTCCCGGTATGGTCGCCAGCCGGCAAACGGCTTGCCTTTGTTTCAGATCGTGATGGCTCAATGGACATTTGGGTTATGAGTGACAATGGGGTGGCACAACGCAATTTGACGAACTACCCATCGGTTGATCGGTTCCCGGCATGGTCGCCGGATGGCAAGCAGATTGCCTTTGTCTCAGACCGCGATGGACACGCGGGTATCTATACGATGGGAATTGATGGCTCCAATGTAAGGGGGCTGACGCTTGGGGTAACAGACCGTTTCCCCTCATGGTCGCCAAGTGGCAAACAGATTGTCTTTGATGCTGATAGAGACACCGAAGGAGCCATACGTGATAACCAAAATGAGTTGTATGTTATGGCGTATGATGGGACGGGGCAGCGAATGTTACTAGATACCTTCCCCTACCACCAGACAGCACCGGTGTGGTCGCCGGATGGACGGTCTATCGCCTTTGTCTCTAATCAAGATGATAACTTTGATATTTATCTAGCTAGTATCAATGGGGAAGATGTCATCCGGCTCACACATGATACGGCAATAGATACTTCCCCCTGCTGGTCGCCAGATGGTAAGGCGATAGCGTTTGCTTCTGATAGGGATGGGGATTTTGATGTGTATGTTATTGAATTAGAAAGTCTGGATATACGGCAGCTTACGAACAATGATGGCTTTGACGGCATGCCAGTGTGGAGACCATAGCACTATGTGGCTCCCCCTCGCCCTGGGATGTATGCGGGTGTAGGGGCACACGGCGGTGCGCCCCTATACCAGATCATTGTTGCCGGTTTGCTACCAGATTAGTATGACAAGGAGAAATTAATGTTATGCGTGTACTCATTACCGGCGGTGCTGGATTTGTTGGTTCCCACCTTGCCCAATGGTTGCTAGAACAGAATCATGAAGTTCAGGTACTTGACAATTTTAGCACGGGTAAGGAGCGCAATATTGAACCGTTACGCGATTTACTAACGCTCATTGTGGGAGATATTTGTGATATGGCTACGGTACAGAAGGCAATGCAAGGAGTAGAACTAGTCTTTCACCTTGCTGCCCTGGTCTCGGTAGTCGAATCCATTGAAGACCCGTTGCGAACGTATGCCGTCAATAGTACGGGTAGTCTACATGTATTGGAAGCCGCCCGCCAAGCCGGGGTACGTCGGGTGGTGCAGATGTCTTCGGCGGCGGTGTATGGCAACACCAGCGACCTACCGGTGGGTGAGGACTCGCCGCTACAACCGCTCTCTCCCTACGCTTCTACAAAGTTGGCAGCAGAGCAGGCAGGGCATCTCTACACATCGTTGTATGGGGTAGAGACGGTGGCATTGCGAGCGTTCAATATCTATGGTCCTCGCCAAGACCCTGCATCCCCCTATGCGTCTGTTATTCCCCGATTTGTCCGTATCATCCATCAGGGCGGGAATCCAACGATCTATGGGGATGGCGAACAGACCCGCGATTTTGTGTTTGTAGGGGATGTAGTCCAAGCACTCTGGACTGCTGCAACTGTCAATGGTATTGCCGGTAGGGTCTTCAATGTTGGCAGTGGCACAACAACCAGTGTGCGCCAACTGGCACAGCTGGTAGGAGAGGCAATGGGGGTAGTGGTGTCGCCCCATTTTGCTGAGGCACGGGTGGGGGAGGTGCGCCATTCCTGCGCCAATGTTGAACGTTTCGCTAGGGAAGCAAATTTTCGTGTGTCAGTGCCCCTCCACACCGGACTACAGGCGACTGTAGCAGATGAAACGGTAGCATAAATCCAGGGTTATGGCAGACTTTTTTCCCATCCTTATGATCCTTTGCACCCATTGAGCATCCCCCCCATCCCCTGCCCTTCCCCCACTACGCGGGAGAAAACGATCCGTAGGGGCGCACGGCGGTGCGCCCAATGTT
>CAZLKK010000246.1:0-6414 GCA_964559995.1 uncultured Chloroflexaceae bacterium
CCCCTCAGTGGGACGCGGGGAGAGGGGATGGGGGCTGCCCGGCGAAACATTGCATACAACGGCTCCTCATCTTCAATAGCCTTTCGTGTTTAGGAAAAGCATCTCTCCCCCCCGCAAAGTCTCAACGCAAAAATGGTATAATTACCCTGTCAAGCGCAAAACGACCAGTAACCAAATCTATGAAGAACCACGGGGTACAACCTATCACTCCACAACGAACGCAACCAGTCTCCCAACCACGACTGGTCCATCAGCGACCCATCCGCATTGCCATGCTTGCCCGTGTCGTCTACCCCATCCACGGCTTTGGCGGCATAGAGCGGCATGTCTTCCACCTTGTTACCCACCTAGCGCGGTTGGGGGTAGACGTTACCTTGTTTGTCCAAACAACAGACCACCATACCCCCATCCCCGCCGATCAGCAGGATGCCTATACCACCCTACAAAACAGCGTATCGGCTATCGTCCCCATACGCTACGACTACACCACACCGGTATTGCCCCCCAACGGCATCATTGGGCGACAGATCAACTACCCGTGGTACACTTGGCAACTGGGTATTGCTGCTGCTCGCGCCGTGCGCCGCGGTGAGGTAGACCTAGTGCATAGCCAGGGACTCTGCGCCACCGGCTATGGGGCTATTCGCCAGCGCGACCCTCTGCTGCGCCATATCCCCTTTGTTGCCAACCCCCACGGTATGGAAGAGTACCGCACCCCCGACTGGCGCAAGTGGATAGCCTATGCCCCCTTTCGTATGCTGTATAGCTACGGGCACCGCTGTGCAGACCGGGCTATCGCCACCGATGCTTGCACCCGTGATGATGTCCCAAAGTATCTCAGCGTTGACCCAGAGCGCGTGGTGGTTATCCCTAGTGCTATAGACAGCGAAGAATGTTTGGGCTTGGTAGATGATGCCACTCGCGCTCGCCTAATCCAACGCTTCAACCTAGCCGATGCAGAGCCGGTATTGCTCAGTGTCGGACGGCTAGAGCGCAACAAGGGCTATCATATCCTGATAGACGCGCTTGCCCGTCTGCACCCGACTATGCCCCCAACATGGCGATGGGTGTTGGTAGGGCGGGGGCAGGAGCAAGAAGCCTTGCAGCAGCAAGCACAACAGGCAGGCATCGCTGACCATATCACCATGACCGGGCGGCTGAATGGTGACATAGAACTGCATAGCCTGTATGAAGCGTGCGACATCGTAGTTCATCCCACGCTGTATGAAGGGTCATCACTAGTCACGCTAGAGGGGATGATCCATCAACGCCCCGTCATTGCCAGCGCAGCCGGTGGTATCCCGGATAAGATATTCAACGGGCGCAACGGCTATCTCGTTCGCCCCGGCGATAGGGATGATCTGGTCGCAAAACTTGGGCAAGCTCTCCAACGCCGCGATGAATGGGCAGCATGGGGGATAGAGAGCGTCCGTATAGTGAAGAGTACCTTTGATTGGCCGGTTGTCGCACGACAAACCAAAGACCTGTACGAATGGCTTTTAGCACCAGGAAAGGAAAGGATAGGAACCAACGTATGACATCTCTACAAGAACTGTATGAGGAAGGCAAACTCCAATTAACCTTTGGGCGAGATGGGAAACTCGTGGCTTTTGATCATTGGAATTGCGAAACGTGTGATGGTACTGGTATAGTAGAAGGAGAAGATTGCGAAGTATGCGGAGGTATCGGCGAGGTCTCGCAACGCATACCAGCAGATGACCCACGCTGGTCAGACATTCAGCAGTTGGCAGCACAGCTAAACCTAGCACCAGATAGTGATGATGACGAAGCATAAGGATTACAACTTGGTGGTTATCGGTGGCGGCGGTGGGGTGAGCCAGATAGTCCTTGGCGCACAGCCCTATTTTGCCCACCGCACTGCGGTTGTGGCAGTCACGGATACCGGGCGCAGCACCGGCGTAGCGCGAGCGTTGTCGAGCATCCCTGCGCCTGGCGATCTCCGCAATACGCTGGCTCACCTCGCCGCCAACCCTGACTCGCTCTTTGCCAAACTGCTGCAACACCGCTTCCACTCGCAAGATGTACCGTCTCTTGAGGGTATGGCGTTTGGGAATCTGCTCATTGCAGCATTGGCAGAGGTAACGGGGGATTTTGGCATAGCCGTTGCTATAGTCGCTGAGTTAGTCCAGAGCACGGCACAGGTTCTGCCAGTTTCGCTAGTAGATACCAACCTTTGCGCCAAACTAGAAAATGGGAGTATCATGGAGCATGAGCTTGCGGTGCGTGGGCGAGATAAACCACCCATCCGTCACCTGTTCCTAGCAGACCCAACGGCACCTGCCAACCCGCAGGTGTTGCAAGCTATTGGAAATGCGGATATTGTGGCGATAGGTCCTGGGAGTTTCTTTACCTCGGTCATGGCAACGTTGCTTTTTGTTGGCATGGGGCAGGCATTGCAACAAACAAAGGCGACAGTGGTTTTTCTGTGCAACACAACCACGCAGTCGGGACAAACCGATGGTTTTTGTACGCTAGACCATGTACAACGGTTGCATGACCTGCTCGGCGCGGGGGTGGTAGACGTGGCGTTGATCAACCGTAGCGAGCACATCCCCGCCGATGTGGTAGCCCGGTATGCAGCCGATGGCATCCACCTGCTCCAGCCGGATGATAGCGAAATTGCCCGTATTGCCGCATTAGGCATTGCGCCAATGGTAGATGACTATACCGAGCCGCCAACGGAGGGTCAACGTCGTGCCCTCTGGAATAAACAGGATACCATACGCCACAATCCCGCGTATGTAGGAGAAATACTGTGGAAGGTTGTACAGAGCTATGCCTGAAGTACCAGATATACAAGTAGCCCCCCCAGAGATCGTCACCATACCCGATGTGGAATATGTTGTTGTGAGTGACGAAGACCTAGAGAAACTGTACCGCGTCATCATCCAAAATGATGACGTTACCCCTATGGACTTTGTAGTGATCGTGCTGCGGGTCTACTTTGCGCTAGAAATAGAGCGTGCCTATGAGGTTATGCTTGAAGCCCATACCAATGGTCGCGCATTGGTCACGACAATGCCCTTTGAAGAAGCCCAAAAGACGATCTATGAAGCCCATGGGGCAGCACGGGATGCGGGCTTTCCGTTGACATTCTATATGGAGCCAGACGAATAGCGTATGTCCTCAACCCGCTACTGCCAGGCGTGGGGTACACGGTTACTCTGGTGGTTACTTATCGTGCTTGTCGTGACGGCATGCGGCAGGGTATCCAATTTTACTGGCACCTCACCAAATGCTGCATCCAATGGGGATGCAGCAATAACGACAACGACCCCTGTCGCGCTTGCGTCTCTCTCCCCCATTGCCGAGCACGAGTCGCCTGTTGCGCTCTCTTCCCCCCCAAGCAGTGCGCTTAACTCGCAGCCCTACCCCCCCGGTACAACTATCGCGGGGATAGCTGTTGGGGGGATGCGGCGCGAGGATGCTGCCAACAAACTCCGCTTGGAGCTTTCGCCTATTGAACGTCCCATCCAGCTCTACGTAGGGAAGACCCAGCATACCATCACTGCCAGCCATATTGACCTCACCTTCCACATTGAGGAGATGCTACAAGAAGCCAATGATGCCCTAGCTACGGCTGATGTGCAGGGAAAACCGGTGCATATTCCCCTACACATTACCTTTGACCAAGCTGCCCTACGCCGTCATGTCAGACGCTTTGCCAAGCAGACCAAAGTCGCTCCCAAGCTGCATGTTTTGCAAAAGACCGTCCCAATAACCAGTATGCTGGCTATCAATGCAGATCAGCAACTTGAAGCCCCCTACTTTGCCTATACCCCAGGCTACACGCTCAATATTGAGGATACTATCGAGGATATAACCGCTCGGTTGCACAACCCGCAAGCATCCCATCACGTAGAACTGTCCCTAGCCGAAGACCCCAACACGAACATCCCCCGCCCCGACAACGCCATGCTCCAGCAGCAAATCTACGCCATTATGGAGCAGTGGCAGGATGGCATCATTGGCTACTACCAGTATGATGTACAACGGGGTACCCACTTGGGCATCAATGAGCATGCCGTTTTTTCTGGGGCAAGCGTGATGAAAGCGGCTATCTTGCTGCATGCGTATGTGAGCCTGCCCCACTTTACCAAACAGCAGCACGAATGGATCGAGCAAATGATTATCCATAGCAGCAATATTGCCGCAAACTATGTGTTGGCTATCTCCATTGGCGGCTCTTCCTCTTATGATGCCTACAACGCTACGCAACATATGACCGCAATGCTGCAAAAGCTCGGACTAGACCATACCTACCTAAAGGGAGCCTATAGCGTTACCTATCCTGAACTCTCCGGTATGTCTTTTGCGGTGCTCTATCCCATTGAGCCGATTTCCCCAGAAGAAGACCCCCCCCCTACGCCTGAACTGTACGACATGGAAGATGGGATTACCCCTACCCCCTACACCTACCAGCAACAAGAGGGTAGCCCCCCCTACACCAATGCAGACCTCTATTTGCGAACGACCCCATCTGAGATGAGTCAGGTATTCTTGCTTATAGACCAGTGTAGCCGAGGTGAGGGGCCACTTATTGCCCTTTTTGACAAGACGATACAAGCAGATCGCTGCCAAGAAATGCTTGACGTATTGGCACAAAATGGGGATACTAAACGTATGCGTGCCGGCTTGCCGGCTGATGTCCGGGTTGAACACAAAAGCGGGTGGATAGATGATATGCAGGCAGATGTGGGTATTGTGCGCTCGCAAGGTGGCGATTTCGTCTTGGCTATCTTTCTCTACCAGGAGTATTTCTTGGAAGATGGAGTCGCCCACCCTATTATTGCTGCCTTAACCCGCCTAACCTATACCGCCTACAATCCAGTTAAGCACTCTGCTAATTGAGCACTCTGCCAACCAGTAACCAGCACGAAAACAAGAAATACTCCCATTTTAGCGTGAGGAGCTAGAGCTAGTTATGCTAACCACATCAAATGGAAACGGGAAAGCACACCCTGCCAAAGAAGTCTACTATCCTGACACTGACGGCGAGCCTATGGCTGAAACAGATGTCCATCGTAATACGATGATCTATGCCATTTCATCATTGCAAATCCACTTTGACGAAGACCCCAATGTGTATGTCTCTGGTAATCTGCTGATGTATTATGTTGAAGGCGATCCAGAAACACGAGTTGTCCCGGATGTATTTATCGTCTTTGGTGTTCCCAACCATAATCGGAACTTTTATAAAGTGTGGGAAGAGGGAAAGGGTCCAGATGTTGTCATTGAAGTGACCTCACTAAAAACCCGTCACCAAGATGAAACAGAAAAACCGGCTATTTATGCCAAATTAGGCGTGCAAGAGTATTTTCTGTATGACCCATTGAGAGAATATCTTGATCCCCCTTTGCAAGGATACCGTCGAACCGAAGCGGGTAGCTATGCACCGATACCCACAACGCGCAAACACGACCATTTGTTGACTGTTCCAAGCCAAGTGTTCAATATGGAGTTGCATTTGGAGGAAATGCGGTTAAGGTTGTATGATACCGACCAAGCAACCTATCTCCTCTCCTATGAAGAGTCCATACAAGTACGACACTTAATAGACGAACATGTAAAACTGGTCGAGGAGCAACAGCAGCAGGCAGAGGAGCAACGACAGCTTGCAGAGGAGCAGCAGGAAAAGGTAAAGGAACTTTGGAAACAAGCAGACAACCATCGGGAAAAAGCAGAAGAGCATTGGCAGCAAGCCCAGAAGCATTGGCAGCAGGCTGAGGAACTTTTTACGGTATTGGATGAAAAGCTCGCGTACATACGCCAACCCAAGCCACCAAAACCGTAAGTTTGTCGTTTATAGGCGTTATTGTATATGCCCTATGGGAAACAACGGGTTTCCCATAATCGTTAATCGTATAGTGTGCATGCATAGCAAGAAAGGCACGAAAAGCCATGACTACCCGAACGGATTATACCGAAGAGCAATGGGACACCATAGCATCATCCATCCCAAATGTCGCCACCGCCGTTATGATGTCTGACCAGTCCAGCATTGAGGAAGTTGTCGGTGAGGCAACGATTATTAGCGAACGGCTCCAGGAAACCTACCATACCAACGAACTCGTCCGATCCTGCCTAGAGTGGCTTGGCAAGGATTGGCAGATGGCTGAGGCAAAAGAGAACGTCGAGGACATCCTGAGTATGCTCACCGAAGCGCAACACCTGGTCAGCAGCAAAGCCGCTGCCGAAGAAACGCTTGGTTTTAAGCAATTCCTGTATGACCTAGCAGAGAAGACGGCACAAGCCTATGCGGAGAAGAGCGACAAGGCGGTGAGTGATGCAGAGGCGGCTACGCTCCAGCGCATCAAAGCTGCCCTTGAGCTGTAACGGGCAATCCCGCTCCCCCTGCCCTCGATCCCATTCCAGGGCGAGGGGGAGCTGAAC
>CAZLKK010000247.1:0-6389 GCA_964559995.1 uncultured Chloroflexaceae bacterium
CCCTCTCCCCCTGCCCCCGCTCCCATACCATCCGCTCGTTGACCCTCGCGGCTCCCAGAGGGCGAGGGGGTATGATGCATCCTTCAGCAAGGGAGCATGCTCTCATGCTATTCTGCCCTTTCTCCCATGTAGAGGGGGAAGGGGTTAGGGGATGGGGGCAAAGGGAAATCGTGGAGCATAGGTGAACCATCTTCCACTGATTCTCGCTGGTCTTGGGCTGCTTCTGTTTGGTAGCATCATCGCCATATTCCTGTGGCAGCGGTTCTATCGTGATGATCCAAACAACACCATTCGCCGCATATTGAAGAACAGTACCGTACCCTTCGGGGTGCGGCTTATTGTGCGGGTGTTGGAGTTTCTCTTTGCACTTGTGCTATATAGCACGTTGGCAGGCGAGGAGATAGGACCCTACACCCTGGCAGCCCTGCTGGTCGCGCAATATCTCGGCACCATCACCGAGTTTGGCTTGGGGGTGTTGCTTACCCGTGAGGTAGCAAAAGACCCCACCACCGCCCCACACCTCTTTGGCAGCACCCTCACCTTGCGCTGGTTGCTGGTGTTGGCAGCTGTCCCCATTGCAGCGGTGATCATTGGCACGTATGATGTGCTGGCATCGTTGGGGGTTGGCGAACCGATTACCCCGGTGGGGCAGATGGTCATATGGGTATTGTTGCTCACGCTCATACCCTCTTCCTACTCCGGCGCGGTGACAGCCCTGTTCAATGCCACAGAGCGCATGGAAGTCCCCGCTATCGTTGAATTGATAACGGCTATTTTGAGCGTACTCCTTCGCATTGGGGTATTGCTCATTGGTGCAGGGATTGTCGGGTTGGCGTGGGTTGCCGTTGGCGTTTCAACCGTTACCGCTGGTATCTACCTCGTTCTCCAAGTCCGTACCTTCTTTCGCCCAACGCTCCATTGGGATGCATCGTTGCTCAAGCAGATGCTGCCGCTTGCCTTCCCGCTAATGCTCAACAATCTGCTCAATGTGGTATTCTTTCGCTTTGATATGTTTCTCGTTAAGGCATTTGGTGGGGGGCAAGGCGACTTGCTTGTCCAGCAGTATGCCGTCCCGTATCAGTTTATCAATATTGCGCTGGTATTGCCTCCAGTCATTACCTTTGCCGTTTTCCCATTGCTCTCGCGCCGCGCTAGAGGGGAGCGGGCGGTGTTGGCAGAGGCGCAAAACCGTACGCTTCAGGTGATGTTGCTTTTAGCCTTCCCTATAGCGATGGCTCTTTGCCTCCTGGCTCCAGATATGGTGACGTTCATCACCCGCCGCAATGCTGCCGATTACCTACCAATTTCGGCGCATGTGCTGGCAATACTGGCGTGGTTTTTGCCGCTGTCGTTTGTCAATGGACTATTGCAATATGTACTGATTGCCATCAACCAGCAATGGGTGATTACGCGGGCGTTCATCATTGGTGCCGTCTTCAACCTGCTTGCAAACCTCTTGCTTATCCCCCACTATGGGCTATATGCGGCGAGTGTCATTACTATCTTGTCAGAGGTGGTCTTGATTGCCGTGTTCCTACCACGGTTGCGCCACGAGCATTTGACTCCCCCGTTGGTTGCGCTCAGTTGGCGACCTGTACTGGCAACATTGGTGATGGGCGGGGTTTTGCTGCTGCTGCTTACCGTGGATGTGCCGTGGGTTGTGGCGGCGGTGGTGGCGATACCAGTGTATAGCGGGGTGTTGTGGGGTCTAGGGGCGATTGGTCCAGAGGAGCGGGCGTTGCTGCGCCGGGTCATGCGCCGGTGAGGGAGAGCACACTGCCGTGCGCCCCTACACTACCATACATCCCTTCCCTTCTCCCGTGTGGTGGGGGCGAGGGGAAGCAAAACATTCCCTTGCCCCCACCGAGGGGAAACGCGGGGGCAGGGTGGGAGCGGGTGAAAGGGCAAGGACGACAACCATTTGCCGCCATACCCCTGCCGAAAGGGTCCGGGAGATGGCGGCAAAACAACCGCAGATACTCACTTCATCAGCACCTTTTCGCGCCATTCCTGCTCCACCAACGTCTGATACTGGGGGTCAGTATCACCGGCAAACGCTCGTTGCAAATCCTCGGCGGGGGTTGCATAGGGACTCAACCGCTCTGCCGAATCTTCAAGCAACTGCTGATCTTCTTCTGGTACCAACGAGACATCTATGCCATACCCAAGCCCAAACCCATTTTCGGGGAGGATATGTGCCGCTTGAAACTGTGGCTCCAGCAGCAGATTTGCCAGTACCAATGCCGCCGCTTTGTTTGGGGCAGTCTTGGGGATAGTTACATAATTATAATCCCCAATCATATACTGGTCTAGCACATATGCCCGTGCGGTCTCTGGCACCAGCCCATCTACAATCAACGGTCCCGTCCCGGCGATAATCTGGGTCATGCTAAAGTCTACCTCTTGATTGGAAAAGAGGCTATGCAGTTCGTTTTCATCTTTGGGGTAAGTCTCGCCCTGTCGCCAAAGACATGGCTCTATATTATTCAAAAATGCCCACAACTCTGGCGACCAGCGATCCCATGTTGCTTGATCAAACTCCCGCCACAACCCAGGGTCGCCGCTGATTTCATACAGGATGCCCTTCACAAAGCGCGTTCCCTGAAACGCCCCTGGACCAGGAGCAATGTAGGTAAAGCGGCCGGGATTGGCACATGCCCATTTGCCAAGCTCGGCATAAGAACTCGGCAATGCTTCACGGTCCATCCGCGCTGAATCATAGATAAGCTGCAACTGGGCAGATGACCACGGGCTTTCTAGCTCCTCTATCGGCTCGCCAAAATCATAGGCAAGGGCAGGATTATCCCAGTCTACATAGGCACTATTGGGCATCTTGCGGGTCCAACCACTGTAGAGCATATCTGCCTGTTTCAATGTGGCGAAGTTCTCGCCATTGATCCAGACAATATCTATGCTCCCTGGGTCGACCCCGGCTTCTTTCTCACTCAACAATTGGTTGACAAATTCTATGGCATCAGACAATGGTACGCGATTGAGGGTAATATCATACCGCTGCTTTAACGTTGTCCCATAGAAATCATCTATGAACGAGTTAATCGTTTCCGATCCCCCCCACATATACCAGTTGACCGTCTGTCCCCGTGCCGCTGCCTCCACACTTGCCCAGTCGTCAAGGTCAAAGGATTCGGGGGCTGCTGCGGGTTGTTCAGGCGATTCTGTGCCGCTATCTTCTGTACTGGTAGCTACCGTACTTTCCCCCGTATTTGGGGCTGCTGTGGGGGCTGTTTGGATAGCCTGATTCCCACAGGCACCTACAACCAACGCTACGACAATAACCAATACGCCAACAAACCAATGAGTTCGCATGTTTACCTCTTCTTTCCTAAGTTCCTCACGCTACCGCCAAACTGGTTGCCTTAGTGCTTGGTATGTAACGAAACGAGAGCTTGCACCTCTTGGAGCAGTTCTTCCCGATTATACATCCCTTTTTGCAAGGTGCGCTCTACTGCACCATTCAGTATAGCACGATCTTCCTGCGTCAATTGTTTGGCAGTCACGACAATCACGGGAATAGCAGACCACGCGGGGGTAGTACGCAACATTTGCACCACCTGGAATCCATCCATTTGGGGCATCATCAAGTCTAGCAAAATAACATCCGGTATCTGTCGTTCTAGCTGTTCCAATGCATGCTTGCCATGTTCTGCTGGTATCACGGTCCAACCATCTTTTTGGAGCATACGGCAGAGCAATTCGCGGGTGGCAGGGTCATCTTCCACAACCATTGCTTTCCCAACATGATCTTGCTCATTGGAAAGCGGTTGGTGATACTTATTGATTACCCGCATAAGCCGGTAGCGGTCTATGGGTTTTACGAGATAGTCTACTGCCCCAAGCGCAAAGCCCATCTGTCGTTCGTCGACAATCGTCACGATGATAACCGGTATATCTTGCACGTCTGGGTCTTCACGGAGTGTCGTTAGCACCGACCACCCATCCATTTGGGGCATCATAACGTCTAGGGTGATAACATCTGGTCGCCGCTCCCGCGCAACCTGCAATCCCTCTTGTCCACTTTTTGCCGTTATGACCCGGTAGCCCTCTTGGGAAAGATAGTGCTGCATTAACTCGCGTGAGGAGAGATCATCATCAATAACAAGAACGAGTCCTGCGTGAGGGTATTCTTGCTCCCGTTGGATGACCTGGGAATCGATAAGTTGATCGGATTGTTCCTCTCCCGTTGGGGCAAGTTCCTTGACCGTCACCTGAACGGGTAGCCATACAGTAAAGGTAGACCCTTCCCCCTCGATGCTCTCTACGATGATGTCGCCGCCCATCATTTGGCAGAATAGCCGACTGATAGCCAAGCCTAGCCCTGTTCCCCCATACTTGCGGGTGGTAGAAGCGTCTGCTTGGGTAAATGCCTGAAACAGCCGTTGCAATTGGTCTCTGCTCATCCCAATACCGGTGTCTTTGATCTCAAAAATAATGTGCCAATGGATCTGTCCCGTTTCAACATGTTGGTGTGCTACCCGCCGGGTGGTAAATCTGATAGTCCCCTCTTCGGTGAACTTTGATGCATTGCTCAATAGGTTAAAAAGCACCTGCCGCACACGCATCTGGTCGGCGTACATCTCCCCTATATCACTGGCACAGTCTACGATGAGGTTATTGTTGCGCTGGTTGACGAGGGGTTGAATGGTGGTATGCACATCTTGCACCATTGAAGCAACAGAGAACCATTCCAAGTAAAGGTCCATTTTGCCGGCTTCAATCTTGGAGAAGTCCAAGATGTCATTGATTAGGTTGAGTAGGTGTTTGCCAGCGGTGTAGATTTTCTGGAGGTCTGGCACAAACTCGCCCATCTCCTCATCATCCTCGGCTTCCTCAACCAGCATCTCACTGTAGCCAATGATGGCATTGAGGGGGGTACGGAGTTCGTGGCTCATATTGGCAAGAAATTGGCTTTTTGACCTATTGGCTTCTTCGGCGGTAGTCCGGGCTTCTTGCGCTTCAAGCGATTGAATACGCAATGCTACATTGCGCTCCTCCAACGACTCTGCTAGGTGTTGCAAGGAGGTTTCCCGATCTTGTACTGCATGCGCCATCAGGTAGAATGACGAAGTGAGTTTGCCTATCTCGTCATGCGATTGTTCTTCGCCATAGAGGGTATAATCGCCACTCGTGACCCGCTCTGCGACAAGTTGAAGGGTACTGAGCCGTGATGAGACACTCTTTCGGACAAACCATGTCATGATGATCAATGCTCCAAATGCCAGCAAGGAGAAGATTATCGTCAAGCCTCTGGTAAAATCGTGCAAGAAGAACATAATATCGCCCATACCGACCAGCACCCCAATTGTGCCATAGGTGGTATTTCGCACGGTGATGGGCACATACGCCAATGCATGGGGGATGTTGTCTATGCGAATAAGGTTTTCTGAGACAACCACCTCGCCCGTTTTGGCTTGCTCTAGGGCTTGGGAGTCCATCAACATGGCTGATCGGTAACTTGTGGATTGGTTATCTTCTTGATTGTGGAGATTATGCCCTTCTGCCAACACGGTGTGGTCATAGATGACGGCTAGGTGTAAGTGGGTATGAGCTAAGGACATGGTGTTGAGCAAGTCTTCATCCAAAAAGCGACTCGTAAGGATGGTCCCTGTAACGTTGTTCTCCGAATCGCGCAAGGGCATAGCGACCACGAGGCGCAGCGATTCTGCTCCCTTGTTGTAGATAACCCCGCGTATGGGTAGCCCACGCGATCCTGAGTCTAGGTAACGGTTTTCCTCTTCTTTATTGCTAACTTCGACAATATCTACGAGACGGGTACCGGTGAGGTCTACTACATCAACATCATCAAAGGTAAAGGTAGAAGAACGGACAAGTACTGCTACTTCTGCACTAGCCGCATTGCCCCGCTTTGCGCTGGAGATGAGTTGCGGGTCTGAAGCCAAAACAGTAGTAGAGGTCTCTAGTTCTTTGTGCATACGCGCAAGTTCAAGCTGTACAGCGAGACTTTGCTGTTTCCCTTGTTCGCGTCCAGTTTGTATGGTGAGTTGGGTAACACTGTTGTTGAGGAAGAGGAGAATGGTCACAAGGAGAAAAGAAAGCACCATGAAGACCACGAGATTGACCCGTATCCCAATACTCATACTATCAAGGAATCGCAAAATATGACGATACCCCCTATCAAGTCCGCCAATTAGTGAACGCCACCAAGCTAAGGTTTGTTGTGGAAGACGGAAGCGCATACGCTACCTAATAGGTTAAAATCCTGCTATACAACATGCCTGTTATGCAATATGATAGTTGAGCAGGTTGCAAATTTGTTGACTTTGATCATACCATCATTGTACCTGATATTTGCGAATTTTGGTAACTCTTGCTCCTTACCTTGCCTCTCCCCCCTTGCATCCCATCCCCCT
>CAZLKK010000248.1:0-6367 GCA_964559995.1 uncultured Chloroflexaceae bacterium
CATCAAAATGCAACGCACTATCATCATCACCACTAAGCCCATTGGTCCAGGTTGGTAGAGAGTTATCTCCCGTCGTTTTCCCACTTAGGGTTCCTACTTTATTTGCTTTCTCATCTGTTGTTGTTTCGCCGCTTCCTTCATTAAATGTCCAGTGTGTTTCCATATCACTGGTTTCGGCAGAGGTGGGGAAAGCGGAGAACGTAGCTGTAAGTACGACAAGAATGAGGATAAGAGCAATAATACCAGAAACCTGTTGCTTCATATGAAACATTTGGAGCGTTCCTTTCGTTTATAATTGCGTTTTCAGAAGATAAAAAACCGTACCCCCCATATGGATATGGTGTAGAGGAAATGCTGGGGAGTGCCAATGCAAACTATGGTCTTGTGACTTGTTTGCATGCAACAATGCCACGGTATAACTATCCGCACGGTCCGTACAAAGAATATCGGCACTATGACTATTGTACCAGATAATAAAAAGTTGTGAAATGGTAAAAGCTACATGATGACCACGAGACGGTACTCTTGGGGGAATTGCGATACTTTTCACGAAGTTACCCCCTGTGCTACAATAAGCGTTATGAAAGAACATGACTCAATCATAGTGGAACACATTGGCTTTCTCAATAGCTTTTTCAGTATCTTTGCTATCCTGACATTAATAGTGTCAGGGTGTTTCATTATACACTATGCTACGGATCAATGGGGTGTAGGGGTAAACCCCGACTCGCTCATTTTCATTGATACTGCACAGAATATTATCGCTGGAAATGGGCTAACCGCATATATTGATGGAACTCAGAAACCACTTACTCATTTTCCCCCACTCTATCCCCTAACTCTAGCAGTGGGGGGAGTGATCAGTGGTAAAGACCCATTTATTGTTGCCCGTTGGGTGAATATTGGGACATTTGCCCTTTTACTTGGCTATGTTGCCAAAGTTATGTGGCATATAACTCATAGAACACGTTGGTTATCCATTCTCGTTGTTGGAATCCTTCTACTTGCACCACATATCCTTTTCATCCACACTTTGGCTATGTCTGAACCTCTCTTTCTCGTGTTCACCATAATCACCTTCTTTTTGTTGGCACGATACCGCGAAGTAGCGCATACAAGAGTACTTGTACTGGCAGGTCTCACAAGCTCGATGGCATTGCTTACTCGTTATCCAGGTATTGCCCTTATTCTAACTGGTAGTATTGAATTGTTCTTTTTTTGCCCATCCCGTACATTTCGCAAACGAGTACAAGATACCTTGCTTTTTATGCTCGTAGCCTGTACCCCTATGGCTTTCTGGATAGGGAGAAATATAGTACTTGCTGAAAATGCCACAAATAGGACTCTAGCGTTTCATCCGCCCGGTCTTAGTCATATAAGTGGGTTCTTTTACACTATATCTACATGGATAATCCCATATTCAACATCATACACAATCCACACCGGGCTACGAATTATACTCACAGGAATATTCCTCGTAGGATGTCTATTTATCTGGCAACGCAATATTTCATTTCGTCAATACCTATACTCTTTTATTATTGAAACACCAATTGCTCGTATTACCAGCTTTTTTATTGCTATCTATATAGGATTTCTTCTCATTTCTATCTCGTTTTTTGATTATCAGACACCTTTAGACTATCGCCTTCTGCTGCCGGTTTACCTAACAATATTGCTTATCATTGCTGTGTTTATTCACTATGATACTCAGAATAACCAGTTGTTTGTCAAAAAAAGATTAATCTTGTCTGTATCTCTGATAACAATAAGTATCTTTTATATCCTTGTATCTTCTGAATTGATGCTTTTTCTCCATACAAATGGGTGGAAGTACAGTGGGAGAAGATGGCAAGAATCAGCCCTTATTGAAGAAACAGCACAAATACACCCAAGTAGAACCATCTATACCAATGCTCCTAATATACTTCGCTTTATTATTGATCGAGATACTCTTTCTCTTCCCTATAAATTTCATCGAACAAGTCTTCTTTCAAATGAAACATATGCTATTGAAATGTCTGTAATGCGTGAAAGGATTGTTCAGCATGATGCTTTGATAGTCTATTTCCATCGGCTTGCATGGACCAACAATATGCCTACACCAGAAGAATTGCAGCAAGAACTGCTGTTAGAGCCAGTAGTCATCGTTGAAGATGGTATATTGTATGCGTATTCAAGATAACTAAGATTTCCCAAACAATGAAACAGTACTTTTGGGAGAAGCCATACCTTGTGCTACAATAGACTCTATGAAACAACATGACCCACTGCACACATTGGCAGCCTTAGCGACCCACTGTACCACAAACGCCATCCCCGCATGGCTCGTCGGTGGGACCATCCGTGACCTGCTCATGGGGCGGGTGCCGCATGACCTAGACATTGCTGTAGCCACTGACGGCGTAGCCCTAGCCCGCAGCATCGCAGACGAACTCGGCGGAGCATTTGTGCCGTTGGACATCGAGCGCGGGACGGGCAGAGTCGTGCTGCTGGATGATCCCATCATTATCATAGACCTAGTACAACTACGCGCCCCAACGCTGCATGACGACCTCGTTTTGCGCGATTTTACCATCAATGCCATTGCTATGCCACTAGAAGACGCTGGAACGGCAGTCGTCAATGGCGACCTTACCCCCACCGCAATAGCTCCTACCTTGATTGACCCGTGCAGGGGTATGGATGATATAGCGGCGCGGGTGTTGCGCCCGTGTAGCCCCCGCAGCCTCCGCGATGACCCCTTACGCACCCTGCGAGCAGTACGCTTGGCGGCAAGCCTAGCATATACCATCACGCCTGCGCTGGAGGAGATGTTGCGTGGTGCTGCCCAATTGTTAGCGCAGGTGAAGGCAGAGCGTATCCGTATGGAATTTTTCAAACTGTTGGCTATGCCGCATGTTGCCCCCTGGTTGTCCTATCTCGACAGCCTCGGCATCTTGACTCAACTATTCCCGGAGCTAGAGCCTGCCCGTACCTGCGACCAGCCTATCTTTCACTTTCTGCCCGTGCTTGGACACCTGCTTGAAGCGGTCAATAGCGTTGAGTGGTTGCTTGCGGGTTTTGCCCAAGACCCTTCTGATACCCTATCAGTATCACTGCCGCCGGGCGCATCATCGCAGGCAATGTTGCCCGTAGCGGTGCAGACCTGCCCAGAGCTGCCTCGCGCATTTGCCCATGCTGACTTTTTGGCAATGCACTTTGATGAGCGGCAGTTTTCTGGCACATCGCGGGCAGGATTGTTCAAGTTGGCTACCCTGCTGCACGACAATGCCAAACCACAAACACGCAAGGATAAGCCAGAAGGGGGAGTATCGTTCTATGGGCACCAAAACGTGGGGGCAGAGATAGCGCAAACGATAGGGCAACGGTTACGGTTGAGCCGAAGAGAAACAGCCTACGTTAAACAGGTTGTAAGGCATCATATGCGCTTGGGGCAGCTTCGCACAGATGAGGTGATTACCCCGCGAGCAGTGCAACGGTTTTTCCGTGCCACCGAGGATACTGCGCCTGATTTGCTGCTGCATGATCTGGCAGACCACCTAGCCGCCCGTGGACCGGCTATTCAGCGCGAGGAGTGGGAAGCCCATTTGCAGTGGACTAACAGTATGCTGGATGCGCTCTGGAGCAAGCCAACAACACCACAAGCCCCGCTGGTCAATGGGCATGATCTTATCACTACGTTGGGGATAGCACCGGGACCGTTGGTTGGTACGCTGTTGCGGGAGATACGCGAGGCACAGGCGGCAGGCGAGCTTGCCAGCCGGGAAGAGGCGTTGGCACTGGCAGAGCAATTGGTCAAGGAGGAGCAGGGGTAAGTTAGGGCAGGTTCCCCCTCGCCCTCTGGGATTTCGCCCAACATCCGCTCGTTGACACTCGCAGCTCGTTTGGCGTGATGGGTAACAGGGGAGCGGGTAATAGGTATTGGAAAATGAGCAAGAACACACAAACAGTTGTTGTGAGCAACCTCGCCCCCCTTGCCCTTATTGCCCTCATCCTCACCGGGTGTCTGACCATCCTCTACACCACCGCCCAATGGGGAATAGGGACAGGTGCTGACTCGCTGATCTACCTAGACACTGCCCAACACCTACTCCGCGGGGAAGGATTCACCACATCTATCATGGGTACTCGAAAACCGTTCACCCACTTTCCCCCGCTCTACCCGCTCTTGCTCGCCGGGGGCAGTCTGGTCAGTGGCGAATCCCCTTTTGTCGTGGCGCGATGGGTGAGCGTTGGGTCGTTTGCGCTGTTGCTTGGCACCATTGCCTGGGTGATGCGGCGCATGACCAACGGGGCAGTCTGGATACCGATTATCACCCTAGCCGTGCTCATCCTCTCCCCACAGATTATCCTCATCCAAACGCTTGCCTTTACAGAGCCTATTTTCCTGGTGTTTACCCTGGCTACCTTCTTTTTGTTGGTATGCTACCGTGAGCAAGAGCAGATATTGTGGCTTGTGCTGGCAGGTATTGCCAGTGCATTAGCCTTGCTTACCCGCTATGTGGGTATCACCATCCTGCTTGCCGTGGGGATAGAGCTTATGTTCTTGGGGAATACCCGCTCGTTTCGCAAACGACTAGGCGATACCATCCTCTATATGGCACTAGCTAGTGTGCCAATGGCAGGCTGGGTAGGGCGGAATATGCTGGTTGCAGACACCGCTGCCAATAGAGAACTCACCTTTCACCCGCCCGGTTATCAGCACTTCCAGGAGTTTTTGTATCCGCTTGTCACATGGGTTTCCCCCACTTCAACAAACTACCCCATCCCATTTGCGGTTCGTATGCTGCTAACGGCTCTGTTCATCGGTGCTGGCATCGCTATCTGGTATCGCAATCGGCACCAAACAGTATCTCCATCTTCACCATTGAACCTGCTTGCGTACTTTCAAGCATACCCATTTGCGCGTATTCTTGGCGTATTTGTCGCTACCTATTTGGGCTTTTTGCTCTTCTCCATCTCCTTTATTGATTTCCTAACCCCGCTAGACTATCGCATTCTTATGCCTGCCATTATGATGCTCTTTCTGCTCGTTATGCTGTTCATCCACGAGAAGATAGCACAGCAACCGCCATCAACAAGGGGAAAGCTAGGCTTGGCGGTAGTATTCGTGGTGTTTGGGGTGTTCTATGCTCAGGGGACGTATGCGACCATACGCCGCTTGCATGATCATGGAGTACTGTATAGCGGGCGGGAGTGGCAGGAATCGGCACTGCTCCAGGAGATTGCCCATCTGCCCCCAGATACGATTATCTACACCAATGCCCCCGATATAACGCGGTTTGTCATTGGGCGCACACCAGATGCACTACCTTCCAAATTCAACCCCAACAGCCTCATCCCAAGCGCAACTTACCCTGACGAAATGGCGACAATGCGTACTGCGATAGTGCAGCGTGGGGCAATGATAGCCTATTTCCCATCGCTGGTATTGTCGCGTGACTATATGCCCACCCCTGAAGAGCTACAAGAGGAAATACCGCTTGTGCCAGTGGTTACGGTTGCGGATGGGGTGTTGTATGCTGCTCCCCAACAATAGCTACCCCCGAACTGCTGCCAATGCGGGTTGCGCCGGCTGCGACCATAGCCTGCACCTCTGCCAATGTGCGTATGCCCCCCGATGCCTTTACCCCCATAGCCGTTGCCCCGACAGTCTGGCGCATGAGCGCGACATCTGCTGTGGTAGCTCCCCCGCCAGCAAAGCCGGTGCTGGTCTTGACGAAATCTGCCCCGGCGGTTGCTGCCAGCAGACATGCGGCGACCTTCTCGGTGTCAGTAAGCAGCGCGGTTTCTATGATGACCTTACACTTGGCACCAGCATTGTGGCATACCTCGACAACGGCAGCTATATCTGCAAGCACGGCAGCATACTGGCTCGCCTTGAGTAGCCCAATTGGGAGCACCATATCCAGTTCTTGTGCGCCCTGTTGGATGGCTTCTTGGGCTTCGCTGACCTTTGCATTGGTGGTAGTTGCGCCGAGGGGAAAGCCAATCACCGTACAGACGGCAAGGTCGCTCTCACGCAGCAATGCGGCACATAGCGGCACATAGCAGGGGTTGACACAGACGGCAGCAAAGTGATAGCGCACCCCTTCTTGGCACAGGTGCTCAATGTGCGCGGGGGTTGCCTGTGGCTTGAGCAAGGTATGGTCTAGCAAGCGGGCTATGGTGGCAGGGTCGGTTGTATCAACCACAGGTATGTTGGCAATAGGCTGCTCGCTCCAGCAGCGCGGGATGGGGGGCAGGTTGGGGGTTGCTTGCAGGTGGGCAACGGTGGTGTGTATGAGGTGAGTGGTCATAGGTGGTGCTCCTTATTTATGCTTATTCAGAACCATGCGGCATACCAGAAACCCGTATGGCATAG
>CAZLKK010000249.1:0-4340 GCA_964559995.1 uncultured Chloroflexaceae bacterium
ATGCGATCATGCATGGCTAACTTTGCCCGCCACTCTGCTGGTATGCCATCTTCCCCATAGTAGGCACCTGCAAGCTGTCCATAAATTGCCCCGGTGGTATCCGCATCATTACCCAAGTTGACCGCCAACAAGCACCCCTCCCGAAAACTGCTACTCTGGGCAAATGCCCACAATGCCGCCTCTAGGGCTTTGACCACATAGCCCGTCCCAATAATCTCTGGCGGCTGCCGGGTATGAAACGACCCGGCGGCTATCTCGGCAATCTCTGGGTGCAAGGGGTGTTGCTGCCAGTAGTCATCACCAGCGGGGCTATAGTGGTCTGCCAATAGCGTTTGCTTGTTGTCCCCTTGCAACGCCCCGACGAGCAATGCCCCCATATAGCGACAAGCATCTACCGCCGCTTCGGTGGCGTGAGTCGTGCGTGAACTTTCGCCGCTGCGCTCAATCGCTGCTTGTGGGGTCTTGGCATAGAATAGTGGCACTGGCGCAAGCCGCATCAGTGAGCCGTTGCCAGCTGTCATAGGACTGGTTGAGCCGGCGTAGGGGTCGCCGCGCTGCTTAAACCGATACAACGCATCACTTACCGTCCCGCCTATGTCAAAGCAATAGCCCTTCACCGAGTAATAGCCATCGTCCTTCCAACGCACATAGCGTTGCATCTGGTCAAGCGCATCAAAGCCGCGTTGCTCAACGAGGCTCTCGGCTAGGCAGAGAGCCATAGCCGTATCATCAGTCCACTCACCGGGCTTGAGGTGGAAGGGACCGCCCCCGACCATATCGTCTATGGGGGTGAAGCTGCCTGGACGCTGAAACTCTAGCGTTGTCCCCACCGCGTCACCCGTGGCGAGACCAAGCATTGCTCCCCGGTATCGTGCGATCATATCCATCATATTACGTTGGCTCCTTTGCCAAAAATCCTAGTATTAACCCCTGAAATGCATGGGCATACTCAATATGGGGAAAATGCCCACAATCAGGGAACATGACCAACTTTGCGCCGGGTATCTCCCGCCGCGCAATTTCAGCACAGCTTGGGTGTACAATGCGGTCTTTATCCCCCCACACAATGAGCGTAGGACAACGCAATTCCCCCAAGCGCGAGCGCAGCCCGGAGCCGCGCAGGTCGTTCTCCTTGTAGTAATTGCTGATCAATTGTAGCACACGCCGGCGATCTGGTTGGGTAAGTACATCGCGCAGGGCAGTAAGCTCCTCGTCGGTGATGTGGCGTTCGGGGTGAGCGTAGGCTTCCTGCAAAAACTTGGGCAGGACGTTGGGGCTTGCCACAAACGACATAAGCCCATTACCAATGATTGGCAATGAGAACACCTTTCGCACAAAGAGCGGCTGATCAATAAAGCCATCGCTATCTACCAAAACCAGTTTGCTGACATACGCTGGATACAACAGCGCGAGGGCAAGGGCTATTTTGCTCCCATAGGAATGGGCAATGATTGGCACACCCGCTGGTAATCCTAGCGCATTGAGAAAGCCATGCACCATCTCAGCGGAGAAGTGCAGCGAGTAGACTATATCGCCGGGCTTATCCGACTCGCCAAAGCCGGGCAGGTCAAGGGCAATTGCCCGGTAGCCCTGTTGGGCGAGAACGTCCATCGTGCCACGCCAGTTGTCGGCAGAGTAGGCAAAGCCATGCAGCAACACCACTGGCGCACCTTCCCCCGCTTGGATGTAGCGCAAATGCAGCTTGTTGACAGAGCATATGTGACTGGTAATCATATCGTCTGTTTCCCTGCTGCAAGAAAGCCCATCAACGCCCCACGAAAGGGACGAGGACATTCAATATGGGGGTAGTGTCCACAGTTGGGGATAAGGACGAGCTTTGCGCCTGGTATCTCTTTGCTGGCAGTTTCGCCACAGTATGGCGCAAACACACGGTCATTTTCCCCCCAAATAACCAGCGTGGGACAGCCTATCTCCGACAAGCGGGCGCGAAAGCCAGTACGCTCTAGGTCGTGGTTGTCGTAGCATCGGCTGAGTTGCACCAGGGCTTGACTGCTCGCCGGGTCATACAGCACATCGCGGAATTGCTGTTCAAACTCCGGCGTGATGCGGGATGGGTCATGGAATGTCCCTTGCATCTGCATACGGAAGAGGCGCGGGTTGCGCGACATCCAGAGAAAGGCTTTGCTCAAGAAGGGGACAACACCAGATTTTTTCATCCAGAAGGGCAGCGGGATAAACCCCTCACTATCTACGACAACTAATCGGCTCATACGCTGCGGGGCGAGGATAGTCGTTGCCAATGCACATTTGCCCCCAAACGAGTGTCCCACCAATGTTACCTGGGGTATGCCAAGTGCATCAAGCAGACCGGTGTACACATCGGCGAAAAGCTGAAAGGAATAGGGCGCATCGCCGGGCTTGTCCGACTTGCCAAACCCCACCCCATCAACCGCAATCGCCCGGTAGCCATGCTGAGCGAGATAGGCTATAGTAGGTCGCCACTCTTCACAGGAGCCGGCAAAACCATGCAGCAGCAGAATAGGCGCACCTTTGCCTGCTTCAAGGTAGTGTATCCGATAGCCATTGACTGTTTGTGTATTACTGGTAATCATATCCCTTCTTTGCTCCATCAGTACAATTTGTATTTACTCCGGACCAACACAGCCACTTGGGCAATGGTGCGGTGGAGCTATGGCAGTGCCTTGTTTTTTGATATGAGGGATATTATACCATGCCAAGCAACTCTCCCCCCAACAGAGACGTAGTGTGGATATGGGGGCGGGGGGACTTTCAGGGGTAGGTTAGGGGAGAGTAAACAAGGTCGCTCCGGGCAAGCCCCCATCCCCTTCTCCCGCGTCTAACTACGCGGGAGAAGGGGAACCGCGGCAGGTGTGGCTCCCCCTCGCCCTGGAATGGGAGCGGGGGCAGGGGGAGAGGGTTCATATCCCCCACCTGCTACCCCGATTTTCAATGTAGCACGATTAGCAGTATAATATGAACAGCAAACAAAAGTAATTGGAGCGAGAGTATGTTCCCGCTGATCATTCGCCTTATCATTTCGTTGACCATCGTTATCTTCCTATCCGCGCAGGCATGGCGTTCACCGGCACGTACCTTCCGCCGTGCCGCCTTCACCACCGCCGCGCTTGCCTTTGGGGTGTTGCTCATTTTCACCTTCCAAACGCTCATCAGCAATGAGACGGGACCCTGGACTATCGCAGTGCAAGGACTCTTCTTCATCCTAATGCTTGCCAGTCTGATAATGCTTGGGTTATCTTGGCGCAGGGGGGAAATGCAAGAGAAGATGGAGCAAATACGCCACGCTGTTGAGGAAGAACGGAAACGCCGAGAAGAGGAACAAGCAGAAAAACACCAAGAGCATAATCCAAAGGATAAGGATTAGGACCTCTCTAAATTTTAAGGATGGCAAAGGAGTCTTGAGAACGTATGACCAATCTAACGACTATTGGGCAGCAGGCACGTCAAGCAGCACACCATCTCGTCAAGCTCACCCGACCACAAAAAGATGCCGCCTTGCACAGTATAGCCGACCTACTCTTGGAGCAGCAGGATACCATCTTACAGGCAAATGCTGCCGATATGGAAGCCGCCCGCGCCGCTGGCACAAGCAGCGCATTGCTAGACCGTATGCTGCTGTCCCCACAGCGGCTAGAGTCTATTGCGGCGGACACCCGTAGCGTGGCAGAACTTGATGACCCAGTTGGTGTGGTCTATGATAAAGCTGCGTTGCCCAACGGCTTGCAGGTGCAAAAGCAGCGCACCCCGCTCGGTGTGGTGGGGGTTATCTATGAAGCTCGCCCCAACGTGACGGTAGATATTGCTTCGCTCTGCCTCAAAGCCGGTAATGCGGTTATCTTGCGGGGGGGGAGCGATATTCGGCAAAGCTGCGCCGCCATCACCAGGGCTATTGGCACCGCCCTAGAACGTTGCAACATACCTAACGCTGCGGTGCAGAGCATTACCGACCCCAACCGTGAACTTATCGGCGAACTGCTCCGCCTGGATACGTATGTAGATATGATCATCCCACGGGGAGGCGGGGGATTGCACCGCTTCTGCATAGAGAACTCAACCATACCGGTGATCACTGGCGGCATTGGCATCTGCCACATATACGCCGACCCCACTGCCGACCTAGCGCGGTCTGTGCCGATTATTCGCAATGCCAAAGTGCAACGCCCAAGTGTCTGCAATGCGCTAGATACGCTGCTCGTGCATCGGGATATAGCCTCGCACCTGCTGCCTGCTGTGGGCAAAACACTCAACGAAGCCGGCGTAGAGTTTCGCGCAGACCCTGATGCGCTAGAGATACTCTCGCGGAGCGAGGGAGCCGAAACGTGGAAGGTGGTACCGGCTGG
>CAZLKK010000249.1:4451-6358 GCA_964559995.1 uncultured Chloroflexaceae bacterium
CCAAGAGATAGATAGCTCTGCCGTCTTCGTGAATACCTCCACCCGCTTTAACGATGGGGGGCAGTTTGGCTTGGGGGCAGAGGTCGCTATCAGTACGCAAAAGCTGCATGCCCGTGGGCCAATGGGGCTGCAAGAGTTGACGACCTACAAGTGGGTATGTGAAAGCGAATGGCTGGCACGCCCATAAGGTATCATTTTGGAAGCGCGTAGAGTCTGGAAAGTGAGCCAAGAACCATGCTTGGCTAATCCGTTATGACGCAGTATACGCTCAATTTAGCCCATCTCTACCCCGATACCATGAATATCTATGGGGATAGAGGCAATATCATGAGCTTAACGCAGCGATGTCGCTGGCGAAACATTGATCTCGTCGTCACCCCTATCACCACTGGCACCCAGGTAGACTGGATGCGCTTTGATATGGCGTTTTTTGGCGGGGGGCAGGATAGTGGGCAGGCGATTATTGCCCAGGATTTCCTCCAGCACCAAAGCGAGGGATTGGCTCGTGCTATTGAAGCGGGACTCGTGATGCTTGCCATTTGTGGTGGCTACCAGTTGCTTGGACACTATTTCCTCACCCATACCGGCGAACGGTTGCCCGGCGTGGGTATTCTCGACATCCATACGATAGGTGGCAAGCAACGCATGATTGGCAATACGGTAGTCAACCTAGCCAACAACCCCCTGGGCATTACGACAACGGCTACCCCCTACCTCGTGGGTTTTGAAAACCACAGTGGACGCACCTACCACGGCAAAAACGTTTCCCCACTTGGACAAGTGTTGGTAGGGGATGGCGACAATGGCGAGGATGGGGTGAGTGGGGCATGCTACAAGAACACCATTGGGTGCTATCTGCACGGCTCACTGCTCCCCAAGAACCCCCACCTAGCCGACCATCTGCTCACCCTCGCCCTGCGCCGCCGCTATGGGCAAACGGTGAGCCTCCCGCCGCTCGCGCTTGACGACACGCTAGAATTGCATGCCCATCACACGATGGCAAACCGCTTGTTGAAAGAACACAAGAAACCACAGAAAGCACAGAAAGTACAGAAACCACAGAAAGGACTCACCGCATGATTCCCAACCCGACAGAAGATGAAGTCGCCGCAGCACTTGCTGCTGTTTCCTGCTATTTGGCAGAAGACTCTCCTGCTGAGGATGAAGCAGTATATGATTGGCGATGGAAAGCCTCCGCAACCTTGATTATTCAAGGACTACCAACAACCCGTTCGCCGCAGTGTCCTTTCTGGGGCAATGTGGAACGGTTGCGCCGCGCCGGACGTGGAGACACAGGAATTATAGGACTGTAATAGACTATGGAGTTACTCTACACCGACTATCTGGAGCTACCCGCACCGCTGGCACAGGTCAATGCGCTACTACGCGACCCTGCAACTTGGCATACGCTGCCAACGGGCGCAACGCGCATGGGGACGTTTTGGCGTACTGGCAAAGACCTTTCTACCCTCACCTTTACTGCTATGGAGCAGCCTGCCCCGGCTACGTATTTAGCACCAGATAGCCCTGCCGCTGCCAATGCTTCCCACATTCTCACTTGGCACCTAACCCCGGCAACCAACAGCGGCTTTCACCTGACGGTAGAGCTGGTGCTGTTTGATGCTATTGTCGCTACGCACGTTATCATACGGGTGGTCTACTACCCGCAGCAAGGACAGGGTAGCTCTCCCCTTGCCCGCTGGCACACCCGCCGCACGATTGCGGCTACGGTGAAAGCATGCCACCAAGCCCTAGAGACGAAGCTATCCCCTGCTGATGTTGCTAATGTCCCAACCGAAATGCCATTAGCCGATGAGGGAGAACCCATCCCCCTGGTTGACCGCCTCCGGGCTGTCTACCCCACAACCGTTGCCACCTTTGAGGCGATGGGTGCAACCGAAGAGTTG
>CAZLKK010000250.1:0-6357 GCA_964559995.1 uncultured Chloroflexaceae bacterium
TGGGCTGATTATCCTACGGATGATTTCGCTGTTTGCCCCGTTGCGGGTCTATTTTCCCCTCTCCATCCTGATGCAACTGCTGGCAGTTATCTCCTTCCTGATTAGCTTCTTTATTACCGACCCCTACCGTTTCCACATTCCCAATTCAGCCGTTGGGCTATTCATTGGGGGTATCATCGTCTTTATGTTTGGGCTATTGGCAGAGCAAGTAGCGGCGTTGCGTATCCAGCGAAAGGAATAGCCTATGCCTATGGATAATTATGGATACTAGAGAACAGTATGCTACATCTACGCCATCTACGCCTACGAAATGGCTGCTGCGGCTCATTGGACCTGCCCTGCT
Source organism: uncultured Chloroflexaceae bacterium (assembly GCA_964559995.1). Taxonomy (GTDB): domain Bacteria; phylum Chloroflexota; class Chloroflexia; order Chloroflexales; family Chloroflexaceae; genus JAAUSY01. The sequence goes on from CAZLKK010000250.1 coordinate 344, forward strand.
TGTCCTTTTCCTCATTACCAGCGATGTGGGAGAACTTGTCGCTATTCTGCGTCATGCCCATTTGCTACCATTGCTTATCTCGCTCATCCTCGCCTTCCCCTTCCTGCTTATCAAAAGCTGGCGGTGGCAGCGCATCTTGCGCGAGTTGGCGATTACCCTGCCATTTGGCACTGCTACTACCTTGTACACCATAGGGGTCTATCTAGGGGCAATCACGCCGGGGCAGTCGGGTGATCTGGTGAAGGCGTGGTATCTCCACAATCACGGACACCCGTTTTCCGCTAGTTTGGTCAGTGTGGTGATAGATCGCTTGTTTGACCTGATTATTATGGCGTTTCTGGCAACGTTTGGGGTGTTTGCGCTTGGACACCTGCTCCCAGGGCAGGGGGGGCAGGTGGGTCTGGTGTTGGCTATGGCAGGGGGCATGGTCGGGATGCTGGCAGTGTTGGCAGGGGCGGGGTCGCGGCAGTGGCTTATGCAGCGGGCTTTGCCGAAGGTGCTGCCTGCACGGATGCACCCTGCCCTGGAGCGTTGGCATACGCAGCTTGCCACGCTTGCTATGCACCCGCGCATGGTGTTACCCGCTCTTGTTGCCTCGCTCCTCTCGGCATTTTTTACCTTTCTTCGACTCTGGTTGCTGTTTGTGGCGATAGATGTGCATATACCACTGGTGTTCGTGGTGGGGGCTTCGGCACTCATTGCGGTGTTGCAGGTGTTGCCCATTTCGTTTGCGGGGGTGGGGGTGCGTGATGCTGTGCTCATTGCCCTGCTGACCGCCCCTGCCTACAACTACAGCATTGAGCAGGCGTTAAGTTTGTCTGCCCTCTTCCTGTTGCTCACGCTAGAGCATATTGTGCTAGGGCTTATCGTGTCGCTTTGGTTCCCGCTGAAATGGCGACCAGACAAAGCTCACCACAAAGACACGGAAATAGAGAGGACTATGGAGTTTGGGCAGAAGATGCAAAAAGAAGATGCAAAAGGAATAGACCATAAAGGTACAGAGAGAGATACCAGGCAGGAGTTCCGGGCTAGATAGGGGAGATTCCTGTGTTGTCAGAATCTCTACGTCTTTGCTGCTCTGCGTTCCTATCGGGAATCTCTTGCCTGGTATCTGTATGCATCTGTGTGCATCTATAGTAGGTTCAATACATTGGGTTACGTTGCAAGGCATCTACAACCGCACTCTGCAAACTCCCTCGTGTCGTGATGCTGCTCAGATCGGCACCCAAGTGGACCAACGTTTGCGCCATCGTTGGACCTATGCCAGTCAACACGACCTGCGCCCCTAGCAACTGCACAGCCTGCGCTGTCTGCACCAGCGCATTGGCTACCTGTGTATCCACCACCGACACACCGGTGATGTCAATGATAGCTGTCTCTGCTTGGTGACTGGCTATCCCCTCTAGGAGCGTTTCCATTACCAATTGCGCTCGGTTGCTATCTATACTGCCTATAAGGGGCATCAGTACTACCGAACGGGACAGGGGGATGAGCGGGGTAGAAAGCTCACGGATAGCATGTTGTTGGGCATCTATCACCTGCTGCTGGAGGGCAGTACGCTCTGACTCTGCTTGCTTGATGGGGGTCAGGTCGCGGACAATCGTAGAAAAGAAATCAATAGTCCCATCATCCAACTTATGCGCCATAAGTACCTGAGAAACAGGGATTTCCTCACCCGTTTGTAGGTGGAGCAAAGCGGTTTCCCCACTCCATATCCCATCCCGGAGTGCTGTTGGGATAGCCTCTTCTTTGACGAGACGTTTTGCCCACGCCGGGCGTGAATCGCCCATATTGATTTGGGCAGGTTCGGCATCTAGTGCAGCACCAATCATAAGGCGAAACGCCCGATTGACCATCAATGGAACCTTATCAGGATCAGCTATCGCTACTCCATCAATTCCTGCTTCAATAATAGCTGCATAACGGCGGAGTTCCTTTTCCTTTTGCTGACTTTCCGTAATATCACGCGCAAAGGCATACATATACTCCTGATTTCTATAGGTAAAGAAATTCAACCGTACTTCTACGGGAAATGTGGTACCATCTTTGCGGCGGTGTTGGGTTTCTATACGTGTGCTTGTGTGTTGTTTGATGTCTTCCCAAAAAGTATTCCACTGTTCCATAGGAAACATCGGGTCTACATCATCTACCCCCATAGTCAGCAGTTCTTCACGGGTATATCCAAGTGCTTGACATACCATATCGTTGACATAGGCAAAACGAGCATCTGCCCGTATGAGAAACACACTATCTGCCGCTTTATCTACGGCAAATTGTGTCATACGTAGCTGCTCTTCAGCCTGCCGCTGCTCGGTAATATCCGTGATGATACCGCCAATAGCATAGACTTCATCTTGCGTATTGTAGATAGGGAATTTACTCGTCAAAAGGGTATGGATTCCATCAGGTGCTTGGATGGTTTCTGCTACCAAGAGTGGCTCCCCGGTTTCTAGCACTTGGAGCTCAGATTGCCACACAGCATCTGCCATCGCTTTTGGCAGCAAGTCATAGGCGGTTTTGCCCACCATCGTTCCTGGCTCCATCTCAAATAATCGCTCTATTTGCTGATTGGCAACAATAACCGTACCCTCAGTATTTTTCACGAAGATAGAGGATGGAGAATAGGCTATCAAACCAGTAAAGAGGTTTTGGCTTTCTTGCAACTGTGCTTGGGCAACCTCTAGGGCTTGTGTTCGTTCCACCACAGCAGTAATATCCCGGTTCATTACCCCAACATATTGCGGGACTTCTGACTCATTGCTTATGGGAAAATAGCTTGTGATAATCCAGTTTGTGTCTATGCCTGTATGTTCTATATGCAACTCTGATGCATTAAGCGGTATGGGGGAGGTCTCAACATATGTTCCCTCTGCTGCCTGCTGAAAGAGTGTCGGTACGCCTTCCGCTTGCAATTCAGCTACTTGTAAGAGGTTGAACTTCCCCACAGATTGTTCACGCCGGGCTTTCCAATACTGTTCCGAAGCACTATTCATGGCAGCCATTGTTCCGTCAGGGAGATAGATTTGCAGGGGAATGGGCAAGGTATCAAAGCACTGTTGATACATCTTCAGCTGGTTGACCTGCTGTTCTAGTTCGGCTATACGTTGCTGGAGGGCTTGGTAATCAGTGGTTTCTGCTGCTGCTTCGGTATGTTCACTCATAGTATTCCTCTCAAAGTTCCTCACTTGGGTGTTCCCCTAAAAAGACATGGAAATGAAGGGGATGAGGATAATGGAACTCTTGCTATCAAAGACTGTTGTCTGTTTTTAGTATACCCGATCTTTGAGTCTTGTTTCAGGGAGTTTTCGGGGAAGTGTCTGAACCCTATCGGAAACACGCGAGGTATTTTGGGCTATGGCAAAGTCCGTTTTACCCCCTTCCCCCACGACACGGGAGAAGGGGTACCGTAGGGGCGCACCGCAGTGCGCCCAATGTTCGACTCCCCCTCGCCCTGGGATAGGAGCGGGGGCAAGGGGAGCGGGTAATACCAATTAAGGGTATGCTCCCCATAAGAACCGCCTTACTCCGGGGGGCTATCCTCTGGGGTGCGAGCATACACATAGTTGAACGAAAACGAACTGCCCCCAAGCTGCTGTATCTCCTTACGCAGCTCATCCATCATTCGGTTGTGGTCATCAAGGTTGCGCTCGTAACGGCGAAGCTGTATACGGGCTTGGTCTACCATCTCGATTAAGTGGATACGTTCACCCGCCATTTGTGTTAGGCGAGTACGGGTCTTGGCAATACGCGCCCGTAGCTCCTGAATACGCTGGTTTGCCTTGTTGACCCCCGCCCTATCACCATCTCGACGCGCCTGCTTGAGGGCTTCCTCAGCAAGCTCCAGCTCAGTAGGGATGTGTTCAGTCATAGGTCGCGCTCATACCCTGTATCTTTGAGTTCCTGCTCCACCTGGGGGGTAGCACTCTGCACCGTGGCATCAAGCCACCCCGCCAACGTCACAACATCATGCGGATTAAGCAAGGTTATCGTTTCTCCATCCAACGTACACACAAAGTCGCCATCCTCATCTATGTTGACGGCAAGAACCTGCTGTTCTTCCTCCGCCTCATCCGCCACCTTCAGCATATCTGTCACCTGATTTGCCAGCGTAGAAAGGGCAGAGAGTTTCTCTGCCAAAATAGTGGTGCGGTCATGCAAATGTGCCAGTTGTTCTTTCATCCTGCTTCCCCTTTGCGCTTATTTCCCCACGTCTCGCCATATTCTCATGGTATGCTAGAACCTAATTATACAACTAAATACCAAGAGGTTGTATTGTGCTAGGTGAACCAGACAGGAATATGGTAGAATAGATTTACCACTTGTAAGGTTTAGGGAGGACAAAAAATGCTCTTGAGTTTGAAGCGATGGGGAAAGTCCGGTTGGGTGTTACTCCTACTCCTGCTGTTGGCAGCGTGTAGCTTGCCGGGGCAGTCTAGCGAGGCTCCCCCTACCGATGACCAACAGCAATCAGCTGCGACTAGTGTTCCCACGCCAGAATCCACCAATACGGAAAATACCGATACGACTAATACTACCGATACAACTGCCGATACTGACGAAGAAACCACTGATGATAGTGCTGAAGAAAATGGGGATGATGGATTGTCGGTTCCTGCTGTGCCAGACATTGGGTCGCTTATCTTTGGCGATGATGATGATACTGAAGAAGATACAGAAGAACCTACTCCAGATACCGGCGATGATGCCCCTATGGGGGCTACGCCCATGCCTGAAGCAACCGACCCCTTCGCATGGGTGTTGCGACAAGACCCCACACCAGAACCGCTTGACAGTACCGATGATTTGTCCCAGTCTGACCCGTCCGACAGTCCCCAAGATGCCGATGACGAAGTACCTATTTTGTTGGCTGATGTAGATGTGGCAGACCGTGACGAAGAGCAGATTGTCTTTGTTGCTCCTGATGAGGGTGAGGGTGAAGATGAGGGGGATGAGGAACTTTGGCTCATCACGCCGGATGGCTCGGTGAAAAAGCAACTCACCGACAACGAAGCCAATGACCGTTCACCCGCATGGTCGCCGGATGGCAGCAAAATCGCCTTTAGCTCAGACCGTGACGGCAACTATGAAATCTATGTCATGAACGCCAATGGCACCAACCAAACACGCCTAACAGACAACGAAGGCAGCGATAGTTCGCCTACGTGGTCGCCGGATGGCAGCAAAATCGCCTTTAGCTCAGACCGCGATGGCAACTACGAAATCTACACGATGAACGCTGATGGCACAGAGCCAACCCGCTTGACCACAAACGATGTAACCGATAGCTCCCCGGCATGGTCGCCAGACGGCGGCTTGATAGCCTTCTCCTCCTATCGCAACGACAACACCGACATCTACGTGATGCTGGCAGATGGAAGCGGCGAAGACAACCGCACATCCAACGCCGCCGGCGATACGCAACCGGCATGGTCGCCGGATGGCAGCAAAATCGCCTTCACCTCCACCCGCGATGGGGGCAATAGCATCTATGTGATGAACGCCGATGGCTCGCAGCAAGAACGACTGATGCCCAAAGAGGTGCGTGGCTCATCCCCCGACTGGTCGCCTGATGGGGCATTGATTGTCTTTGCCGATTACAATGGCGAGTTTACTGATCTGTACCTCATGAACGCCGATGGCTCCGGGCGTGAGCAATTGACCTTTAGCGATGGGGAAGACCATGCCCCAAACTGGCAGCGTGTCCCTCCCCCGGCATCAAAAACTGTTGTTGCCAATGGCGGCAACTTTCGCTCTGAGCCACGCATAGCCCCCGATACCATCATTGGGCAGGTCTGCCCCGGTGACGAGGTGTCGGCAATGGAAGAGCAAATCGTTGGCGATATGGTCTGGCAGCGGGTACGTATCTCCCGCACCGCCGCTGCCTGTGTGGACAACCATGTTGCTACCGGGGATGAAGGCTGGATAAGCACCATCTTGTTGGCAGAGGTTGAGGACGACTCGCCTGCGACTGCTGCTGATGATGCTCGCCACGGCGCTGGTGGTGGGCCTGCTGA
>CAZLKK010000251.1:0-6331 GCA_964559995.1 uncultured Chloroflexaceae bacterium
GGACAAGCAGAGGACGCAGGGGTTGCGATATGCGGTATAATAGGGAAAGCACATGCCGGAGTGGCGAAATGGCAGACGCTACGGTCTTAAAAACCGTTGGGGGAAACCCCGTACGGGTTCGAGTCCCGTCTCCGGCACCAAAATAATCTATGATACCAAAGCATATCGGCAAGAATACTGCTGCCCTCATCGGGTTGTATGATTCGGGTATGGGGGGGCTTTCGGTGATGCGTACCGTGCATGCCCTCTTGCCCACATACAACCTGCTCTACCTTGCAGACACAGCATACTGCCCCTACGGTCCCCGTCCCATCACCGAGGTGCAGGCACGGTCACTTGCCTGTACCGAGTGGCTTATGTGGCAAGGGGCGCAGCTTGTCGTTGTGGCGTGCAACACGGCAAGTTCTGCTGCCCTAGAGTTGCTACGGTCACGCTACCCCATCCCGGTAGTAGGGATGGAGCCGGGGGTCAAGCCAGCAGTACGGGCAACCCATACCGGACGGGTGGGTATCCTAGCAACAGATGGCACCCTAGCAGGGCAGCGGTTTTCCTCGCTGGTACAGCGGTTTGCTGCCAATGTCCAAGTACAGACTGTCCCGTGCCCCTCGCTTGTCGAGCTCGTCGAGCAGGGGGAGCTCACTAGCGAGCACACCCGTCAGGTTGTGCAACAGTGCTTGCATAACCTTGACCAACAGGTAGACACTATCGTGCTTGGCTGTACCCACTTTCATTTTGTTTCCCCTCTTATCCAGCGTATGGTAGGCACAAAGGTCACGGTGATAGATACTGCCCTCGCGGTTGCTCGTCAGGTTATGCGCGTGACAGAACAGGTAGGGCTAATACCGGGCGAGGGGAGTATTCGTTGTGCATCAACGGGGGATATTGCGCGTATGGCACCGGTGTTGGATAGGCTGTGGGGAGAACATTTGCCGCTGTCGTTTGCCGATTGCTAACGTAAGTGCCGATTGTCCCTCCTGTTTGACGGGCTTTCAAGCTGATGATACACTTTTTTTGGTTTTGCTCAACGTACCCTAACAAACAAAAATCGATACCATAACGCTAAAAACGCTAGAAACGCTAGAAACGCTAGAAACGCTAAAAAAGGTATACCATATATGCGAATTGTTTTAGATGCGATGGGTGGTGATCACGCGCCACAAGAAGTTGTCAAAGGTGCCGTCCGTGCGGCACGAGCATTTGATTGCACCATTGTCCTTGTCGGTCCCTATGCTCAAATTAACGAAGAGCTCAAACACCATAATACCAAAGGGCTAGACCTGCCAATTGTAGATGCCCCAGAAGTCATTACCATGAGTGACCAAGCGGCACAGTCAGTACGGCGCAAGCCCAATTCATCACACGTTGTTGGGCTACGAATGGTCCGCGATGGAGAGGCAGATGCCTTTGTTTCCGCAGGGCATAGCGGGGCTTCTATGGCAGCTGCGTTGTTTATTCTAGGGCGGCTCAAGGGCATAGACCGCCCCGCAGTTGCCGGCTTTTTTCCATCCCTTACCAAACCTGTTCTCACGCTAGATATAGGGGTAACTACCGATTGCAAACCAGAGTATCTGCTCCAGTTTGCCCAAATGGGCAGCGCGTATGCTGAGCGTGCGCTTGGTATCAGCAACCCACGGGTGGCATTGCTCTCCAATGGGGAAGAGAGCAGCAAAGGCGACAAGCTGGTACAGGAAGCCCACCAATTGTTGCGTACCAGTGGGCTAAATTTTGTGGGCAATGCCGAACCCAAACACCTGATGGTGCATAGCACCTGTGACGTGCTCGTGTGTGATGGGTTTGTTGGCAATATGGTATTGAAGATGGGCGAAGCGGTAGTTTCTTTTGCCAAGAATAAGATCAAAACAGAAATGCGCCGCAATCTTCCCCAACGGCTATTCATTGGGCTGCTCCCCACCATTGGGCTAACGCTCATGGCAGAAAACAAATATCGCTGGCTTGTGCCAGCAGGGGCAGTGTTGGGCAGTGCCGGGTTGATCAGTGCCGGGATGCTGCCGCTGATGCATCTGCGCCGCTTGACCGACTACCGCGCCCACGGTGGTGCGCCGCTGCTAGGAGTACGCGGGGTGACGGTCATTGCCCACGGTTCATCAGATTCTACCGCTATCATGAATGCTATTCGTCAAGCGCGTGATGCAGTAGAAATGGGGGTTATTAAGGGGATGGTAGATGCGGTCAATGAGTCTCCAGAGCCACCCTCGCAGCAGACGCAAAACAGCGTTTGACAATAGCAAACATTTGTCCTAGACTAAAATATTGGGATACACCGTGTTTCCCGTTAGCAAGTGAAAGGATACGGTCATGGCTGGACTAAACAAAATACAGATTATCGGCAATCTTGGACGCGACCCGGAGATGCGCTTTACCCCCCAGGGTACGGCTGTCACATCCTTTACGGTGGCAGTCAATCGCAAGTGGGGCGGGGGTGAAGATGGCAAAAATGAGGAAACGATCTGGTTTCGCGTCAGTGCATGGAACCGACTCGCCGAGATTTGCAATGAGTATCTCTCAAAAGGTAAACAAGTGTATATAGAAGGTCGTATCCGCCAACCACAGATATTTACAGATCGTAATGGTGCGGTGCGGGCAAGCCTCGAGATGACGGCAACCGATATGGTGATGCTTGGGAGTCGGGGGGATAGCGACTATTCATCCAACTATGGCGATGATTATGATGATACCACTGGGGATGAACCAAGTACACCATCGCGTGAGGGGAAAGATACCCCCGCACCACGCAACAAACCACAGCCTATCACGAGCGATGAAAACGACGACGAGATACCCTTCTAGCCATAGTGTCAACCTATCCCATTGCAAGGCGGGGGGGGTATGATGCTTCTGCTTCTTTCTTTTTCAGCAAGGGAGCATGCTCCCTTGCTATTCGGCTTCCCCCCGCGGTGGGGGAAGGGCAGGGGGTAGCCCGGCGCAACGTTGTATGCAACGGCTCTACCAACGGCTATGGCTGAGGGGGTAGGGGAAGAACGGCAAAGGATTTGGCTGAAATACAAAGGAATCTTTACCCATTATGCGTGTTGCAGATATAGGGGAGTTTCCCCTCATAGACCGCTTACAACAGATTGTGCATGCCGACCACCCGGATATGATTACTGGCATAGGTGATGATGCGGCAGTGCTGGCGTGGCAGGAGGATACCTACATGCTGGCAACGGTAGATGCCCACATTGAGCATATCCACTTTCTGCCCTACCTCGGCACGCCACGCCAAATTGGACGACGGGCGTTGGTCGTTAATCTCAGCGATATAGCCGCTATGGGTGGACAACCGCTCTATGCGCTGGTATCGCTGGCACTGCCTGCCGACACGGAGGTGGAATGGCTTGAAGAGTTCTACCGTGGTATGCGAACGGAGGCAGACCAGCACAGTACGCTGATCATTGGCGGCAATATCACCCGCTCACCGGCTGGCTTTCACGCCGCCATTACCGTTGTGGGACGGGTAGACAAACGTCATCTGCTGCTGCGTTCGGGAGCGCGTCCAGGCGATCTTGTCCTGGTGACAGACCGCATAGGTGAGGCGTTCGCTGGATTGCATCTCGTCTTCGATCCACGGTTGCCGGTGGATTCTGCCATCCGGGAAAAGCTGATTACCCGCTATATTGAGCCAGTAGCACGAGTGCGAGAGGCAGCGGTAATTGCCCAATCGGGGTTGGCTACCGCTATGCTTGACGTGAGCGATGGGATTAGCGGCGATGTGGGGCATATCTGTGAGCAAAGCCAGCTAGGGGTGCGGCTTTGGACAGACCGTTTACCGGTATCACCAGAAGCCTGTGCGGTAGCAGCAGCAATGGAGACCACCGCTTGGCAATTTGCGCTAGAGGGGGGCGATGACTATGGGCTATGCTTCACGGCTGCCCCCGATGATGCGGCACAGCTTCAGGCGTTAGTGGAACAGGAGACGGGTACTCCTGTGACGGTTATCGGTGAGATGCTGCCACTGGATGAGGGCAGGCGACTCGTGCTCCCCGATGGGCGCGATGTGCCGCTGGATATTCAGGCGTGGCAGCACTTTGCCGCAGCGGAATGAGCGGGGAGGAATCCCGCTCGGTGACGCTTGCGGAAAGGGGTTGCACGGAACAACCCTCTCCCCCCTGCCGCCTCTCCCAGAGGGCGAGGGGGAGTCGCCACATTGGGCACACCACCGTGTGCCCCTACACCCGCATACACCCACAGGGGTTAGGGCGAGGGGGGTTGTACGGTGAGACGTTGCATGCAACCTCTCTACTCCCCTAGCCTTCGCTGCTCTGCCCTTCGACTAACAGTTCATCTGCTGCTGCCAACAATGTTTCAACCCGTTTTGGTGGGGTATCCTTGCTCTCGAGATACAATTCTAGCGCACGACGTGGAGTCGTGCCGCCGCCGATCTCTTGCTCCATACTCGCAAAGCGACCACGGTTCTCCCGCTGCACATCCACAGTGACTCCCGCTACCACCCACGCTCCCGCTTTATTCAGGTGTTCACGGATGGCATCCTCGTGTATGTGGGGACGCTGCTCACCATTGGCTTGTATCTTTACCCGAACGACAGCATGCTGCAAAGACTGATGGTTGACAGCCGCAATAACCCGCGCTTGTGGGTCACTGCTCTGGCGCACGTCTACATCAATGCTGATGAAGGGGCGAGCATCCAACGGGTGAAACTGCCACTTGGTAGTATCCTTTTCTAGCTCTACCAGCACACACCCCTTGTCATCCTTGCGCTCACCAAAATCTACCCGCTCTATGCTGCCAGGGTAGACCATCTGGGGGTATGTCCCGTGGGCTTGGTGTTTGTGAATATGCCCAAGTGCCACATAGTCTATCCCCGGTATGGTCAGCATGCTGCGGGGAATAACCATATCTGTACCTAGCGTCATACCCCGCTCTGCGCCCGGCTGTGCGCCGTCAATCGTGCCATGCATTGTCAGTATGGTAGGGATAGTCGGGTCACACTCGTGAAGACTATTGATAATGAAGACTTCAAGGCGTTGACGGATCATTGCCTCAATTTCGTTAAATGACGCATACCGTATCTCCTCACGGGTCAGCAGAGCATGGCGTGTTACCCACGGCAGCGCAATAATCTGGAGTTTGCCGGAACGAGTCTCTAGCGTATGCAACTTGGGACGGTCTGCAATCGTCACCCCCGGCACTGCCAGCGTGTCGAATATCTCAACCGCATGCGCTCGTCCATGCGAGGATGAGATGTCGTGGTTGCCGGTGAGCAGGAAAACGGGAATATCCGCCTTATGCAGGTTGCCTATCCGCCGGGCAAATTCGCGCTGATGGGTGGGGTTGGGCGAACGGTTTTTGTAGATGTCGCCGGCAACGAGGACGAGGTGCATCCCCCACTCTAGCCCGTAAGCAATCGCTTCATCCATGCGATCAAGGTAATCTTGCAAGCGGGAGTGAAGTCCCGTAGTCGAGTCTATCCGTCCGTAGTTTTCCATGCCGATGTGCAAATCGGCAAGATGGAGCATTTGTATCATGCGATAGCTTTCTGTTCTTTTGGCTTCCAGGGGAGACAAATGGTAAAGCGACTCCCCTTCTGCTCTTCACTTTCTACTTTCACGGTACCGCCATGCATCTCTGCCAACCTTGCCACCACTGCTAAACCTAACCCAACTCCCCCATACTGGCGGGTGAGACAGCCGTCAAGTTGTTGGAACAGTTGGAAAAGCTGTTGCAAATTGGATGGAGCTATGCCAATACCGGTGTCCCACACAACAAACAATGTTTGGTCATTGTCGGGGTCATCCTTCACATCTAACCCTACCGACCCTTTTTCGGGGGTAAACTTAATGGCATTGTCCAACAGGTGGACGAGCATTTGCTTGACACGCCGCTCATCCGCCACCAGCCGCACCTCTGCCCCTGCCATCGTCAAGATAAGCTCTATCTGTTTGTGATCTGCCTGTTTGCGAACAACTTGTAAGCTCGCCTGGCACACGTTGGAAATATTGAGTGGGGCAAATAACAGTTGTTCTTTGCCAGACTGTAAGCGGGAAAAGTCCAGTATGCCATTGATGAGCATATTGAGCCGCTGCCCGCTCTGTTGGATCATATCTAGGTACTCGCGCTGTTTGGGATTAAGCTCGCCATAGGATTCGCTCATGAGGACATCCGACAAGCCAATCACGGCATTGAGAGGAGTTCGCAATTCGTGGCTCACGCTGGAGAGAAATTGGTCTTTGATACGGGCAGCACGCGCTAGTTCTTTGTTGGCATCGGTGAGTTCGGTGGTGCGTTCTTGCACCTTTTGCTCCAACAATTCGCGCTCCTGCTTGAGTTCCTCTTCTGCTGCTACCCGCACGAC
>CAZLKK010000252.1:0-2984 GCA_964559995.1 uncultured Chloroflexaceae bacterium
GGGTCACGGCGCAGCCACGGGTCACGGCGCAGCCACGGGTCACGGCGCAGCCACGCTCCGCTGGTCTCACCAGACGGGCAGCTTATCCTCTTCACACCAGACGAGGTAACGTTTGATGTAGGTGAGTTCTATACCATCCAAAGTATGGCGGATGTCCCCAACTTGCCATCAGGCAAGACGATTGTCGGCAAGGTGTACAATATTGTGGCATCCCCCGATTCGCCAGAGATTGGCGGCTCGGTGAGCTTCCAATACCTGACCAATGACATCCAGGTGGCAGGCGTAGATGAAAAAGAGCTACAACTCCACTATTGGGATGGGGAACAATGGCAAGCCCTCAAGACGGTGTTGGATATAGAGTATGATTTGGCGGCGGCACTGAGCCAGGGAGCAGGCGTGTATGCGCTGCTTGCTGGTGATGCTACGCCAAAGGTGGGCAGTATCACCCCGGCTATGAGCACCAATGGCATATCGCAGCATGTGGTCATCAGTGGGACAGAATTTCTAGCACCAGTGCAAATCTTCTTGGTCAACGAAGATGCTGCCCAACAACCAGCGTTGAGTGCCAGCAGCGTGTACACCTTGCCAGTATTGACGACAAGTCCGCTGTCTGTGACGACAGTTATATCTGCCGGGTTGTCGCCAGCAGAGTACCGGTTGCGCGTGGTCAATGGTGATGGCGGGGTATCGGAGACGACCCTAACCTTTGCTATTTACCGTGAGACTGCCCATATCTTCGCAGATTTCTTTGAGAGCGGCGTTGGGCGTTGGGTACGCAGCGGTGAGTGGGATACGGTTATCCTGCCAAACGGCGAGTACGCGATGACGGACAGCCCCCAGGGGAACTACCGGAATGCGGTATCTGCAACGGTGAGGTCTACATCGTCTATCACCTCGGCGGCGTTTAATCTGGATATGGTGATGACCCCAACGTTGGTATTTAGCCATTCGCATGTACTTGCCAGTGTGGGGGATAGCCAGGATAGAGCACGGGTGGAAATCTCCACTGACGGCGGCACAACGTGGCACACGCTGGCGACCTACCAGGGCGGCGGTACGGCGCAGTCGGCACTCCAGGCGCAGCAGGATATGAGCCAGGAGTGGAAAGACATCACCTGGAAGACAGAGGCGATTAGCCTAGCGGACTACTCCGGTATGGCGATGCTGCGCTTCACGCTGGATGTAGACGAGTCGTTGTCAGATAAGGGGTGGGTCCTCGACAATGTGCAGGTGGTGGATGAGGCGGTGACTATCCCCACCAGCAATCCGTTGGTGTACCTGCCGCTTGTGGTGAAGTAGGGTTTTCTCTCCCCCTGCCCCCTCGCTCCCGCTTCCAGGGCGAGGGGGAGTCGCCACCTGCTCGGTTCCCCTTCTCCCGCGTCATAGGACGTGGGGCGAGGGGATGGGGACGCGGGGCGAGGGGATGGGGAGAAATTGGGACTTTGCCACGACCCTGCTTGCATCAAACGGTATCATGGAAGGGCAGAAGAAAAACTACCAGAAAGAAAGGTAACGTATGTTTGGCAAACAAGAACTCCTTGATCGTCTACAAGAACTTATCCATAACCCAGTGGCACGAGATGAAGAGATCGAAAAGGTCTTTTTGGAACTTATGGCAGAAGACCTCTTGAATACTGGTCTTGAGCAATGCAGTCAACGAGGGCGAGGGGCGTTGCTGTTTGACCTACGCGGTTTGCTAGGTTGGCGAAGAGGAGATATGCCCACCCTGTACTACTTAACCTACCCAGATTTGGTTGAGGCAGGGCATACATCCGATACCACCGAAGCAGAGATCAACGAGTATGATACGGAACGTGAGGTACCGGTTATGTTTGTCTATGATACCCATATCGCTGGTCACGTTATATCCAAGAATTGGATAAACCGTGCTGCTGTCAACTAATATATGGTCTTGTCTCCCTGTCCCCTCTCTTCCCCCGCAAAGGATGCATCATACCCCCTGCCCTCTCGGAGAGGGGGCGAGGGGGGAGAAGGGGATATTTGCCCGTCAAATCTACCCTTGAAAGCAGGGGAGGGGGGCTGCCTCGTTACGTTTCAGCAGGTTTTGCCATCTCTGTCGTCTCCGTTTTCTCCGTTACGGCTGGTTTTTTGCTGCGGCTACTCTTACGCTGCTTCTTTGGGGGCAACCCACCACACAGTGCCGTCTCCAACACCACATCCATATGCTCAGCATAGATAAAGCGCAATTTCCGGCGTACATGAGAGGGAACTTCGATTAAATCACGCTCGTTTTTCTTGGGCAAGATGACCGTCTTGATACCAGCACGATACGCCCCTAGTATCTTCTCCTTCACGCCGCCTACAGGCAACACCCGCCCCCGCAGCGTAATCTCGCCAGTCATCGCCACCTCACGCCGCACAGGGTGGTTGAGCAACGCCGATATGAGAGCCACCGCCATCGTAATTCCCGCCGAAGGACCATCTTTGGGCACAGCCCCTTCAGGTACATGCACATGGATGTCTATTTTGTCAAACTTCTTGGTATCAATGCCAAGTGTGCGGGCATTCGTACGGGCATAGGAATGTGCTGCCTGCACCGACTCCTGCATAATATCGCCAAGCTGCCCCGTGAGCGTAAGATTGCCCTTGCCTTCCATCAGCGTCACTTCAATAGCCATAATATCGCCCCCATTGCTCGTCCAGACCATCCCCGTAGTCACCCCTATCTCGTCCTGCTCCTCAGCCAAACCATAGGTATAGTGAGGGGGACCCAGATATTTGATCACCAGCGTGGGGGTCACAACCTGCTGGTAGGTACGCTGTTCAGCAATGCGCCGGGCAGTCTTGCGGCAGAGTGAACCAATCTCCCGCTCAAGATTTCGCACGCCAGCCTCATAGGTATAGGTTCGGATAAGCTGCCGCAACGCCGACTCCCGAAAATGCATAGTCCCAGAGGTTAGCCCATTGGCTTCTAACTGCTTGGGTATCAAAAAGCGGCGGGCGATTTCGAGCTTTTCCTCTTC
>CAZLKK010000252.1:2994-6328 GCA_964559995.1 uncultured Chloroflexaceae bacterium
CGGGTAGCTCGATAATCTCCATACGGTCAAGTAGGGCATCGGGTATAGGGTCAAGCAAGTTTGCCGTAGTGATGAAAAACACCTTGCTGAGATCATAGCGTATGTCTAGGTAATGATCGCTAAAGGAGTTATTTTGCTCTGGGTCAAGCACTTCCAACAATGCGGCACCGGGGTCTCCCCGAAAATCGCTGCCAATCTTATCTACCTCATCCAGCATAAATACGGGATTGATTGTCTTGGCTTCCTTCATCATCCGCAAGACCCGCCCTGGCATTGCGCCGATGTAGGTACGGCGATGCCCGCGTATCTCCGCTTCATCATGCACCCCCCCAAGCGACAGACGGACGAACGTTCGCCCCAGGGCTTCTGCTATGCTTCGTCCCAAGCTCGTTTTACCCACGCCCGGCGGGCCTACAAAGCAGAGAATTGGTGACTGGAGCTTGTTTCCGGCAAGCTGCCGCACTGCCATAAATTCTAGGATACGCTCCTTGACCTTTGATAACCCATAGTGGTTGCGGTCTAGCACTTTGGCGGCTTCTTTGAGATTATGGGTATCTTCTGTTGTTTCATTCCAGGGTAAATCTTGTAGCCAGTCAAGATAGGTACGGATGATAGCATATTCCGGTGAAGCCATCGGCATCACTTCTAGCCGTTCTAGCTCTTCAAGGGCTCGCTCGCGGACTTCTTCGGGCATCGTTTTGCCAAGTATTTGCTCGCGTAGCTGCATCACCTCCCGTTGCATCGGGTCTAGCTGACCTAGCTCGCGCTGGATGGCTTTCAATTGCTCACGCAAGAAAAACTCCCGGTGGCTACGGTCTACCTCTTTTTGTACTTGGTTGTGAATACGGCTCTCAAGTTCTAGCACATCTAGCTCTTGAGAGAGCATAATACTGAGCCGACGAAGCCGCTCTTCGGTATCGAGCGTTTCGAGTATCTCCTGACGATGGGGGATCTCTAGCGGTAGGGTAGAGGCTACAAAATCAGCAAGCCAGCCGGGTTCGGATACGTTCATCGCCATGATGTAGGAATCATCTGGTAGCGAGCGGCTCAATCGCACAACTTTCTCGAACAACGAAAGGACTGCCCGCATCATTGCCTCAACCGTGAGCGAGTGGTCTTCTTCGGTATAGATAGGTGCCGCCAACACGCGCAAGTAGGGGGTTTCTTGGCTGAGGCTCACAATACGCATCCTACGGATACCCTGAACCACAACGCTGGTGGTGCCATCAGGCATCCTGAGCATGCGCTGCACAGTTGCCTCTACACCTATAGCATAGAGGTCAGGTAGCCCTACAGGTTCCGTATCGGGGTCACGTTGAACCACTGCAAGCACCGTGCGATCCCCAACCATCGCCTCTTCAATTGCCAATACCGAGCTTTCGCGGTTGACAAACAGCGGTGCCAGCATATGGGGAAAGAGTACCGTATTGATAAGCGGTACTACGGAAAATTCACGCTCGTGTAACGGCGTGTTTTGGGATGAGTTTTCGTTTGTTGGGAAGTCAAACAAGATGAGGGGTTCTTCCGGCATGCAACACCATAGATGTTCTTTGTAAATACTAATCTGGAAAGTCCATTATAGCACAAGTAGAGCGGCAATATTTCAACACTCCATACCCCGCCAGGGTCATGGCAAAATCCGATCCCCCTCCATCCCTACTTTTAAGGGTAGGTTAGGGGAGAGTAAACAAGGTCTCACCGGGCAGAGCCCCCCCCCCGCAAGCAGGAAAAGGGAGACCAGACGGCTCCCCCTCGCCCTGGAATGAGAGCGGGGGCAGGGGGAGCAGCGGGTCATTGGGGTTGGTCTCCCCTCATCTCCTACGGTAGCGATACCGCAGTGTTTACTTGGTAGCTTTGCGCTATACCATCCAACGGACCACGCAGACGGTCATGTTGTGATTGGGGGATAATATCCCAAGTGATAGACACAAGATTCTCATCCTGGCGAATAGCACTATTCCCAAGCATCACAACATCCATACCCTGAGCCGTTGTCTTGTAGCTAAAGGTTATCTGAACGCTCCCGTTTGGCTGAGCTACTGGCTCATTGATCTGCAATTCCCGCTGGTCGGCAAAGCCAGACTCAATGCCCTGCCGCAACAACCCACCGAGGTCATCAAGTTGACTGGAGACCTCAAAAATGGTGACGGCAATAGCCCCATTGACAGTTGGGTCGGTAAAGACAACGGTCAAGACATCGGGGTCTTGGGTCTCTTCACTGGTCCAGTTTTCAGGAATTTGCATAGAGAAGATACCGCTAGAGTGCGTGTAGGGTATCAGGTTGCCTACCTCTACCTGCGCCAGCTCTTTTCCTGGGGATGGGGTATCGGCAACATCCGGTGGGCCTACGAGGTTGCCAAGCAATCCAAGCAGCACGTTGTAGGGTGGCTCGTTTTCTGGGTGTAGTTCAAACCGAGCGCGTTCAAACCATTGAACGGTGTAGGTGTTGCCGTCTTCTAGGGTCTCTTGTTGCTCGCCGCTTAGGGGCAACCCGAAGAGGGCAAGGTTTTCTTCATAGCTAAAGCCCGCTACACCATCCATTTCTAGCCCATTTGCCTGCCACATTGCCAAAATGTCTCCACAGACATTCTGTCCTGTCTGCTCAAAGTAGAGACAGTTTCCTTCGCTACCATCATCCATCTGGGTACCCTTTGGAAAGGTATTCCAATCACGCCCCTGCTGCTCCAGAAAATCAGCCGATAACCGACCAAGCAGGACATCATAGGGACGGGCATTTTCTGGGTGGAGTTCTAGCCGGTTGCGCTCAAACCATTGAACTTGAAACGGTTGTCCTTCAATGATTTCCTCTCGTTGGGGAGTGATGGGGAAACCAAACACCGGTAATCCGCCGTTTTGCTCCCAGTATTCCCGAATACGCCCGGAAATACAAAAGTTGGTTTCGGGAAAACAGTGTTGATCATTTTGCGCTTGGGCTATATGGGGCAGAGACCCGATAACAAGCGCAAAGGTTAGCAACACCAAGAGGAGCCAGTGGGTACGCTTGGGCAAACCCATCAGCGTATCTTTATGTACCTTGTGGAACATTGCTCTACATCTCCTTTATGTTATATCCTTTTGCCTGATGATCCAATCTGCTTGTGGAACGAACGAAAGATGGTTGTCATGATAACGTACAAGTTGTGTGGTCAGCAAAAGGTGTGTGACAACTTCCCCTTAACTGTCTGGGGAAAGCATATGCAGTGTATGCTAATGCTGGCAAAATGTCAACTTTCGGGGGGGATGGGTGTGGCTAATTTTCCTTGTCATAATAAAGAAGTAAAACCCGTGCTTTCCCCCTCTCTCCCTGCCCCCGCTCCCATTCCAGGGCGGGGGG
>CAZLKK010000253.1:0-6327 GCA_964559995.1 uncultured Chloroflexaceae bacterium
ACAGACCAGATAACTCAGGGGAGGCAAGACCAAGAACAATCACGGACAGCACAGACAGCGGCAGAAGAACGGCTCCAACAGCTTGACGAACAGATGCGAGCATCGCCCCTGATGCAGCGGCATGACGAAATTCAACGCGAGATACGACAGGTAACGAGTGATGCGTCCATAATCCAATCCCGTTGGCTGACGCTATTGCATGACCTTCGCCACCAGAGCACCGTCTATCGGCCCATTCTGAGCTATCGGGGAGTACCCATTGATGGCGAAGATTTCTTTTTCCTTGCTCATGAAGAGCGGGCAAGTTTGCAAGGGTTCTTGCAAGCCATCGCTACCCTCTCCGAAGAAAAACCGCCAGACAAATCGTTTTTTGCCAAGATAGACGAAGCCATAGCCGCGCTGGATAATGCCCTAGAACGAGCACTAGCATGGCAATATCGTCTCCGTCACAAGCGCGATGACCTGCGAACAGAGGGCCAAGCACTGCATCAGCAGTATGCGCTGTTGCAGCAAGGAGGGCAGGGGTATCCAGACAACGTAGAGCGACTCTGCCAACACCTCACCCATATGTTTGGCGAACGTCCCCCGCTTCTGTGTGAAGTGCTGGATGTACGCGAAGAACGCTGGCAGCATGTGGTCGAAGCGTTGCTAGACCATCGGCGATTTACCGTACTCGTGCAGACCGAGTATTTTGCCCGAGCGCAGCGAGTATTACACGAGATGGCAACCAAAGAGGGCTTTACCATGCTTGGCCTATTGCATGTGGTAGATACGCTCCGCAAGAGCCGTCCCCCGCTAGAAGGGTCACTCGCCTTGCAGGTTGAGCCGCTGTTTCCCTCGCTGCGCCCGGTGGTAGATATGCTCCTTGGCGAGATCATCGCCTGTGAAAGCCAAGATCAGCTGTTTCGCCATCGGCAAGCCGTCACGCCAGATGGGGTCTACTATGCTGCTACCACCCTGATGCAACTGCCCCCCGCCGCTACAATCCCGTGGTTTATTGGGCAACGGGCAGTAAAAGCCCGTATACAGGCGTGTGATAATCGGCTCCTGGAGCTCAAAAGTCAGCTGACGACCCTTTCACAGCATCTTGGGATGATCAATGCTCATGTGATGCGGCTACGCCATGTGCGTGACCTGTGCAATCTCCGGTTGCGGCTCGATGCGCCGTTGGATGAGCGTCCCCTGCGCGAACGCATAACGGAATTGGTAGCCCGGCAAAAGGGGCAAGAGACGGGGGAAGTAGCCGAGATCCATGCAGAGTTTGAGCACCTGCGTCAGACGATAGCGAAAGAACAGCAGGTTGCCCAAACCTTGACGGGACACCTGGCTACGTGGGAAGCCAAAAAAGAGCGGCTCCAGGCTGATATACAGGAAACCCGGCGGGTGATACAGGAATACAACGAGCAGGCAAATGTAGCCCGCGCCCGCTATCCATCAGCAGTCGCTGCGGCTATGGAGTTGCTCCCAGATTATCTTCCAGAAGAGGGCAAAGCTGCTGCCCCCTATATTTCTGCCGAGAGTGTACGAAACCTAGAGCGGACGGTGCGGGGGTATGAGATAAAACGGATGCATGCTATCCAGCAGTTGATTGGCGAGGCGACAGACTACAATACCCGCTACCACTTTGTGGGACGGGTTGATGATGCGGATGAAGACCGCTATGCCCATGAAGAGCATCACTTGATGGAACATGTCCTGCCGCTCTACAAAGATCAGATAGCCGCAGCTCGTCAGCAGGCAATGGATGCTCTCCGCGATTACTACCTCGATCCTTTGCGTGAGCGATTTTTGACTATCAAGCAGCAAATGGAGCGGTTCAACGAAGCCCTAGCGCGGCTTGACCCCGCCGGCAAACGCTATCGCTTTGGCTTTGCCCCAAACGACAACCTCACGTCGTGGTACCACCTTATCGCTGGCTCCCATGTGCTGAATAGCGTATCCGTAATAAGCCATCCCTTTTATCAAGAGCATCGGTCACTCTTTGATCAGCTTTATGTTTGGCTTACCCAACAGCCACAATCTGAGGAAGAACGCCAAGAGCAAGCCCGCTTGCTGGACTATCGTTCCTACTTTCGCTATGATGTAGAAGTTCATCACGAGGGCATGGCAACCAAGCACATTGGTGATACGGGCAAACAGAGCCTCGCTGATGATTCTATGGTGCCGTATTATCTAACCATAGCCGCAACCTTTGCCCAGCTCTATCACCTCAACGAACGAACCAACCGCTCCCTGTTGCGGCTGGTCGTCTTTGACAGAGCGTTTGTGGGACTTGATCATGAACGTATCGCTACTGCTCAGAGTATTTTTGATCGGCTTGGATTACAGCTTATAATTCCGCCAGAGTCCATCTTGCCTTTGCAGCAAGCTCAGGTGGACAGATATACTCCCCATCGTGCGATAGATCACCCCCCTGCGCTTGGATAACCTCAATAGCTTCAGGAGCTAGTTCCGATTCATTCACCGCACTTTGCCAGGTAAATGAGCCATCATCCTCTTCAATGTGTCGGGAAACAAACACATGCCCGTGGCGTACTTCAATAAAAACCTGTTTATGCATACTCTTGACTCCTTGCTAGTATGGGCATTGCCCATCATTCCGCTTGGTTGTTTTGAACTCTCCGCACCGTTCTTGCTGGTATGATACCAGATTTCAGGTGCTAGTAGGAAAGGATTTGGCGGATAATCCTCACCTTTTCAGATCACCCAGATTCCCTAGATCATCCATTCATCGCCATCTTCATCTTCTTCATCTTCTAAATACCGATATTGTATGGGAAGTTCCCCCTTGCTATCCAGAAACATCGGGTAGTTACCCGGTTTTGCCTTTTCATGAATCTTCATCACCTCAATGCGAAACATATGGTAGTCGCCAAAGTCAAAGATATACATAAAGGTGTGTTTGGGGAGCAACCCAAGTTCGCCCAATATGCCGTCTTCTGCAATATTCGCAGCTTCGGTAAACCCAGAAGCAAACTCATAGTCAGTACCAGCATCGTCATCACTGCCGTTCATATAGAAGACGAACAAGTGATCATTGTCCCATTCTAAAACATCTTGAATAGCGTTGTGCAGGTCTTGAAGCGTTTGGTTGGAGCGGAGCGCAATCGTCCAGTAGCGTTGGGTTTTCTTCTCGCGCCAAAAGGAAACACGAAATTCATACGCCCCGTAGGGTACATCTATTGGGATAGGCACATCGTTTGCCAGCAGAGCCATACGTGCCTGAAACCGCTCGGCAAAGGTTTTGCCATTGACGGCGGAGTTTTGCAATTGTTCTAGCACGGGGACTGGATAATCCATGTGGTATTCCTGGTGGATAATACTCATACAGAGCATCGCAACTGCCGCCACCTCAGCATCAGCATGTTCGGTCAGGTCAAGTAAGGTTTGGTAGGCTTCGTCTACTTGGTGCAAGAGGACCATCAGCAGCAATGCTGCCACAGCGATACGCTTTCGCTCTTTGCGAAACCTATCACGGGGGACTTTGAGGTCTATCATGTCTTTCCAAAAGGGAATATGCGCTACAGCCCCTTGCAAAAGCAGGGCTTGGAGGATAGATCGCTGTATATCTGTCACCCCTGAGCCGCCGGCGGTGATGATGCGACTATAGAGGCTCTTTGCCAATTCTGCATCTTTTGGATAGAGCACATCCATACCCCAAACTCGCAGGTATACCTCTGGATTTATATAGTTTGGCTTCTTGTTGTCTGCCTGGTCAAGAATCTTGGTCAAATTCTCCAGATTGGTATGGTTCATCTCCAAGATAGCGGTATCGGTTTTAGGGAAGCTCTCCTTATCTTTTGTCGTGTCGTAGAGAAAAACCACCGTTTCAATAGGATCGCCTAGAAACACGGTATTGCCTCCTTCAGCATTTGGTACGGGATTTGCCCGCAGTTGGTAATTATTGCTCACTATCTTTGCACCTATCAAAAAATCTGTCAAATAGGTGGGGGCTTGGCAATGGTTCATTTGTCCCATCCCCTGCCCCGCCCCGCTTCCCACCAAACGAGCCGCGAGTAGTAACGAGCAAATGTCTGGGAGCGGGGGCAGAGGGGAACCCTTCTCTACATCCACGACAACTTCACCCGGGTACCTGCCCCCTCTCCACTCTCTACCGTCAACGTGCCGCCGATGACCGCCATCATCGTGGTATGCAAGACCAACCCCTGCCCACTGCCCCCCGACCCAAGCTGCCCCGCTTCGGGTGCTGCTGCTTCCCCCGCCGCCGCCGCCGATGATGATGATGATGATGATAACGGTGTCGTTGTAGGTGATGGTGGCGGGAGGGGCTTGCCATTGCCATTCTGCTGGCTAAAGCCTACCCCATCATCTGCAATGGTCAGCACGAGCACCCCATTGGACAGGGCTACCCCAATAGTCAGGTGGAGTAGACGTGAGGTATCATCCCCGCGTCCGTAGCGGGCAGCATTGCGGATAACCTCGCGTGCCGCATAGAATATCACCTCAGCCCGGAGCGGTGTCACCTCGTTGGCAACATGCTCTGTCGCAGACTCAATATGCCACGTTACCCCATCAAACGCCATCCCAAGCTCCTTGTCGACCAGTTGACGCAATGCCCCGACAAGCCCTAGCCGCGCTATCTCTGGCGCAGAGGTGGTGGGCATGGCATGCAGCAAGTTGGAAATCTGACGATGGGCTACAGTCAATTGTTCAATCGCCTGGTTGGTCGTGTCGTTTTGGGGGAAGCCGCTCAATAGGAGCATCACCATGTGCAGTTGGGGCAGAATATCATCGTGCAACTCGCGGCGGGTACGTTGGTCCATCACCTGGCTTTGCGCGAGCCGCTGTCGTTGCAGCGTCATCAACCGCCGGGCAAGCTCCGCACTCGCCTGCGTGTCTATCAATCGCTCCCCCGCTGCCCGTGCTATCTCTATCTCCTCCTGCGTATACAACCCATCATCACGCTTGCGCCCAAGCAACAACGCGCCAATCAAGCCACGCTCGCTCCAGAGCGGCACTGCCCACACCGCGCCGCCATAGTCGGCTGGCTCAAGCATAAGACAAATCGTTTGGGGAGAGTCAAAGCGCGAGGCGAGGCTGCCGAGTGATGAGGAAGATAGCGAGGAGGTTTTGCTACTGGCAGTATACGCCACCACGGAGCCGATGAGCGGGGCAAATGGTCCAAGTGCAACGAGGTAGACAATTTCTGAGTCCAGCACATCATCACACAACGCCCGCAAAGGGACAGCTAGGTCTAGGTCAGACGGCGAGTCCGATTGCATCAGCCGATCATACAGCCGTTGGCTGGTGACAAAGGGGCGTAGGCTATCTATGCTGCGTTCCCGCTCAACATAGGAACGCCAATTTGCCAGCGCAAAGCGCAACGTAATCATAATCGTCATCAGCACCAAGATGTAAATGAGGTCAAACTCAAATTCGAGGAACCACGCCAACAGGATGCTATAGCTGGCAGCAAACACTTGGGTGCTGCGCCAGTAGCGGCGCAATCCCCCTCGTGGCAGGGATTTGCCGGTGAATATCTCATAGGCAACCACGGCTTGCCCAAGCAACAACACCGCTACGGCTATCAAGCCAGAAATGATGACATCTAGCGTGATGACAAAAATAAACTCATTGAGGGTGAGGGCTTGGCTTTGCCTATGGGCTGTATAGAGAAACCAGCTTACTGTCCCGCCAATGCCCAGGGTGACAATCAGCAAGAACGCCGAGGCAGCAACGAGCCAGGGGTGGGCACGCTGGCGAGCAATATTGCCCATAAGCCGATCTGACTCTTCGGGTGAGCGCAAGGCTGAGAAAGACAGCACAAGGCAGAGGGTACTATAGACGGGGTAGATAAGCAGCACAACGGGGATGGTGCCGAGGGCAAACATCCCCGCAGATGTTCTTTGGATGACCTCGCTATAGCTTGGCAACGGGTTGGCAAAGATGAGCAGGGCAACCGCAATTGTCCCCAAGATGCTAACCACTGCGAGCCAGATACGATGGCGACGTAGGCGAAACACGCCGGTATACCACGCCATTACCACATACCAAACGTAGGGCGCACCGACAAACGGCAGCCAACCAACCCGCCATAACAACTCCATTTCCTGGCTGAAAGATGGCAACACCTGCCCCACAACCAGCGAGTGTCCAGCGAAAAATAGCCCCCCAAGCAGCATACCGCCACCACCGATCCACGTTCCCCAACTGTGACGGTCTGTATTGAGGAGCACGGTAAGCCCTAGCCAAGTTAGGATGATGGTATTGAAAAAAGAGAGGGCTATGGTTGCCCAGTCTATGGCGGTGAGGAGTGAGGTTAGCATAGGGCATCAAAAGGAGAAGGCATACTCCACCCACTCGCCG
>CAZLKK010000254.1:0-4882 GCA_964559995.1 uncultured Chloroflexaceae bacterium
TCTCATAGGAACTATCTTGGAGTATCGCTATCAGGGCAGCGACTGCTTCGCTATCGCCTATTTGCCCCAATATTCGCGCTACATCTTTGCGTATCACCCGTTGCTCATCCTGCAAGGCGGCAATCAATGCTGGCACTGCTGGTTTACCAATATGCAACAATCCCCACGCAGCATGCTGGTACACATCACGATCCCTGTCGTGCAACGCATCTATGAGCACCGGTATCGCCTGTACATCCTTGAACTGCGCCAGCATCAGCGAGGCTTGAATACGCACATCACGCATCGGGTGTCGTAGGGATTCTGCCAACGTCTCTTGGACAGCAGAATGGTCAGCTTGGAGTTCTGTTATATGGGAGTCTCTGGATACCGCAGGAGTAACAACATGCTGGCTCTGCTCTCCTAACGAGGCGGTGCTCGTAGGCGGTTCCTTCTCCCTTGCTTGTTCATGACTAGGCTCATGCCCATACTCAACCTTACCAAAAGATTGGCGCAACAACAGCTGTAAATCATCCCATGCTGCCGTCGATGGTTTGGTGAAATCAAGATAGCTCAAATGGGTGAGGCGTGGGTGCCAATCGGTTTGCTCAACCAGCAAGGGTATCACCCGTACCCCCGCCCCAAGCGCAAATGCCCACTCATAGGTAACATATTGGCACGCCTCTGCCGCAGGACTCATCACCACAACAACCGCAAAGGCTTTACGCAATGCTTGCTCCACAGCCATACTCCAGATGGAATGGGCATGGGTCTTTTCCATATCTACCCACACCGGTATCTCCCACGCTTCAAGGGTTGTTTTGAGAGTCTGAACAAGTGCCTGATCATGCTGATGGTAACAGAGAAAACAGTGAGTCATAATCCTATACCAGACCAAATACATTGAAAATGCTCAAGATGATTGCTGTCGCAAGCGCAAGTCCAGCAACCACCTGGAGAAACGTATGATTTTTCGTGCGTATACGGCTCCAACCAACTGCCAACGCCCCCACCCACAGCACCATGCCAAGCGGCAGCGAATAGATCAGCGCAACGGTTGCACACATCGCGGCGGTGGCAGAGTGAATACTGATTTTCCAGAAGAAATTGATAATCCAACTTGATACATTGAGGGTAGTTCCAGCAATGAGTAGCACGATAAAGGGCAACGGCGCACCAATGAGCAGCAAAAACCCAATGCTGACCAATGACATCACAAAGGTAAAGAGATACAATTCATTGCGCTGATGCCGATTAGACACCTCTTCATCACTGTATGCCCCTTGTTTTAGCCGAAAGAGAAAGAAGGTCATAGGGGGGATAACCTCAACCACAATGATGAACAATGCCCAAAGCACCCCATGCCAACGGTGGGGAACGGCATACACCCCCAAGATGATAAATGTCAGCGTGGTAGTTATCATTGGGTGCAATACTTGGGAAAGCACCCGCGCAAGGATATAGGAACGACCTGCCATTTCCATTGATGAAACAGAATCTGCTGACAGGTCATGTTGATGAGTCATAGTAGCTCCTACGATTTCATAACGTTAAGATAGCAGGCGAGCAATGCCCGTGCCGACTGCTCCCACACGAACCGTTGCACCTGCTTGGGACCTGCTGCCCGCAACTGAACCTGCTGTTGGAGAGCCTGCTGTATGCCTGCGGCGATAGCTTGGCTATCATATGGGTGGTCTACCAGTATGGCACTATCACCCGCCACTTCCGGCAAACTGGCAGCCGTGGTCGTCACTACGGGTGTGCCACACGCCAACGCCTCAGCCACGGGAAACCCAAACCCCTCATACATCGAGGGATAAACAAAAGCCTCTGCTAAATTATACAATGCAGGGAGCATATCGTCATCTACAAAATCTAAAAAAAGGACGTGTGATGCCAAATTGAGCCGTTCGCAGGTAGCAAATATGGCATCATAGAGCCATCCCTTGCGCCCCGCGATAACCAGCGAGAGGTGGGCATAATCTTCTTGCTGGCGGAGGCTATCGAAGGCTTCAAGCAACTGGACAAGATTCTTGCGTGGTTCAAGCGTCCCCACGAAGAGCAAGAACGAAGCGGGCAATCCCAAGTGCTCGCGCACTCCCGCTAAAGTAGCTTGAGGCAGTGGACGAAACCTGGGCGAGATACCCGGATAGAGTACCACACTACGCGATGCGGGAATGTGGAGATACTGCTCCAAGTCTTGGCGGGTTGCCTGAGAATCGGCTAAGACCAACGATGCTCGCCGCAAACTGCGTGGCACAACCCGCGAGAGATACCGTTGGAGCGGTGGCTCAAAGCAGGTGGGCTGCGTCAAGAAGGTAAGATCATGGACGGTCAAGAGTGTGCGGGCGCGGGTAGGCGGCAGCACAAAATCTGGCGCATGCACCACATCTAGCTTGCCCGTGAAATAGGCTACATCCAACGGGAGTTGCACCCGCTGCCACAGGATAGTCAGCAACCGTGGCGTGAAGGGGAGCGGTACAGCGCGAACATACGGGTAGGTCACGCACATCTGCCGCATATCGGCAACGTAGGGGCTATCTGCTGGTAAACCACCGGCAGCATAGAACAGCACATACTCAAACGGTCCCCCCATAGCGACAGCGGCACGAATAAGCTCGCGGGTATACCGACCTATGCCTGCGCCTTGCCATGCCGCAGCGGTATAGTCAATACCAACTCTCATGGATTTACTGGTAGGCTTTCTCGGTCATGTATGCTTGTTTCCTTGCTGCTTGTCACCTACGTTTGCTTACTAGGTAGACGATAAATCCAATCAATACGATGCTCCAAAAGTTGATCAGCCGGTCTAGGAATGTCACCGCACCGGCGAGGTCTTCTTGCACAAAGAAGAATTTGATCAACACCACGGTGACTGTCCCCTCGATTACCCCCAGCCCCGCAGGGGTAAGCGGCAGGGCAGTGAGCAGCGAGGAAGCCAACGCCACAAAGATGATCGCCGGGATGGTCAGGTGTAGCCCCTCTTGCCCTAGAGCTTGGATAACAAAGAACAACCGGAACCCTTCCAACAACCAGACCCCGGCGGTGAGCAAAATCAAGTTTGGCAGAATGGCAGGGCGAAACGAACGCAACGCTGCCTCTTCAAACCGTCCATAGACCTCGTGGATTTTGCGGGAAGCCAACATTTCGTTGCCTTCAATAAACCGATGGATGTAGGGACTAAGCCAGCGCATACTTGCCAGGGCTACGAGGATAATCACGACCAGCAATGCCCCAAAGAAAAAGACCATCTGCGTTTCGCCGGGCAGCTGCGCCCCAAAGGTAAACCAGCCGGAAAAGACCAGCAGCGCAAAGAGCGCGAGCATATCCAGCAACCGCTCGGCAAAGATAGTCCCTAGCGTAGACGAAA
The DNA here is from genome assembly GCA_964559995.1 of uncultured Chloroflexaceae bacterium. Taxonomy (GTDB): domain Bacteria; phylum Chloroflexota; class Chloroflexia; order Chloroflexales; family Chloroflexaceae; genus JAAUSY01. The sequence continues at coordinate 3,350 of CAZLKK010000254.1, forward strand.
AGGAAACCTGCCCATTGTGTTTCAGCAGGTAGCTCCGGTAGGCATCGCCAAGCTTCGCCGGGACGATACAGTTGGCAAACCAGGAAAGGTAGATATACTCTATCAACGCGGGAAAGGATGCCCAACTTTTGCGCCCCTCATGCACCGGTACATGCGCGTTGTTGAGCAACATACGCCAGCGTACCGCTCGCAGAGGGAAGGTCAGGTAGAAGACGCTAAAGCCAACCAGCATAAAGCCCATATTGGCACCGCGAATGTGCGCCCAGAGTTGCCCTGGGTCTATATTTAGCCCACGAAAGGCAAAAACAATAATGGCAAGGGCTATACCAAAGGAGACCAACGTGCGGGGATTTCGCAGCTTTTGCGCGAGGGAAAACCCCTCACGGGCTACTTCCTCTTCCTCAGCTTCTGGCACATCAAAGTTCGCATCAGCTCGTGGTTGTTCATTATCATGGTGAAGCGACATATCACCGGTTTCTCTCATAGATATTCTCTGGAACCTCCCAATGGTTTCTCAAGTGCTGCCAGGAGTCCCCATACTGCCGCAAGTTGTACTCCCATATTCAACACATGGAGATTTTCAAATAGATTATGCACGACAACAGCGCCAATGATACCACAACATCCAACACTTATGCTACGCATGATCCACGAGGTATGTTGTTGGAGCGTAGCTTTGGCTTGCATAATCAAGGCAGCAATCAACAGCAGATAGGTAATCGCTCCCCCAATACCGGCTTCGGCGGCAATGTGGAGGTAGTAGTTGTGGGCATGTCCATGTGCAGTATACCACGGGTGCAAAATATATGGCTTCGTTTGTTCTGTGCCTGTCCCCCGATAGGCAATCGCATAGTTGCCTGGACCAACGCCAGTAATCGGGTGATCGTTGACCATATGCCATGCCGCTTGGATATGCGACATCCGTTCAACAACAGCGAAATTCTCTGGCGTGACATCAACCGTCCGTACATCAAACACACGCAGGTTCTGTGTGATGCTGGTGATACGTTGGGCTAATTGCCAGGGCAGCATATTGACGTTGTTTAAGAGCAACATGAGTACCCCACCGACAATCGCCACCGCCCCCCACTGCCAAATGCGGTGGCGTAGCGAACGGTCTAGCCCAATACTCCACGCCAGCAGCATGGCTGCGCCGCCCCCCATCGCCCCTAGCCACCCGCCACGCGAAAAACTGGCGAGCAACCCGGCGAGCAGCAGGGCGGTCAATCCACCGGCTATGGCGGCAATGATCAGCATAGACTTGATACCAGTGCGCCACCATTGCCAGACTGCCCCCACGACCAGCGCGAACCCCAATGCCCACCCCATATTGAGATAGCCAGCAAAGGAGTTTGGCTTACCTATCGTCCCATAGGCACGCACATGATGGGCTATAACTTGAAAACTCGGTGGACCATCGCCAATCCAGAACTGCCACAGACCAAGCAGCGCGTTGGCAGCCGGGGCAAGCAGGAGCACGGCAACGAGCAAAGCCACCCGCCACGCGAAGAGGTAACGGGAGATGCTAGTCCT
>CAZLKK010000254.1:4892-6326 GCA_964559995.1 uncultured Chloroflexaceae bacterium
CAGAGAGAGATGCAGGTGGGCGGCATTGGCGGGGGAGCGGAGCAGATACACCGTCTCCATCAGGCTGTTGTAGGTAGCCAGATAGACCAACAGCACCGTAAGCCAGCGCAATGTTTCTTTGAGTGCCTCAGTTTGGTTATAGATCGTATAGGTGGTAGAGAAGAGCAACACCCAGAGAAACAGCATCAGGGGAAGGAAAAGTCGTCCGCCAACAACCCGCTGGTTAGGATGGGCGAGAATGTGTACCCCCCACATTCCTGCCAAAAACAGGAGGGTTGCCTGGGTAACGAGGATGCCGCCAGGAAGTTGGATGGTATCTTGGATGGTGACGGAAAGAATAGCGGCAGCTACTGCCCACACTGGGTCAATGAGGGCGAGGATAACCACGGCGCAAGCTGCTGTCAGCACTACTGCATGGGGTAAAGGGAGCAGTGCCAACAACAGCGCAATACCACCAAGCAAGAGCCAACCGACAAACGGGGCAATACCGCGTAGAGGATGCTTGCGGAGATGAACGTTCAGCAGGTTTGCCATAGGTTAGCTAAAATACCCGATAGGTTACAGTCTCCTGCAAGCTCTCGCGTGGGCTTTTCCTAAAGGAACATGCCCCTACAAGAACCACACGAAAAATAGTCTGCCAGGACATGAGCGAACACTTGCGTTACCCACCGTTCCTATACGGCTCTGTCTCTCTCTCCATGTAACGTGGGAATTAGCATGTCTCTTTGGGGCTTCGCTTGTGTGAAGACTACAAAGAATACATAAAGACAAGCACTTTTATTGTATGCTATATGCAGACGAATTGCAAGGGGTTTTTGGGGTAATCTTGGCGACATTTTGGTGACATGAACAAAATCGCGTTACTAGGGGATGACGTAGGAGATAATACGATGCGCGGTAGGTATCCTCACCCTACCACGCATCATGAAGTCATAGAGCTATTTACCTGTCACACACTGGTTGCTTGCGAGGGGGATGTTCTTGAGGATTTAGACCAAGTACAGGTATCACAAACGAGAAGAACAGTTAAATCATAATTTGCGCTCATTGAGCATATCATCCGCGTTGCTGGCTTGCCACAGAGATAGCAATGGGAGCCTTCACTCTGGGTAGTTGTCGGCTGTACAGCGGGACGGCTATTCACGGGTTGTATTTGTCCTTGCACCATGTTGGTATCCTAAAAATTGTACAAAAATAGCGAAAGCATCTTGTTTGTCTTTATCTTGCTTATTATGATACCCTGGATATTCGTTCCTGACATCCCCCACAATAGGTATATGCGTATCCTCCATGTGGCGTATTTTTTTGCTACCAACTAGGGTTGTTCTGGGCAGCCCCCCATCCCCGCGTCCCTCGTCCTACTACACGGGAGAAGGGATACCGTAGGGACGCACGGCGGTGCGCCCAATGTTCAGCCCCCCCTCGCCCTGGGAT
>CAZLKK010000255.1:0-1255 GCA_964559995.1 uncultured Chloroflexaceae bacterium
CTTGTTCTCTTTGGCTGTTCTTAGCACCGCCGCCCCCACCGGGCGGATTGCCACCACCACCCTTTCCGCCTTGTGGTGGCATTTGACTCTTCCCTGAAGCCAGGAGCGTCCTTTGCACCAATCGCCAGATAATATTGATCAGCACGGTGATGACCATAGCCAACACAAACCACGGTAGCCAAGCATACAACACCCGTGCTACCACCGATTCTTGCAAGGCTGCGGCAAAATCCTTGTTTTGCAAAATGGTGTCGGTATAGCGCAGCAGGTAGCTACCAATCATCGCCCCATTGAGTGCGCCAAGTAGCCCCCCGGATAGCCGCTCTTTGAACAACGGTTTTTGATGGGGTTTATTGCGCCGCTTGGGCAGGAAGGTACTACTCCCATACCCCACGAGCAACGCCACAAATAAGAACGTGAGCGAAATCACTGCCCACGTCCCCGTTTTTGGGCGGTCATCTTGCAGCATCTCAACAAGCCACTCAGACAACCGAACGTGCCAGAGATCAACCAATGCTGCTGCCATGAGCGTCCCCACGAGCGTGAGCAATCCCTCACGCACGCCACGGAAGACTCCCCAAACGCCTAGCCCTATCAAGAGCACAATAATTGTGATGGTCAATGCTATACTCATACGAGGTATTATAACACGCTTTTTTTTGGTGTGGTAGATTAGGCATTTTACCCCATTACAAAACCTAGTGTTGGGTTTACACTTTCCCTGGCAATATGCAGGGTAGTGGTATAATGACAATGGATTAAAGGGTAAATACATTAGATTGGCATAATAATAAAACACAATAATGACACCTATCAAATGCTGGGATTTTTTCTACCATTACCAGGGGAAAAGGTCTGGGGTATGCGGGGCAAGTACAAACTGATAATACCAGACAACCAAGTCAAGTACTGGACATACCTAGAGGAAAAGGAATTGTAACGATGACAGACACAACCCACCTAGCTACCCTGCTAGAAGAGTATGACGAAACGATACAGGCAATGGAAACCGCTGGTTTCGAGTATGCAGACCTACAGGCAATGGAAGGTCAACGTATGGTGTTGCATGATATGATAATTGAAGAGGTGAAGCGACTAGGATATACCGTAAGGTCACGAGAGGAGTCGGTATGGAAAGCCAGACAACTTACCAGTTGACAAACCAAGAGATAATCAAGATGATTGACGAGGGTATGCTTTGCCCATACCCACGAGGGTACAAGCCACACGACTATAACGCGGGGGCTATTGAAAA
>CAZLKK010000255.1:1265-3284 GCA_964559995.1 uncultured Chloroflexaceae bacterium
CCGTAAGGTCACGAAAGGAAGCGTTATGGATAGCTCGACAAATCACAAGCTAACTGGACAAGAGATAGCGAGGATGATTTCCGATGGGGTACTTTGCCCATACCCTCAACCCGCATACACGCCACACGACTATAACGCGGGGGCTATTGAAAAGGTAGCTGACATGTCCCCTGAACAACGTATGGAATGGCTGCGGCAGGCTAGGGAGAAACGTTTAGCCTTGCAAGCCCGGGTTACTACACCCTGAACAACCTGTACAACTTTACCCCCACCTCATTCCGGGTGGGGGCTTTTTTATCCCCAGCGGGGCAGGTGGGGCAGGTGGGACAGGTGGGGCAGGTGGCGAAAGTGTTTCCCATTGTTGTCAGAATTGTTGTCAAGCGGGGGTATAGGTGGGGTATGTTTGGCTTTGTAATGCGGTGTAATGTAGCAACTATACTCATACGAATTGTAGCACAAACTGGCAGCATCTGCGAATAGGTTTTTGCTGGCATTGGCACCCACAACACAAGATCATCGTCCCCCCATGTAACCCATCCCCCAACCACAGCATCCAATATCCTAGTAAGCACCAGTTACTTTTCTATGAGAGAAAGAGCCTGAACCCACAAGGGAAAGCCCCCCTCGTATGGCAATGGGGGTTTTTGGTTTTGTAACAATTGACGAACACGACAATGACACACGACAGACAGACAAACAACAACAGGAGGTTTTGAACATCGTATGTTTTCTCTACGCAAAAATCTGGGTGACAGCTATACTCCCCTCTACTTTCTTGCCTCGCTTGGCAATGGAGGGTTAGCCGTTTCGTTCTTTATGTACCTACAATTTATGGTACCCCATGATGGCTACCCGATGGCAACATTTGACGCTATCTACCCCTACCTTACCGGCGATAACCCCCTTATCGTTGGCCTTATAGCCACTGCTATGGGAGCAATTCTCATCTTGTCCTTTCGCCACTTTTGGCTCCTGGCTTGGAACATCAGCGAATACAACAAATTTAAGCACACCGCAGCCTACCAAACCTTCAAGCAAAGCAACGCCGAGGTCTCTACAATGGCGATACCCCTCACCCTTGCTATGTCTATCAACGTAGGGTTTATCTTGGGGGGCGTGTTTGTTCCAGGCTTGTGGAATATTGTCGAGTATCTCTTCCCCTTTGCGCTGCTTGGTTTTGCTGCCGTTGGGGGCTATGGACTGTGGATATTCTTGGAGTATTTCGTCTCACACCTCGTAGACGGCTCGTTTGATTGCACGGGCAACAACAGCCTCAGCCAAATGATTACCGTGTTTGCCTTTGCGATGATTGGCGTGGGGTTTGCTGCTTCTGCGGCGATGAGCCATGTCTTGATTAGCGCAGCCCTCGGTGCGCTTGGGGCAATGTTCTTCTTTAGCATTGTGCTGGTGCTAGGGTTGATTCAAATGGTGCTTGGTTTCCGTGGTATGTTGGAGCAAGGCGTACATAAAGAGCAGAGCGTGAGCCTTTGGGTCATTATCCCCATCTTGACTGTCGTCACTATCGGAATGATTCGCCTAACGCATGGTCTGGAGCATCACTTTGGCAATGAGCCAAATCACGCCAATGTCTTTGTCATGACGAGTATCTCTATCTCTATCCAAATACTCTTTGGGGTTTTGGGGTATCTAGTGATGAAAAAAGCCGGCTACTTCCACGAGTATGTGCAAGGTAACGGCAAAAGTGCCGGGTCATACTCCCTTTGCTGCCCTGGCGTTGCCTTTTTTGTGCTAGGGATGTTCTTCATCCACAGTGGCTTGGTGTCCAACAATGTTGTGGAGCAATTTTCGGTTGGCTACTTTGCGCTGATTATCCCATTGATCTTGGTGCAAGCCAAAACGATCATGTTTACCCTAGCTATGGACAACAAATTGATCAAACGTTCTCCCAAAGAGAAGAAAGCCATTTCTAGCCCTGGGCAGGCATAACCCTGCAAACATTGGTAGGTCAGGTTGGAATCCCCCGCTCCCATAAAGGGTGACAACCCTTTCCCCCCTGCC
>CAZLKK010000255.1:3302-4808 GCA_964559995.1 uncultured Chloroflexaceae bacterium
ATTAGGGGATGGGGGATGGGGGCGGATGCCTGCAGGGGGCGCACCGCCGTGCGCCCCTACAACAATCACCCTAACGCTCTTCTTCCTCCGCAGCAATCACCGCTTTGGCAATGTCCTCGCCGCGTCCCTGGGGGAGATAGAAATACCGCCCACCAAGCCACGCCGCAAGCTGCTGCGCCTCGCCACGCGAGATAAAATTGCGCTGCGTGTCAATCACGACTGCGCCTATCCCCGCCATACGGAGCGTCCCGGCGAGCCGTTGTACCTCATCACGGGCTTCCGCAACCCGCTGCTCGCGGGAGTGGGTTGGGTCAAAGTTGAGCGGCACATTGGGTCTCCCATCCGTGATGATGACCAGCGTTGTCTTGTGAATACCGCGGCTTTGCGCCTGCTCTGCCACCGTATAGGCAGTCATCAGGGCAGCCGGGAGTGGCGTACCTCCACCAGTGGGTAGCACATCTAACGCCCGTTTGGCAAGCTCTACACTTTGCGATGGCGGCATCAGCACATCTGCTCGCTCACCACGGAACGCCAACAACGCCACCTGATCACGATGCACATAGGCTTGTTGCAACAGCGCATTGACAGCACCTTTTGCCTGCCGCATCCGGTGCAGTGCCATAGAACCGCTGGCATCTACCAAGAAGCAGAAGAGCGTACCCGCTTTGCTGCGATACCGCTTGACATGCAGGTCATCGGCACGAAGTTCTATCTTGCGTTGTATCTTGGGACCAGTCCGCCGCCGCTTGTTCGACTGCTTGCGCTGCTTTTTGCGTACCCGCTGCCAGGGAGCAGATGCTCGCAAGGTCGCCACAATATCAAGCCGCCCATCGCCAGGATTACCTAGCACCGAACGGATATGCCGTCCGCGGTTGCCAGAGGTCGTGCCACGCGAGCCGCTCTGCCCCGAACGCCGGATGGTAAACGGCGTTTCCAGCACATCAGGCGGTATTTCCGAGTCCAACGCCTCCAGGATAAGGTCTTCAATTGCCAGCGATTCTTCTGGCGGCTCTGGGGGTTCCTCATCCTCTTCATCCTCGCCCTGGTGCTCCTCCTCTTCCTGCTGTTCCTCTTCTGGCGGTGGGGGAGGGGGTTCTTCCTCTTGTTGCTCTTCCTCCTCCGTCTCAAACTGTGGCGCACGGGTAGCACGGGGTATCAGCACATAGCGCACCGCCCGCTCCAGGTCTTCGTCCTCTACCTCTTCACGCCCAGAGAGGGCAGCCGAAGCCAGCGCAGCACGGGTAGCAAATATATCTGCCCGGTGTCCCTCTACGCCAAAGATAAGCGCAGTATTGACCAACTTCTCGACCTGTTCATCCGTGATGGTGACAGTGGGGAGGGCTTCCCGTGCCACTTGCACCATCGCCTGCATCAGTTCTTCTTCTTCTAGCCACTCTTCCAATACGGCACTGGTTGCTGCTGATTGCCCATGTGTCTGCTGCCCATTGGTATCGCCGCGCCGGTGGTGTTCGCTGTCCAGTTGCAGGTTGCGGCGCACCACCTCGG
>CAZLKK010000255.1:4953-5687 GCA_964559995.1 uncultured Chloroflexaceae bacterium
TGTGGTTGGTCGTGCTATCGTCTAGCAGGTTGACTCCATCGGCATACAGCAACCCGCCGTGGGCGCGTGCCATCAAGCCGCTGCGATGCACCCGCGCACCAGTCGCCAGCGTTGCCTCTAGGTCTAGCCCACCAAGCAACCGATCTTCTGTCACACCAACAGGTAGCTCAACAAATTCTCCGCCACCCATAAACTTAGAAAAGCTCCGCATAAGCGTGCTCTTGCCCGTGCCGACCCCTGCCGCCAGCACAACCCCCCCAAGTCCGGGGTCTACCGCAAGGAGCAGTAATGCTTGACGGGCATTATCAAGACCGACGAGAGCGGGAAAAGGTAACATAGCAAACCCTCTACTGTTTGTCTTCTTCTTTGTCTTCTTCTGTCAACGTTTTTTTGGAAAATTCTCTGCGAAATCGCTCGATAATCTCTTCATCTGATGGTGGCTCGCCCCGACTTTCATCAAAGAGTGCCGAGAGGGTCGCAATGTAGGCTTCGCCAAAGGCTGAAGTCAAGGTAGATGCGGTAATGGCAGATATGGTCGCACCCGCAGCAGTCCCCGCACCGGGGATGAGCTTAATCAGGTTTGCCACCACAGAACGCCCAATAAGCGTAGCCCCGGTGCCTGTCACGATACTGCCAAGCAGGGCTATCAAAAACCCCTTGCTCATTGGCACCCCAAACACCGCGGTAATCCGTGCCAGCATGCCTATCTGTATCGGCACGAGCAGCGCAGCATC
>CAZLKK010000255.1:5697-6291 GCA_964559995.1 uncultured Chloroflexaceae bacterium
CGGATCGCCGAGCGCCTCGCAGACAGCACCGAGCGCGCCCGGCCCGTTCGGCGCCATCGACGACACCCTCATCGCGTTTTCGAAGGTCTGCTGGAGCAACGGTGCCATCGAACGCGCTCGTGCGAGCAGCGCAGCATCCGTGAACGGTATCGGTGTCGCCCCTGCGGTTGCGGCAGTTGCCGCCGCAGTCACTACCGCTTCATGGGCGTGTTGCTTTTTTAGCCGCATATTGACCCGCTGTGCCGCCACAAATGCTTGGCGATGTGCTTCTGGCACAAGCCCCATCGTCAATTCTATCAGGTCAACCAAGCCCATGGGGTTGAGGGTATATCCCTCATCCAAATGCTCGGTAATAGCCCGGACACGCACGACATTTCGTGCCATAGGCAATAGCTCTTGCACCTTTGCCCGGAAGCCATCGTCTTGGCGAGCTTTGGTAATGACCACTATCACCGGCACATACTTTGCCAGCATCTCTACCAGTTTGATCTCGCCCTCTTGCACCCGCCGCGAGTCTTCGGCTATACAGACCCAACGACGGCCAATGGCCGCACAATTTTATCTGCCGGGTTGACTCTGGGGCTGCTGATCCTG
>CAZLKK010000256.1:0-2155 GCA_964559995.1 uncultured Chloroflexaceae bacterium
CAAACATCCCAGTGTGCCAAGCGGTGATCGCCCGTCCAGCGGCGTATGGAAACGTAGCCGGTGGGCATCGGGGATATGGGGATAAGCTCGCCGCGCAGGGTAAGCGGGTGTTTCGCGCTTGCCCCCACAACGCTGGCTTCAAGCTGACGCACCTGCACCCCTAGCCCCCCCTCCCGATCAATGCCCACATCGGCAGGTCGCCATAGCCGCGATTGCAGCATAAGGGTAGCATCAGTCGCAGGTAGGGCGAGGTGGTAGTGGCGTGGCGGGCAGGGCGTATCAGCAATAAGCGTTGCTTGGCTGCTCTTGGCTGTTAGCTCGATGGGCGTTGGGGATAGTGGCGGCGGCAGGCAGCCATTCAGGGACAGTGCCACCAAGACGGTAGCATCGTGGGTATTACCCCCCCCTGGGCGCACCTGTATCAACGCGGGGGAAGCGTCAGTCCAACGTGGCACCTGCTCGCCATCCTCGCGCTCCCCCTCGCTATAACTAAACCCCTGGCGAAAGACCACACGCTCTGTCGCAAATGCCAAATCATAGTAATGGGTAACGCGCTTGGCGACCAGCCCCAAGTGTCCAGCGATAGCAGAGTCCCACGGGTCAAAGTGATCACGTTCAACATTGCGCTTGGTGCTAAAAAAGGCTTCATTGGCAATGAGGATGCTCCCCACCTGCGGCGGTATTGCCAGCACAAGCACAAAAACAAGCGCAATTTTGGGTAATGCCTGTGACCGTTCGAGCAGCGGTGCTAGGGGCAGGATCATAAAGGGCAGCGCGATAACCAGGTAGCGCGGTCCCCACGACCCGCCGCCATGCCAGTAGAGCAACAGCGCATAGAAGCCTACATGGGCAAGCGTCACCCCTATGCAAATCAGGACCACCTGCCAAGACCGCCGCCAGAGCAACCATAACCCCACTGGCATCAACAGTACCGGGGGAGCATACCAGATGATGCCCCGCCCTGGACTCCAAACAAGACCACTGAGCCGATACCCAAAGTATTTGGGGTTGAAGTGGCTCAAAACCCCCGTGCCATAGCCTGTCATGAGGGGATTACCGTAGAGATGCCACTGGTATAGCCCAAGCAACAGCAGCATAACCAGCATCCCCGCGCCCCACATTGCCAATCGTGGGATGACCGTCTGTTTTATCTCTGCCCACGATGGCATGCGGAGCCTAGCTGCAAAGAGCACCCCAAAGCCAGCGTAGCCCACGACAAACGGGATGACCAGTGCGCCATGCACCTTGACGATAAGTGAATAGCCTGCCAGTAGCCCAGAGAGAAACAGCAACACGGGGGTGCTGGTATACCAGCGTCTACTTCCCTCGCCCTGAAACGGAAGCGGGGGTAAGTGAGCATGCTCCCTTGCTTCTGTTCCTCCCCCTTGCCCTTTTACAGGAGCGGGGGCAGGGAGAGCGGGAGATAACCGGGAGCGGGTGTGGTCATACAGCACCAGCACAAACGAAGCAAACAAGAGCAGTCCAGTGAGCGGCTCGGCAAAAAACGTCTTGCTATAGTGCCATGCCATCGTTGCCAAACCGTAGATGAGCGCGGTAGCAATGGCAGCACGTTGCTTGTAGCCAATGAAGACCGCGGCGAGGTAGACCAACGCGGCAGTAGCGGCTGTCACCAGCGGGTTGAGCCAAAGGGTGATAGCCCGCGTGACCCACGGGTAGGCATCATGGGGGAACAGCCCCGCCATACTGCGCCCAACGATATACAGCGGTAGCGCGGTGAAGGGCTGCCCCGGACCGTAGTAGCTATAGATAGGCGTGTCGTAGGGACGGGCGGCGTTGAGCGCAAAACTCTGCCACACCGCCAGACTTTCCGTTACGCCAAAGAGCAACTCTTCATCTTTAGATGAGGTGTGTGCGCCGGTGGTAAGCAGATAGATACCGGCGAGCAGCGCAAAGATTGCCAGGGCAATGCGTGGGTGAGCGGGGCGCGGCTGGCGTATGCTGCTCCGTTCTGCCCCGCTAGGAGACAAAGGTCTCAACCTTCCCCCAGTCGAAATCTGGCAATGCATAGCGGAGGAAGACCCGCAACCCTTCCTGATCCTGTTCGTCTAGGTGGTAGCGCAGGTTGCGTAAGTATCGCGCACACACCCCCGCTGGCAACCCCAAGCGTGGCGCGTAGTCCAGCGCAATGGCATCT
>CAZLKK010000256.1:2191-3458 GCA_964559995.1 uncultured Chloroflexaceae bacterium
CGGCGCAGTCTTTGCGGACAGCCCACACCGCAAAGGTAAATGGCAGTGAGCTAAAATGAAGCCACTCATCACCGAGATCAAAGCAATAGGGCAACCCAAGCCGCCCAATATGCCGCCGCAATACCCCCTCAAACAACGCCCGGTCTCCAATGATCAGCGCACCATTGGTAGTCGCCATCATCTGGTCCATATCCTGCGGTTGGCTCACCCATTCGGGGGTAATGTGGTAGGCATGCTCACACAGCACCCGCAGCAGGTTGATGCTCGTTGCCGAGTGGTCAGACAGGGCTATCAATGCCCCGTCTAGCTCGTGCGGGTCTGGTCGCCACGAAAAGAGCAACACACTATTGACTGCCCCAAGCGAGGCTATAGACAAACCCGGCACGAGCAGCAGTTCATCGGTGTGCAGCGCAAACATATAGGAGGAGATGGGGGCAATAGAGACCCGCCCATCAAGCAACGCCTGATTGATCGCCGTAGGGACACCGCGTACCAGCGAAACATCCGGTAGGTACTCCTCCAGGTGATACTCAATCGGCTGCGTATTGAGATAGTCTATTGTGCCAACGGGGGGAAGTACGCTCCTCACGTACACACCTCTACATGCTCATAGAGGGCATTACGTTCAACCGGTACCCTGCCCGTATCGCGGATAAGCTGTATCAGCCTATCCCGCTGGATAAACTGCTCGGTTTGTGCGCCGGCATCGTGGTAGATACGCTCCTCAACGACAGTGCCATCTATATCGCTCACACCAAAGAAGAGCGCAACCTGCGACACTTTGGGGGTAAGCATCACCCAGTAGGCTTTGACGTGGGCAAAGTTGTCGAGCATCAACCGACTCACTGCCAAGTTGCGTAGGTCATCAAAGCCGGTGGTTGAGCGCAGCTTGCGAGCACGTCCCAGGTTGTTATTTTGCGGGTGGTAGGCAAGCGGTACGAAGGTCATAAAGCCGCCTGTTTTGTCCTGCTGCTCGCGCAGCCGGATGAGGTGATCTACGCGGTCTTCGACAGTCTCAATGTGTCCATACAGCATCGTGGCGTTGGTCTTGATGCCAAGTTCATGGGCGATGCCGTGAATAGCCAACCAGCCATTGGCAACGATCTTTTCGGGGCAGAGCTTGCGGCGCACCCGTGGGTGAAAAATCTCTGCTCCCCCACCCGGCATAGCATCTAGCCCGGCTTTGTGGAGCAGGGTTAGGACATCACGCCAATCTTTGTTGCCAATACGTGCCAGATAGTCTATCTCTACGGCGGTAAACGCCTTG
>CAZLKK010000256.1:3468-6254 GCA_964559995.1 uncultured Chloroflexaceae bacterium
GAAATGCTGCTTGAGCGAACGCAGCAGCGTACAGTAGTAATCCAGTTCTAGGTCGGGGTGTAGCCCACTGACAATGTGAAACTCACTGGTGCGCTCGCTAATCGTCTCTTTGGTATGTTGGATAATCTCTGGGATGGTGAGCATATAGGCATCATCCTCATCACCATTGCGCCGAAAAGAGCAAAAATTGCAGTGAGCTATGCAAATATTCGTTGGGTTGATATGCTTGTTCTGAACAAAATAGACGTTTTCGCCATTGATGCGGCGGTTGGCAAGGTCTGCCAAAGCCCCCACTGCCAGCAGGTCATCGGTCTGGTAGAGGCGCACCCCATCATCAAAGCTCAACCGTGTACCAGCTTCAACCTTGCTGGCTATATCGGCAATCGCCGATTGTTGTAAAAAGTGGTTCATTTCATCTCTCATAATATCTAGGAAATTTTAGTTATCGGGATTGGGTACAGACGGGACAGTGGGTGGCGTATCAGGAGCACGTATCCCAAGCGTCACCGGCGTACCCCGTGGTACCCAAACATGTTTATCGGGAACCGTACTCACAACGGCACCAGGGGCTACTTGGTAGTAGGTATCCCCAAGTTTATCATAGCCCTGGTAATCGCTCCAGGTATAGTTGAGTCCATTGGTTGCGGCAAGGACGGCTTTTGCTTCTGATTCCATCATCCCCATGAGGTCTGGCATTTGCACCTTGTCACCCATACTGACGACAAGATGGAGCGTTTCCCCCTCTTCTATCTGCATCCCGGCAGATGGGTTTTGCGAGATGATAAAACCTTCGCTTACGTTTGTACTTGGTTGCTCTTCAACCGTCACGACGAGCCCTAGCCCCTCTGCCTCACTACGCACTGATTCCAACCGGCGCGATATGACGTTTGGCACTGTGACTAGACGGATGTCGCGCCCAAGACTAAGCACATAGGTCACAGGTTGCCCCTGCTGTACCTCAATATGGGGAGGCACAAATTGCTCAATCACTGCGCCCTGGGGGATAGTCTCGCTATGACGAGAGTCCCCTGCCACGGGGATGAGTTGGGCATTTTGGATAGCTTGTCGCGCTTCGCTCTCCCGCATGCCGATAATGCTTGGCACTGTGACCAGTGGCACACTGGTTGGTAGTGCTGTTGGGGTGGGTGAGGGCGTGGGCGTAATCGTTGTCGTTGGGGTTACATTCGGTACGGCAGTAGCAACTGCACCAGAACCATTGCCCATTCCCATGTCAGCAAACAAGGACTCAAGCGTCCCACTGGTAAAGAGCAACACTAAGCCCATCACCCCTACCAGAATAATCATCCCAATAGCAAACACCCCACAACCGACCCCTTGTTGTTGGGGGGCTTTGGCAATGGGGGGGCGAGCCTGGGGAAGGGTACTGCGTCCGCCGGTAGCAGATGATCCCCCACTGTGGCTAGATTGGGGGACATATGGGCGCGGTTGTGGCACCGGGCGGGGGGGGGGCAAGGGGGAAGCATTAGCGACAGTGTTTTGCTCTGCATTTGTCTGGTAGTTCTTGAGCATCTCGGCAAATTCCCATGCGCTGGCAGGACGGTATGATGGGTCTTTTGCAAGGGCTTGCAAGATAAGGTTTTCTAGGTTTTGTGGTATCTGTGGGTTTAGCTGGCGTGGCATAGGTGGCGGTGTGCTGACATGCTGCATTGCCACCGAGACGGCACTATCCCCCGAAAAGGGGAGCTGTCCCGTCACCATTTCAAACAGCGTAACCCCAAGCGCATAGATGTCTGAACGGGGTGAGGCTTGTTGCCCCTGGGCTTGCTCAGGCGAGATGTAGTCGGCGGTGCCAAAGGTAATGCCAGTCTGGGTGGTGGCGGTACTCAGGTGGCTTTTGGCAATGCCAAAGTCGGTAATCTGCACATGCCCATCGCTGCTGACCATGACGTTCTGCGGCTTGATGTCACGGTGTACTAACCCGACCCGATGGGCTGCCTCTAACCCACGAGCGATGGCTTCCGCTATCGCCACCGCATGGGCTATCATCAGCGGGGCTTCGCGGTTGATGCGCGTTTTGAGATCAATACCGTCTACATACTGCATGACGATGTAGTGTGTGTTGCCATCCTGCCCAACGTCATAAACATTGACAACGTTTGGGTGGTTGAGGTTGGCGGCGGCGAGGGCTTCATGGTCAAACCGTTTGAGAAAGTCGGGATCGTTGCTAAACTGGCTATGGAGTATCTTCACGGCTACGCGGCGGTTGAGTCGCAAGTCATAGCCCTGATAGACTGTCGCCATGCCACCTTCGCCTACCTTTTGATCTAGTCTATAGCGGTCATTGAGGATTTGCTGCTGCATTGATCCTGTTCGTCTGTTGGGGCATACGCTCCCACTAAAAAAGGCGATGTACCATTGGTATTATTGCATAGCGATATGCACCCGTCAAGGGGGAAGGTCAGGGGTTGTGGTTCCCCCGCTCCCCTTGCCCCCGCTCCCATTCCAGGGCGAGGGGGAGCCGAACATTGGGCACACCGCCGTGCGCCCCTACGGACCGTTTTCTCCCGCGTCGTGGGGGAAGGGTGAGCGGTTTACCTCTTGCCTGGACGTTTTGCCCGTTGCGTTGCTGGTTGCTCTTGCGCCCGGCGTTCGGCGTTGTACGCCTTCTCCAACAAGCGTAGCCGATCATACAGCACCTCCAGATGCTGCAACACCTGCCCCATCATCTGCTCGCCTGTTAGCTGCTCATGCTGCCATTTCAGCTTGAGGTCATCGAGGGTATGCATACCCATACGTTCTGCTCCTTTCCTCTTGCACACGATCAC
>CAZLKK010000257.1:0-6231 GCA_964559995.1 uncultured Chloroflexaceae bacterium
GATGAGCTAGAGCTAGACGATGGGGGCTAGGAAGCGCATAGCACACAACGTCACGGTGACCTGCTGCCCCCGCTCCCATTCCAGGGCGAGGGGGAGCCGAACATTGGGCGAACCGCCGTGCGCCCCTACGGACCGTTTTCTCCAGTGGGACGCGGGGCGAGGGGGGGACAGGTGGGAGCGGACAACTCAAGTGGGATATGTGGAGCAAAGGAAAACCCCCTCCCGATTGTGCTGGGGAGGGGGTAGGCGTTGTAACACGCTTCCCATACGTTCAAATATATCTATAAGCTATGCGACGAGTTCACTCTCAAGAACCATCTCAACAGGAATATGCTGAATAGCTGGTTTTGGCTGTATCGCAGGAGCTTTGCGGGCTGCCCGGCGGAGCCGATATTCCATTACTGCCAAGACTTCATCAGTTGGAGCGGATACCATCGCTGCGGCATTTGCGAGATTCATTCGTGCTGTGGCATCAATGTTGTGCAAGCGAAAAGCGTTGCCGGCTTCTGGCACGGTGGTGACATATGATTGTATTTTTTTCTGCTCAAGTATGTGCTTTCTCATGGCTACCCTCCTTGTATTTGTTACTACGCTGTGAACTACACTCGATATAAGGAACTCTTTTTACATTTCACTGAGGAGTTTCGAGTGATCAATTGCTCCGTTGCAATTGCTTTACTAAACATATGATAACACGCGGTATGGACAAAATCAACAAAAACAGACGTGATGTATTTGTGCATTATGTACAAACTTACCCCCTACTTGGCAAAATGATCTATAATTTCTCCTAAACCGGTACGTACCTAGTCTGGAGTACCCTATGCGATACCAACAACAATCCCTATGGCTCATAGCCCTTGCCCTTACCCTGCTACTCGCCACAGCCTGCACCAGTGCCAAGCCTATCCCACTGGAATCTCTTCTTACCCCAACTGTACCGATTCTCCCATCGGCTACCCTCGCGGCTAGGGAGCAACCGGTTGCTGTTCCTACATCGCCGTTCCCTTCCGATACCCCTGCTTTGCTTGCAACAACTCCGCCTGCTCCCGCTGCTCCCATCACCGCCACACCCATTCCCGTGTTGCTTGCTTCGCCTACCCCTATCAGAAGCCATCTTCCCACACCCACGAGTACTCCATCATTGGTGCTTGCTAACCATGAGACGTGGAAATCCGATGATTGGTCGCTCACGGTATCCAACTTTACCTATGAGACGTTCTCCACCCCACACTTTACCTTACAGAACACTACCGGGCGTACCGTCCTGCTGCCGCCATTCAGTGCCAAAAACTTTACGATCACTGCAGACAGCGGCGAAATCTTTGCGCCATGTAGCACAAAGGGCAGTGGGTGGTATAATACGTGGTGGCAAACCTATGGAGAAACGACATTGCAACCTGGTGAGACATTAGCATGGGACTGGACCTTTTCCCCATACGACCCGGAACATCGCGCATGCGATACGTATTCCCACAGCAAAGCCCCCATCCCTGCCCATGCTCACACGTTGACATTGACTATCGAACGTATCGGTACCATAATACCGCAAGTCCATTGGCAAACGACTATACCACGACCCTAGAAACAGAGAAGACTTTATGACTCGTGTACCCAATTGTTACAAAAACCTACAGACATTTGTCCAATACCTAGAGAAACGGGGGGAACTACGCCGTATCAAGACCCCTGTCTCAGCCGAACTGGAGATTACCGAAATAACAGACCGGGTAAGTAAGAGCAAAGACCACAACTACGCGCTGCTTTTTGAGCAGGTACGCGGCTATGACATGCCATTACTCATCAATATGATGGGGTCAGAAAATCGTATGGCATGGGCATTGGGGCTAGATACGCTTGACGAACTGCGCCAGCGTATCAGCAGCATGATCAAGCCGCAATTTCCCCAGGGCTTTTTGGAGACCGTGAGCAAACTCGGTGAGCTGTCCGAGGTGGTGCGCTATCGTCCCAAGATTGTAGAGAGCGGACCCTGCCAGCAGGTTGTCTTGACTGGCAATGAGGTCAATCTCTCCCGCTTGCCTATCCTGACTTGTTGGCCCGAGGATGGCGGACCGTACATTACCCTGCCAATGGTCATTAGCCGTGACCCAAGCACTGGTGCTCGCAATGTGGGGATGTATCGGCTTCAGGTGTATGATAAGCAGACGCTTGGAATGCACTGGCAAATCCACAAGGGGGGGGCAGAGCATCAACGGGTCGCCAACGAAAAGGGCGGACAGCGTATGGAAGTTGCAGTCGTTATTGGCTGCGACCCGGCGACAATCTATGCTGGCAGTGCGCCGTTGCCACCGGGGATAGACGAGATAATGCTGGCAGGCTGGTTGCGCCGCGAGCGGGCAGAGATGGTGCCGGGTAAGACGATAGACCTTGAGGTGCCTGCCCACGCCGAGATTGTGCTAGAGGGGTGGGTAGACCCGACAGAGAAACGGCTTGAGGGACCCTTTGGAGATCACACCGGCTTCTATTCGCTGGCAGATAGGTACCCGGTCTTTCACGTTCAGGCTATCACCATGCGCCAGAAGCCTATCTATGCGACAACGATTGTGGGCAAGCCTCCCCAAGAGGACTACTGGCTTGGCAAGGCAACCGAGCGGCTTTTCCTACCGCTTATCCAGTTGGTGGTACCAGAGGTGGTAGACTACACCATGCCGGCAGCAGGGGTGTTTCACAACCTTGTTGTGGTCAGCATCAAGAAACGCTACCCTGGACAGGCTCGCAAGGTGATGTATGCGATGTGGGGGTTGATGTTATTGTCGCTCTCCAAGTATATTTGGGTGGTGGACGAGGATGTCAATGTGCATGATATGGATGAGGTGTTGTTCCATGTGACAAGCAACACTGACCCGCGGCGAGATATGGTTTTTGCCGATGGTCCGCTCGATGCGCTTGACCATGCCGCTGACCACTTTGCCTATGGGAGCAAGATGGGCATTGATGCCACGCGCAAAGACCCCACACTAGACCGCTTCCCCCGCGAGTGGCCCTCGGATTTGCAGATGGCTGAGGAGATTGTCGAGCGGGTGACGCGCCAATGGAAGAAGTATGGGATAACATAGCGGGGGGGTTGTGCCCTCGTTGAAAACTGCCCGCTCCCCTTCGCGGAGGAACCGCGACAACCCGCTCCCCCTGCCCCCGCTCCCAGGGCAAAGGGGAGCCGAACATTGGGCAAACCGCCGTGCGCCCCTACGGGTCGTTTTCTCCCGTGTCGTGGGGACGCGAGGCGAGGGGGAATACCAAACTTTGCCCTCTGACCTACCCCTGTGTTGTCCAACCTATGCTACAATAGCCATAGGCAAACGTCAGGTATACTACCGTAGGGAGGTCGCTAGTGGAAATCATAGATCACACAGACACTATGCTGCGTATTCACCATATCCCCTATGTCCCACGGCATATCTGGTTCATGGGTATGCTCAGTGGCACCATGGGGGTTGCTATCCTTATCTGGGTCGCCATGCACAACGGTTCTCCAATAGGTGTAGTGATTGGGGGGCTATTTACCCTCATTGGGCTATGGTCTATGCTTACGGATGAACGACACATTATCTGGGCATTCAACAAGCAAGAAGGTTTGCTTACCGTGCGCTATGATGGTCGCAGCAAAGAGGTTATTACCCAATACGCCCTCTATGATATACGTGATGCCGTTATCCAAACGCGCCCATCAGCCAAGTATGAACGCGGCGATACCTTCCGTGACGAGGTAGTCTTACGCTTTCGCCATAAGCATGAAGCCTTAGTTTTGCCTATGATACAAGATACGGTTGACTGGCAGGAAAAACGCAACCTGGTCGCCTTGATCAATACATGGTTGCGTACCCCAACCGCCACATGGTACCCCTACCATGATCAATGGCGATCTGTTTTTGATGCTTCCCCCGTACTCCTGCCAGATAAGCAATCGGCACAATCCTTTCAGGATGTCCGCTTAACAGATTTCTAATGCCAAAATCAGCTATGGATACGCTCCATACCCTCACCCAGATAGCCCGTCCTGATCATCATCGGCAGCAACGAACGGGCATGCCCGAAATCGTGCTCGCAGATCGCAAGAGCATAGACCAGAATATTGCTATAGCCACCACAATGCTCAAACGGGAGCATCGCGTTATCCTGAGCCGAGTTTCCCCCGATCTCCTCGCAGCCCTCACGACCCACTTTGGCGACCTTGTGGAGACCGGGAGCACTGGTACCACGGTGGTTCTCCGGGCTACCCACCAGACTGTCCCCCAAACCGGTGGGTGCGTGGGCATCCTTACCGCTGGAACATCAGACATCCCCGCAGCAGAAGAGGCAGGTATCTTGTGTCGTGAGCTTGGCTGTGCCGTCCAAACAGCGTATGATGTGGGGGTGGCAGGATTGCACCGGCTGCAAGCCCCCCTGCAAGCTATGCTCGTTGATTCGCCAGTAGACGTGCTCATTGTGGCGGCAGGGATGGATGGGGCATTGCCTTCGGTAGTCGCTGGCTTGGGAGATGTCCCTGTCATTGGGCTACCCACCTCTGTTGGCTATGGACTCGGCGGCGATGGGGTGGCAGCCCTCATGAGCATGCTCCAGAGTTGTGCGCCCGGATTAGCAGTGGTCAATATTGATAATGGCATTGGGGCGGGGGCTATGGCAGCCCGTATTGCCAACCGTGCCGCAGAAGAACGAAAGGGAACAGACGCATGAAGATTGCCTACTTTGATTGCTTTCATGGTGCAGCAGGCGATATGTTGCTTGCCAGTATGCTTGATGCCGGGTTGGATATGCCAGCCCTTGAAGAGGTGCTTGCCCATCTGCCGCTAGACGGCTATACGTTGGAGCATACCGTTGTGACAAGCCACCATGTGCGGGGGAGCCGCTTTACGGTGCATGAGCATACGCCGCAACCATCCCGCACTTGGGCAGACATCCGCGCTATGCTAGAAACGAGTCCTCTGCCCCCCCGCACCCGCTCCTGGGCATTGGCAGCCTTTGTCCGCCTAGCGCAAGCCGAGGCAGCTGTGCATGGCGTTTCGCTCGATACGGTGCATTTTCACGAGGTGGGGGCTGTAGATAGCATTGTTGATATGGTGGGGGTATGTGCTGCGCTTGACCTACTTGGTATTGAGCAGGTCTACGCTTCTCCCCTGCCCACAGGGAATGGGTGGGTAGAGACGGCGCATGGACCATTGCCCGTACCTGCCCCCGCTACGCTCAAAATCTTGGCAGATGCAACAGTACCCATAGTCCCCGCTGCTAGTAGCGGCGAATTGCTGACCCCTACTGCGGCAGCATTGCTGGCAGAGTTAGCCCAGTTTGGACAGCCTCCTATGCAGGTAGAGCATATCGGCTATGGCTTTGGTCACAAGGGATATGATCGGCTTAATGGGCTACGGGTGTGGCTTGGGAAAGGTACCCACAATCACAAGCATCATCACGACCATGACCATCCCCACGAACACCCCGCTCCCCCCACGGTGGGACGCGAGGCAGGGGAGGGGGGGCAACCGAGTGTCCCATGCTCTTCGCTCACCACTCCCTATGAACATGTTGTCGAGCTCCGCTGTAATTTGGATGATGTGACGGGGGAACTTGTCGCCTATACTATAGAGCAGTTGTTGGCAGCCGGTGCGCTTGATGCATGGGCTACGCCACTCGTGATGAAGAAAGGGCGACCAGCGGTGCAACTCTCCTGTTTAGCCTATCCCACCGACAGAGATGCCCTCGCACAGCTTATCTTGCATGAAACCCCCACGTTTGGGGTGCGTTGGGAAACCAACGAACGATGTATCGCTGAGCGACAAATTGTCCAAGTAGAAACGACCTGGGGGCGGGTGCGGCTCAAACAGAAGCTCATCGGCGGCAAGGTGGTCTCTAGTACCCCAGAGTATGACGATTGCGCGGATTTGGCACGGGCAACGGGGGTGTCATTCGCCCAGATATACCAATCAGCGATAGGGTTGTATCCAGGAAATTGATGGTTGTCTTGATATAGCAGATGAATGTCCAGTTTCTCCGGTTTTTTCGCAAAAATCTTGCAAAAATCCCCCTTCACACTCTAACAAACATAAGGTATCATGGATAAACTACAGCGTGTCAGGAAACTGTAGCTAGGGAGTATCTTGTGGTTTAACAGAGCCTTCCTAAGCATCTTTCCTGATTTTTGCCTATGATTGCTTATAAGCAAGGAGGGTACCTATGCCAGAAGCAGGTAAACCTGTGCGCTTGAAGGCTCTTTTGGAGTTG
>CAZLKK010000258.1:0-6216 GCA_964559995.1 uncultured Chloroflexaceae bacterium
TCATCTCTGCTGGTCTTGGCGTAAGCGTTGGTCCCCCCGCTGTCGCCGTCATCTCCGGTGCGTTCAAGGTCGCAGTAGGGGTAATCGTTGGGGTCGGCGTAGGGGTGAACTCTGGCGACCATTCCGGGAAACCGTCATTATACCTAATGGTATTCGTCACATTTCGCAACCCAGACCCATCAGCAGACACAATGAAGACATCAAAAACCCCGGTTCGCTTTGACATAAACGCTACATAAGCACTATCTGGCGACCAAGCTGGCTCCCAATCAATACCGGCATGGTTGGAAATATTCCTTGCATCTGTACCATCGGTATGCATGACAAAAATCTCATCCTGGTTGCCAATAGATGATTGGTAGGCAATGAGTTTGCCATTCGGAGACCAGACGGGATTGTCGTTTGCTGCTTGGTTGTCTGTGATCTGTTGGTTGTTTCCCCCGTCATCATCCATCAGGTAGATTTCGCCGTAGTCATCTTGCCGCTTGGAAATATAGACAAGGCGAGTGCCATCTGGCGACCACGAGGGCGAGTAGTTGTTGCCCTCGGTGGTCAGCTGGCGCACATTGCCCCCATCACGATCCATAACGAAAATGTGAAACTGCCCATTTCGGTTAGATTGAAAGACGATGCGCTGGTTGTCTGGCGACCACTCCGGCGAGTAATCACGGGCAGCATTATTGGTAAGGTTGCGTTGTTGGCTTCCATCTATTGCCTGCATCGTATAAATCTCTTCGTCCTCCGAATTGTTGTCGGTCTTGCGAACGAAGGCAATTTGGCTCCCATCGTTTGACCAGTTTGGGTCTATATCCATCGCTTCGTTTGTAGTCAGACGGCGGGGAGTATCACTGCCATCGACGTTCATCGTGTAGATGTCCCAGTTGTTCCCACCGCTGCGGGTTGAGGAAAAGGCGATAAGCATGACAGTGCCGGTATCATCAGTGTTCGCAAACGTCAGGTCCACAGGGACACTCCCGTTGCCTGCTGTGGTAAAGAAATTGCTCCCTGCAAAGGGAGGAGACGAGGCAGGTACGTTTGGTGACAGGGCAATGGAGAGCAGCAAGCCAATACTGGTTAGGATAACAACAAGGGCTATCCCGCTATTCTGGTAGGTGTGGTTTGGGGTTTGTTGATTGGTATACATAGTACACATCCTTTCTCGATGGTCTCTGGAGAAGGTGTTCTCACAGAGATTATGGGGTTAATTTTCTGTCTTTAAGGGGACAGAAAGGGGTTGAAGCAACAGTATTGCCTCAACCCCTATTCACTTTGTCACTCGTATAGATTACGTACGCTACCCCTCATGGCAAAACTCAATTCAGGGGAGCCAGCCTGTACCGGCAAGCCGGTGCATTATCACATAACCAGACCTTATCTATGCAGGAAACCTAGCCATGCTGTTTATACTGAAGGGAGAACGAAGGTAAAGGTACTCCCTTCATCTAGCGTACTTTCTACCCAAATGTTTCCGCCAAGCACTTCAATCAATGGCTTAACTAACGATAATCCTAATCCTGTACCGCCTGCCTCTATCTTGAGTTTATTTTCTGTGCGATAAAATCGTTCAAAGATGAGGTCTAGCTCATTATCGGAAATTCCAACACCGGTATCTTGTATCTCAACCAACACATACTCTTGGTCTTTGGACAGCTGCCTTCGTACATGTTCTGGGAGATCATCTAGGGACACTTCGCGTGCCGCTATGGTAATCTCGCCGCCTTGTGGTGTATACTTAAACGCATTGGAGAGCAAATTTGTCAGAACTTGGTGCAAACGCGAACTATCGGCATGCACCAATGGTAATCCCGTAGGGATGCTCATTTCCAGCGTATGCTGGCGCGACTCTTTGAGCGATTGCAACTCGGATACTACCCCACTGAGCGACTCTGCAAGGTGGATAGGCCGCAGTTCCATATCTATGCTGCCCGTCTCAATTTTGGTAATGTCCAGCACATCGTTGATCATCGAGATCATCCGTTCGGCATTGTTTTGTATGGTATTGAGAAATTCCCGTTGGGTATCATTGACGGGACCAAGCCCCCCCATAGCCAGCAGTTGCGTAAACCCTTTGATTGCCGTCATCGGGGTGCGGAGTTCGTGGGACATCGTACCGATAAACTCGGTCTTCATCCGTTCCGCTTCAACCTCACGGGTAATATCGTGCATAAGCAATAGTGCGCCAATGAGTTCTTGGTCATCCTTGAGCACGGGCCCCATTGTGAGACTAATCATCCGCATCTTAACCTCAACGGTTGCCTCAATAATACGGGATTCTTGGTCATGGGTAAGCGGGTCTGCGAGCAGGCTCTTGAGGGGCATCTCGTTGACCCGTGGGCCCAAGAGGTCTTGCAACACATCATGCAGCGTTGTGCCCATAAACAGGTCGGTAATATCGCATTGGAGGATACGTCCCGCGGCATAGTTTGCCGAGAGAATCTCGCCATAGGTATCACACACCAGCACACCGTCTGAGAGACTTTGCAAGATAGCTTCCATCTTGCTGGTCTCCATCTGCTGACGGTGGAGCAGTTCACTACTGCGTTCCATGCCTTCAAAGATGGCATTGTACATATTGGCATTATTGATACCAATGGCAATAGCCCCGGCACTTGCTGTTAGCAGACGGAGATGGTCTTCATTGAAATAGCCCAATTGGGAATGGGAAAGTATCAGTACGCCCAAAATTTGGCTATGGGCAGAGAGGGGAACAGCTACCATAGAGCCGTGCTGTTTGCTGGCAGAATCACTGACTGACAACGGGAGCGGTATCCATCGGTCATCACTACTGACATTTTCAATGAGGGCTGGTTGTTTGTGTTGGGCTACCCACCCGGCAACCCCAGAGCCTAGGGGGAAGCGGGTAAAGGTATTGATCGTCTTATGACCTAAAGTAGCCCGATTGACGAGATGTCCGGTATCTGCCTCTAGCAGCATAATAGAGCCATATTCCACATTGGTAATGCGTGCCAATGCTGCGAGTGAGGTTTGGAGCAGCGTATCAAGGTCTAGCGTGCTACTAATTTCGGTAGAAATCTCATGCACCGTCCCCAAGCGGTCTCGTTCTGCTTGGAGTTGTTTGGTGCGCTCCTCCACTTGCTTTTCTAGCTGGATATTAAACGTGCGTATCTGGTCGTAGAGGCGAGCATTTTCTAAGGCTACTGCCGCTTGGTTGACCAAAGCGCGTGCCATATCTTGCTGAGAACGGGAAAAGCGTTCTTCGGGGTCGGAGTCTTGCAAACAGACAACCCCTATGGCTATCTCTTTGACCAGCAGAGGCAGGACGAGAATACCACAGCCTTTCTGGTACCACTCTCCAACAACTGATGGGTCGGGTTGGTGGCGAAAGACAATAGAGGCTCGCGTATAGGATCGCCAGACGACATCGTGATGATGGGAACTATCCAATTCCATACCGGCTATATCGATGATGGAGGAGGAGGTTGCCGTTTCTTTGCCCCAGCCACGCACAGCCCGCAGCGTCACGTTGGCTTTGTCTGGGGATAAGATGGGTTGTTCCCCTGCTTCATAGTCAAGAAATTCGGTGGGTATCCAGAGGGAAATATGCGCTACTCCTATCAATTCTAGGAGGGTACTTCCCACTTGTTCTATGAGTTTTTCGGTATTTTCCAGGTTGGCAGAGAGTCGTTGAGAGGCAAGGTTGAGCGAAGAGAGTTGGAGGGCAGTACGGTCTGCCTGCTCAATGGCAGATGCCATACTCTCGGCGATAAACTCGGCTTGGCTAATGCGTTCTTGTATTTCGCCTTCAATGTTCGTTTCCCAGTGGTAGGCAAGGAGTTGTATGGTCTCGTCAAGGAGTTGGTTCAGTTGTCCCATGAGGCTAAAGGTAGCAGCAGGATTGCTCACGTCTTGTTGGAGTATGTCCCATGCTTTTTGCCGAAGGAGCGATGATATGCAGAGCAAATCAGGCAATTTGCCATGTTGGTTGCCCTGGGCGGTAATCAAGCCTTGAATTTGGGAATCGAGCATGTGCTTATCGCCACGGGCAGCATGCACGAGACCATCGTAGATGCTGCCGAGGGCATCTTCAGTGGTCTTGTCGGTTATCAACGCCAGCAACGTTTCTAGGCGTTGACTTTCCTCATGGGGTTGTGTCCCATCGCCATTGGTGGTATAGGGCTGCGCTGTGGTCAGCGCAGATAACCAACCTGGCAATAGGTGCTCTCGATGTTCAATGAGCCAATGGTCCAGTGCAACACTCATAACCTACTAATCCTGACCGTCACGAAGTACCACAACTGTTGCATCATCGTTTGATTTACCATACAGATCAAGGATCGCTTGGGCTATATCTTGGGGAACAAGGGTTTTATCTATCTTGCTATCCATGCTAAAGCGTCCTGAGATTCCATCACTATAAAGAACGAAAGTATCGCCAGAATTGTAGGTATAGCTCAACTTGAGCAAGGTTGGCATACGGTAGCCAAGAATACCATTTTTGGAAATGGGTTTGATTTGGTTGGTGCTATACACTTGGATACCAATATTTCCCACCCCGATAAAATCAGCTTGTTGGGTGGTGGTGTGAAGGCGCAACAAGGCGATAACTGCCCCTCGTGTACTGCGAAGTGCCTGATGGGATTGGCGGATGAGTTCTTCTAGCGGGTGCTCTGGGTTCTTTTTTAAGACCACGGCGGCACTTTGTGAGGCAAGGGAGGCTTCTTCCCCACCACCTAGCCCATCTATTACGGCTACAAGGAGATGGTTGTCCCCGTAGGGTTCAACGACATAGGTATCTCCACTGATTGACTGCCCCTGTTTGGGACGATTGACTGCTCCCCAGATAACGCTCATGATTTCCTTTCTTGTGGTACCCACTTGACTGCTCGGACGGTGGTTCCCTCCCCAACGGTAGACTCAATGGAAAAGTCATCCATGAGTCGTTTCACTCCTGGCAAGCCAGCCCCAAGAGTGTGGGCGGTGCTGTAGCCATCTCGGAGGGCAAGATCGATGTCAGGAATACCAGGTCCGGTATCCTGCGCTTGTAGAGCAATACCTTGTCGTGTCCCATCTATAACGTGTTCAAGCACTAGCGTTCCCCCTCCGCCATGCACGAGTAGGTTGCGGGTTAATTCTAGGATAACAATTTCAATACGGGTCCGGTTTATGGTATCAAATCCGAGTTTGTCGGCAAGTTCCCGTCCACGACCTATAGCAACATAGACATCTACATCGCGTTGAATACGACAGGTTACATATGACATACTTGCAATCCTCTTCTCAGGAAGAGTGGCTGATGAAATCATGGGTATGGTCAGAAATGGATGGGTCGTAGCAAGGACCTTGCTTTGCATGGTACCATAACTTGAACGATTGTTGAAAAACCATTTGTTCATGGGTGTGCTTGACCAAGATAGCCCGTACAGTCCCCCATATTGAGCGGTGGGATACAAGGGTTTCCCTCGCTTCAGCCGCTTTAGAGAGAATGGCGTAAGGACGCTTCATCTGATAGAATCTCGTAGGCGGGGGCTCCGCCTTCAGACACAAACGGTTTCGTTGGAGACCGTTGTCTGAGAAGTCCAATCCTTTTAGGATTGGGATTTGGCACGGGACTGCTTCCATATATCGGTATCTAAGAGTATAGTTACTGGGCCGTCATTGACGAGGGAGACGTGCATCATTGCCCCAAATACTCCGGTTTCAACGGGTATATCCCTTTGGCGCAAGGCGGCTATGTAGGCGGCTACTAATGGTTCGGCATGGTCCGGTGTAGCTGCATGGATGAACGATGGTCTGCGCCCTTTACGAACATCCGCGTAGAGCGTAAATTGGGAGACGACCAGTGCAGCACCATTGGTATCTTGCAATGATCTGTTGAAACGACCCTCCTCATCAGCAAAGATGCGGAGGGTCACAGTTTTTTCTGCCAAGAGTTGGGCTTCTTCTTGGGTATCACTTTCTGCTACCCCCAAGAGAATGAGTAGACCAGAATGAATCTGTCCAACGACTTGGGTATCTACTGTTACAGCGGCAGAAAGTACTCGTTGCAGGACAGCACGCATAATCAAACCTTACCAAACCATTCAACTGCTTTACGCATGACCAGTATAGCATATTCTAGGCTTTGCTGTCCACACGGAGGGGGTGGCTACGAAAGGGGTGTGGCAGATATTTTTCCCCTCGCCCCACGTCCCGCTACGCGAGAGAAACCGATCCGTAGGGGCGCACGGCGGTGCGCCCAATGTTCGGCTCCCCCTC
>CAZLKK010000259.1:0-6216 GCA_964559995.1 uncultured Chloroflexaceae bacterium
GCACCACCGTGCGCCCCTACACCCGCATACACCCACAGGGGCGAGGGGATGGGGGGACAAACCAGTCTTTGCCACAACCATCGCTACTTGGGGCTATCCAACCGGTAGCCCACACCTGGCACCGAGATAATGTAGCGGGGGTTGCTCCATTGCGGCTCAACCCGCTTTCGTAAGCGGCGCACCATCTCCTGAATAGTTGAGCGTGGGGTATCGTCTGTATTCCAAACCTCTAGGCTAATTTGCTCAAATGAGCAAACAGCCCCTATATGTTGGTAGAGCAAACAGAGCAGCTTACGATGCTCTCTGCTGCTCAACTCTGTGGTCATATCACGTCCATCTACCCATATCTGCCCCGTGTCAGGATTGCACCGGATACCCTTTTCCGTATTTTTGATAAACAACGCAAAGAGTGGACTAAATATTTCTTGCTTCTCCGACATGGGTTGCTTGAGTAGACCTTTGATCATAAGCATATGCTGCTGGTCGGCGGTCAAACAGGTAGCTTTCCGGGAAAGCAATAACAAAGCATCACATTCTTCTGACTCCAGCTCATCCCAGAGCCGTTGACATTCCCGTTGCACCGGCTTGTGCAAAAAAAAGCGTCTAGCGTTGTCTTTCATCGCCACGGTGCAATCGGGACGAACACGATAGTAGCTATAGCAGAGCCGTTCAAGCATACCGGGGTGTCCACCGGAAAGTTCTATGAGCAGGGAACGGGCAGCAGGGTCTAGCGTGGCATCATACTTTTCTGCCATATACTCAATAAACCGTTCGGCATCTTCCTGGCACAGCGGGACAAGCACTCTGATATGGGCATCGAACATTTCGCAAAATTCATAGACATCTTCGTCTGGACGGATACGCTCCATATAGCGCGAAGTCCCCGTGATGTAGCGCAATTTGCCATTGTACTTATCGCGGATGACGCGCAACTTGCGAAGGAGGATAGACGGCAGGTTATTTTTCAGCAGGGGGTCAATTTCATCAAAAATGATGACGAGACCACCGGGAATATGGAGCATCACATCATCAATGCTGCGGATAAAGAGTGATTGGATAACGAGCATGTTGGAGTCGTTGAGCATACGGTTGTGGTTTTGCTGGAGTGATTCAATGAGCGTAGTCTGGTCTTCTTCATCCCGTTCAAGCGTTTCTATGAGACCACTAAGCACTGCGTCATAAAACGCCGACTCACTCTCCGCAGTGCCAAGCAGATCAATGAAGATGATCAACGGAAGATTTGCTGTGTCACGGGTGCATTGCTCGCGGACAGCCGGTAAGGTCAACGAACGCAACAAGATAGACTTACCCGTGTTGCTTGGCCCAACAACAGAGCAGCAGTGACCAACGCGAACACAGGAAATGATATAGCGTAAATCATCTGCTCGCACGGGAGCCATCGGAAAGGCAGTATGGCTCAGGGAAAGGGAGTGTGGTTGCATATCCTCCTCCTTGCATGGTCGGTCTTATATGGTCAGGTCGTATAAGGTCGTATAAGGTCGTATAAGGTCGTATAAGGACACAAAGATCATCAAGGATCGAGCATTTTGAGCACAGGAAAAAATACTAATCCCGCAGGGAAACCATCTAATGGCTTGCTCGCTGCGGGATACTTTATATCAAAAAAACAACACGAAACGGAAGGAGACTACTAAAAAGACGATACTTATTGATAAAAAGTTCCCGTATCGTATCTACCATTTCGGGGGAGTTTCATATGCTATTGCCCCAAGCCGAGAAGGGTCTAGGTGGTCGGGCCACTTTGTCTCAGGAGTGTAGGATGCCCCGCGCAAATCTGCCCCACGCAAATCTGCCTCGTGCAAATTGGCTTCACTCAAATCTGTTCCCCGCATATCTGCCCCACGTAAATCTGTCCCGCGTAACGAGGAGCCCCGTAGGGTTGCCCCGCGCAAGTCTGCCCCACACACGATAGCCATATTGAGATTGACTCGCCAGATATATGCCCCGCGTATATCTGCCCCTTGCAACCGACACTGAAACAGGATCGCCTCTCCGAGATTACAGCCGTTAAGATTTGCCCCAAAGAGTCGCGCTTTGGTGAAATTTGCCCCGTAGAGCATAGCCGTACTGAGATTGGCAGCATCAAGATTAACTTCGCGTAGGTTTGCCCCGCGCAGGTTTGCCCCACGCAGATTTGCCCCGCGCAGGTTTGCCCCGCGTAGGTTTGCCCCGCGTAGGTTGATCTCCTCTACCCCAAACCGCGAAGGGTCAAGATCATCAACTGTCCCATTTTCATGCCGGGTATGGTGTTGAAAGAACGATTGTACCTGCTGCTGTATCATACGTTCAACAGTAGTACATTGCTGCCGCTCTTCTTTCACAATCGTAACCCTTCCATTGTTGCCCAACGCTGCTTGAATTTTTTGACCGTTCTCCATAGACCCTTTGCCCCTCGTTTCTTGTTTGGTGTATAAAAGGGATCACTGTGTCGAAGCTGACGAAGCAACGGAAAACTCCTACCGGTAAATACTCCATGAATAAATTGCGTCATATCGGTCCATGTTGCTAGTTTATCTGCCACTGTGAGAACCCACCCCTCCCGTGTTGTTGGTATGGGGCCAATCGGGTACATATGGCTAATAATGGCTTGACATACTTGGGTATCTTCTCCGATTTCTGCTGCATACTGAGCAGCAATTGCCCCGTGCGACGAGAGTGTGCCAAATCGAGAGTTTATATCATGGAGCATGGCAGCACGAACACACACTCGGCGATCTGCCCCCAATAGAGGAGCCAAGCGGTAGGAAAACCGCGCCGAACGGATGAGGTGATCGTGTTTACAAATGTTATGATGTAGGTGGTGGTGGGTTTCCAGAATTTTTGGGTGGCAAAGCAAATCTTCAATCATGGTATCGTCCATAAGATAATCACCTCTCACAACCAGCGTACCGTCAGCCCATCTTTTGCGTACCCCCATAGTACGGAAGGGCAAAGTAGCTTTATTATAACATGGACTATCCCCTTATGACACCCCCCCTTCAGTCCTATTTTTTTGACAGAAGCCACCCCCTAATAAAGCCCTGTCATCCATTCCCCCACTTCTTGGGTTAGGGAACCTGGTATTTTGTGGTAAAATCAGGTGGGGGAAAGACCAGGGAAGGAGCAAGGACAGCAGAAACATCTTGTAGGTGCAGAGTGAGCTACACCATAGCCATGCATCTACTCCTAGACGTATGAAAAAACTCATTATCCAAATACCCGTATTGAACGAACGCGATACGATAGTTGACGTGCTGACCAACATACCCGCAACTATCCCCGGCATAGATTGCATAGAAATCCTCATTGTTGACGATGGGTGTACTGATGATACCGTCTCCCTTGCCCTTGCCAATGGCGCACACCATGTCGTGCGTCACACCACCAACAAAGGGTTGGCGACAGCCTATCAAACCGGGATAGACACTGCCCTGCGCTTGGGGGCAGACATTATCGTCAACACCGATGGCGACCACCAATACCCTGGCAGTGAGATACCCTATCTTCTCACCCCTATACTAGACGGCAAGGCAGATATTGTCATCGGAGACCGGCAGGTCCAGAACATTAACCACTTTTCCCCCCTCAAAAAAGGCTTGCAGCATCTTGGCAGTGCAGTAGTGCGATGGGTGTCAGATACCGATGTTCCCGATACCGTGAGTGGGTTTCGCGCCCTCACCCGTGAGGCTGCCCTGCGAACGTTCGTTACTACAGAGTTTTCCTACACGGTAGAGAACCTCATCCAGGCGGGCAAGCGGCGATTGTCGGTCATAGCTGTCCCCATCAAGACCAATCACGTTCGCCGACCATCAAAGCTCCATCGAGGGAACTGGCATTTTGTCAAACGTCAGGCAGCTATCATTGCCCGCTCCTATGCGACCTTTGAGCCACTGCGAACCTTTAGCTATATCGGTTCTGGCTTTCTTGTGGTGGGGATACTGTTTATGCTACGGGCAACCTACGTGTTTATTGGGCGACGTATGGGGATATTGGAGGCAACAAATGAGCAATCGCTGCTGATTGGCAGTGTGCTCATCCTTATGGCTCTCAATGCCTTTCAGTTTGGCTTGTTGGCAGACCTCGTGGGTAATAGCGTCAAGCGATTGGTAGAAGAAATCCTCTACCGGGTGCGCTCAACCCAGGTTGCGGATGAAACATGGCGACGAACGATAATCGAACGAATGGACCGGTTAGAGCAACGATTGCCCAACGGTCACGGTTCATCATCAGATGAATCACAAGAACAAGATGAGGATAACGACCCATGACCCATGCTTTGGAGACTTACCTGGATTTTGGCAAGACGATTGCCCAAGAAGGCGGACAAATGCTGCTTGAGCACCTAGATCACCCCCGTAGTGCTCGGTTGAAAACATCGGCTATAGATGTGGTGACTGAGGTAGATGAACTAGTCCAGGAGCACCTTGTTGGGCGTATTCAGCATACGTACCCTGACCACGGTATTGTTGCTGAGGAAAATACCCTTGAGATGGCTGCCAATCATGCTTACGTTTGGTTCATAGACCCTATAGACGGCACGACAAACTATTGTCATCACCTGCACTATTTCGCGGTCTCGCTTGCCCTCTGCTACGATAATCAGCCGGTGGTAGGGGTTATCTATGCCCCTCGTATGGGGGAATTGTTTTGGGCAAGCCACGAGGGGGGGGCATTTCTTGATGGGAGACCCTTGTCTGTGTCCCGTGTGGCGCAATTGAGCCAAGCGGTGATAGCAACAGGCTTTCCCTACAAACGCGACCCCGGTACGGACAACAATACCACCGAGTTTAGCCGGGTGATGCCCTTTGTGCAGGGGATACGCCGCTGTGGGGCTGCATCGCTTGACCTAGCGCATGTTGCCGCCGGGCGCATGGATGGTTATTGGGAGTTTCACCTTAGCCCGTGGGATGCGCTGGCGGGTGAGGTGATGGTGCGCGAGGCGGGTGGGCAGGTCTCAACAGTGCGTCCTAGCGGTGCAATGTATGGTCCAGGTGGGGTCTTGGCAACCAATGGACACTTGCACAAGACGTTACATGCCCTGGTGATGGGTGAGGAGTATGCCGCTCATGGGTAAGGTGCTCCCTCATCTCCCGCTTCCCTTTGGGCTGGCATCCATACTCTTCGTAGGGTGTGGGGCAATCGTTCAGAGAAACACAAGAATAGCCGAGGAGAACACTCGCCCCCTACAGCATCACCCGGACTCTAGGGCATAGGGGATGTGATTTAGCCGTGCCACGCGCCCATTTTGGTCAATGGCTATGGCTACTACGTCAATACGCCAAGAGACGGTATCATCACCATCAAGGTGATGGGCTTCTAGGTATGCATAGGCAAGCGCAATAAGCCGTTGTTGTTTGGCTTTGGTAAGCGACTCTTCTGGGCTACCATACGCGGTGCTGCGCCGTGTACGTACTTCTACAAAGACGAGTTCCTCCTGCCACCGCGCTACCAGATCAATCTCGCCAGTCTGACACCGCCAATTGCGCTCTAGGATGGTATATCCCTCGCGTTTCAGGTGGGCAACGGCGACACTCTCGCCAAAGTCACCTAGCCGTCGACGCATGGGGCGTTGTGGGGAAGTCACAGAGCTACCCTATTTGATGAAAGCATAGGACTTCACTTACGCAGGACAAATCTAGCTTTACCACGGCGCAACACCCCGATGCACTCCAAAAAAGCGACAATTACTGGGGGCAGCAGGGTTGCCCCTTCGGTCTTTATCCCCCGATCAATCGCTGCGGCTAAGGCTTTGGCTTCGTCAACGTTCATCGGTATGCTCATCCGTAGCTGTCCATCGCGCAAGTGGCGGGACGAAGGCTGCCAGCCATTTTTTAAGGCGATACGAAGGATGGTCTTAAAATCATCACCGTTCAATGCCCGGGTATATTTGCCGTCTACTGTCTTGAGTTCGTAGGTCATCCCGTTCTCTCTATCATCATAAGAACCTAGCCGGTATCATAATTTAACGTATAATTTGCGAGGTTTTTCCCAATTTGCTAGGACATTATCAGTGTACCATGTTGCGGTGAGATACGCTACTCTTGGACATAGCTATCCCCTCATGGGTGTGGTAGGGCTTTTCCCTTGTCATGAAAAAGCCCTTGTCTTTCCCCCCGCTCCCCCTGCCCCCGCTCCCATTCCAGGATGAGGGGGAGTCGCCCCATTGGGCGCACCACCGTGCGCCCCTACACCCGCATACACCCACAGGGGTTAGGG
>CAZLKK010000260.1:0-6199 GCA_964559995.1 uncultured Chloroflexaceae bacterium
GAATTGGTATGACCTACCCTTGTAAGGGGGGAGAGGATGGGGCAGATCTTGAATAAGCTGTCGCAGCACAAGATAAACGACCTATGGTACAATATGCTGGCAGATGGCTCACTTGTTATTGACCTATCAGAAAGGAAGCTGACCTATTCGTACGCAATACCTCATCCTAGCTTGTGTCCTTTTGCTGCTTGTCGCCTGCCAAAACAGCGCAGCCCTTACACCGTCTGACGCAGAGACAGCTACAGCGGAATTAGCGATGGTTGCTGTGTCGCCTACAGTTTCCCCAACGAACACGACCACCCCAACCCCTACCGACACAACTACGCCAATTCCTACCGCTACGCCGACTCCTACCGCCACGCCGACTCCTACCGCCACGCCCACCCCAGAGCGGGTGTTGTCGCGGGGAGACGTACCAGAGCGGCTCATCGCGGTGATGATAGACAACCATAGAGATGCCTTCCCCCACGCTGGCTTGAATAGTGCCGTACTCGTTATTGAGGCGTTGGTGGAGAACGGCATCACCCGCTATATGGCGGTCTTTGCCCCCGGCATTTCCCCTGAAGCAGAGGCGATAGGTCCCGTGCGGAGTGCGCGATTATACTTTGTGCAATGGGCGCGGGGGTTGCAAGCGGTCTATGCCCACATTGGTGGCTCGCCTGCCAGCCTGAACCTTGCCCCCAACGTCCCAGAAATAGCCGATATGGACGCGATGTATGGCTATGCTGGCAGCTATTTCTATCGGAGTAATACCAAATTTGCTCCACATAATCTCTACACCAGTAGCGAACTTTTGGAAAGCTATGTAGAAGATGCGGGAGTAGGGGCATTTAACCCGGATGAGTTAGGCTTTCTCTTCAAGCCAAACATTGCAGCCGATAAACGCCCAGATAGGCAGACGTTCCAGTACTCTTTCATCTATGATGATGATATAGTGCAGTGGGAATATGCCCCCAAAACCAATACATATTTGCGCTATTGGCGAGACAATCGGCATGTAGATGAATTTAGCGGCAACCAGTTGGCGTTTACCAATGTTGTGGTGATGGAAGTGGTCAGTTATCCTATTGCGGGAGATACCGTAGGACGTATTGAGCAATTAGTGATAGGTGAGGGCAAAGCTCGCCTATTTGCCGATGGGATAGAGCGTGAAATGTTCTGGAGCAAGGAATCGGCGGCTGCACCACTGCGATTTTTTGATGCCGAAGGGCAAGAGATCGCCTTTACCGCTGGTCCCATCTGGATTGCCGCTGTCCCCTCGCTAGACAATTTGACCGTTGGAAAGTAGGAGTTTGGTATGGTGTGGTTACGTTATGACATTCGAGGTATAGGGGGAATAGTTGTCTTGCTTGTTGTGCTGGTACTTGTGGGGCAGGTGCGAGCAGAGCCAGCCCACCAGCAGGGTACTGCCCCCACCTACACCATTTTTGCCACCCGCCAGGGCTTGGTTGGGGAGGTAACTGCAAATGGTCACACTATCCAGCCGCGTGATCGGTTTGTTGCGTTGCCATCATTTGGGGTGTTGTCCTCCTATGGGGGGCATGAGTATCAAGTGCGGATTACCTACAATGGACGTTCGGTTGTTGCGCCAGTATGGGATGTAGGCCCCTGGAATACCACTGACGATTATTGGTCTCCAGAGCGGCGATATGGCGATCTGCCCGTGGGGGTGCCAATGGCACAAGCAGCCTTTTTGGAAGGCTACAACGGGGGGGTTGACGAGATGGGGCGAACGGTGATGATGCCCAATGGCATAGACATTGCCGATGGCACCTTTTGGGATGACCTCGGTATGACAGCAGACGACTGGGTTCAGGTCTCTTTCTTATGGCTTGGCAGTGATCCTGGTTCCGGCAGTGCAGCAAATAGTATCCCTCCCCCATCTTCTAATAACCAAGAAATACCTCCCTCAATGGCAAGCGATGATTGGGGGGGCATAGACCCCTACACTGCGCCCGCAGCACCAGCACAAGCGGCAGCAGCAGGACAGTCGCAGTCGCAGCCGCAGCCGCAACCCCCAGATGTCCCGCAACTAACCGAGGGCATGCATGCCGTAGACAATGGGGATGACGGCTATGTGGTCAATGACGCAACGTGGTATGATGCGGGGTGTGGTCTCAATGGACATCATCACTGGACCTACTCGACCCCCGACCCTGCCCACAGCGAGAATCATGCTTCATGGAAACCCCCAACGGGATTAGCTCCGGGGTGGTATGAACTACAAGCGTATATACCCGCCTGTGGGCAGGTAGACGCGACCCGTTCGGCACGCTATCGTGTGATACATGGCGAAGGGGTAGATGATGTGGTCCTTGACCAGCAGGCAGCAGCAGGGACTTGGGCTTCGCTTGGTACCTTCTACTGGGATGCTGGCACCGATACTGGTCATGTGGAACTCAATGATATAACCAGCGACTCTATGCAGGCGATACGCTACGATGCGTTGGCATGGGTAGATAGCTCTGCCAGTGCTGCTGCGGCAGCCAAGCAGGAACCGCCACCCGATACAACCCCACCGGTATCACGCATTGTCTCCAGTGAACCAGAGGAAACGGGATTTCGGGTGATATGGGAAGGCAGCGATGACCGAAGCGGTATCGCCTCGTATGATGTGCAAGCACGCCGGTTGCCCAAAGGCGGTTGGCGTGATTGGCTCATTGAAGAAACCGCAACGGATGCATGGTTTGGTCCCCACGAGGGAAAGCCATTTGCGTTTCGTGTCCGTGCGCGGGACAAGGCGGGCAATGTGGAAGAATGGTCTGAATAGAGCTTTTCAAGGAGTCATGGGCATTGAAAGAACTTGTAGGACAAACTCTCGCAGGGCGATATGAGATACAACAGGAGATTGGCAGGGGGGGCATGGCGCGGGTCTATCGGGCGACAGATCGCCAACTCAACCGTACTGTAGCCCTCAAAGTGCTTGCTCCTCAACTGACAATAGACCCCGAATTTGTCAAGCGATTTGAGCGGGAAGCCAGCATCGTTGCCCGTCTTGGGCATCCTGGTATTGTCACCGTCTATGACCGCGGCGAGCACGAAGGGTTGCTCTATATCTCGATGGAATACATCGAGGGTCGCACCCTGCATACTATCTTGAAAGATCAAGGCGCACTTGGTCTTGGGTATTGTGTAGCCCTTTTAAAGCCCCTCAGCGAAGCCCTTGACTATGCCCATCAACAAGGGGCAGTGCATCGGGACATCAAGCCCCACAATATTATGGTGGCTACTGATGGTCGGGTGTTGTTGGCGGACTTTGGCATTGCCCAACCAGCCGAAGCGGACCAGGAGAGCCTCACCCGATCAGGAACGTTTATGGGTACCCCGGAATATATCTCACCAGAGCAAACGCAATCGCGCCGAGTGGATGGCAAAAGTGACATCTATGCGCTTGGAATTGTAGCTTATGAGATTATCACCGGGCGCGTGCCTTTTTCTGGCAGCACCCCCCAACTGCTCATTGCCCACAACCAAACCCCTCCGCCCCGCTTGAGTACCGTTATTGGGGGGATTCCCCCTGAGTTTGATGTCATCTTCTCGCGGGTTTTGGCAAAGGACCCTCAAGCCCGCTATGCCCGTGCTTCGGCGTTCATTGCTGAACTGGAAAAGATGACCAATCGCTATCACCTAGCCCTAGAACCGGGGACGACCCAACGGTTGATTGAGGACCTAGCCCAACCGCTCTCCTCGGCGGGCAAACCAACGATTATGATAAACCAGGGGAATACGACCCAACAAGCTCCCCAACAGGAAGCCACCCAAGAGCAACCAACCACACCCTCTACTGCAACCCAACAACCGCCAATATCATCCACTCCCCCCCCCCACGAACGACCAGCTGCTCCAGTGCCGATACCGCCACCTGCGCCGCTATCACCATCGGATACTGCCGAACAAAACGTGGTCGTTCAACGGACAAAGACCAGCGAAAAGCGATCCTTGCTTTGGTTGGGGATTATTGCCCTAGTGCTGGTAGCATGTCTAGCCGGGGGGATATTTGCCATTGTGCAGCAAATCACTTCTGATACCCCCACGCCGCCACCACCTGCGCCAACTGCTACCGCTACCGCAACTACGGGAGTATCCAATCCAGTAAACCCACCACCGGTTATCCCCACGGCGACCCCGGTATTGCCAACCCCTACCTCAACGGAACAACCTCCAACAGAACCCCCAACGGCGACCCCGGTACCAGCGACAGCGACCCCGGTACCAGCAACGGCGACAGCGACCCCGGTACCAGCGACAGCAACGGCGACCCCGGTATCAGCGACAGCAACGGCAATCCCAACCGATGCACCGGACTATCCAAGTCCAGAGATTGTCCCAACGGTACCCGCATATCCATAGAAAGAGGCGACAAGCGACAAGGCAGGACGATGGCAAAACTTCCCCGCTCCCAGACATCCGCTCGTTGACCCTCGCAGCTCGTTTGGCGGGATTCCTCCCCGCCCCCGCTCCCAATCATCCGCTCGTTAATACTCGCGGCTCGAATAGGGTGGGGACGCGGAGCAGGGGGAATGGGGCTGCCTGGTGAGATGTTGTAGGCAACGTCTCGACAACACCCGTACAGATCAGACCGTTTGACAGGTCTTGATTCTAACGGTATGCTGATGACTACCCATATCGGTTCCCTATTGAGAAGTGTGGAGCATTGGGTTAATTGTCAGATTTTTTCTGAGCATGATCCCGTTGAGTATCGTAATCATTATTCTAATTTGTCTGTTTGGTTTTGAGGAGCTAATACGTTATGCACCAGACAAGCACCATCCTCATAGTTGATGATGAGCCTTTTGGACGCAAGACGTTAGAAGCGTTGTTGGCAATCTACAATTACCGATTAGCTTTTGCTAACAACGGTCAAGAAGCGTTACAGCAGGCTGCTGCGCTTACCCCCGATCTCATCCTTCTCGATGTCATGATGCCAGGAATGGATGGGTTCGAGGTGTGTCGTAAACTGCGGGCAGACCCGTTACTCTCTGAAGTACCGGTACTTATGATTACTGCCCTCGATGATCGAGAATCGCGTATCCAGGGTATTGAAGCGGGAGCCGATGACTTCATCTCCAAACCCTTTGACCATACAGAGTTGCGTACCCGCATCCGCACGATTACCCGACTCAACCGGTATCGTCACCTGCTGAATGAACGGGCGCGATTTGAGCGGGTTATCCAGCTTTCCCCAGATGGCTTGTTGATAGTTGCCGATACGAGCATCATCCTCCAAGCAAACCCGTCTATGTTGCGGATGCTTGGGCAGGATGATACCACAACCAACACTGTGGTTGGACACCCGCTTATGTCGTTTATCGCCTCTGAACAGGTAGAACAGTGTTTTGTGCAGCTCAATTCGGTGTTCTCTACCAGTATGCATGATATACGCTTTGAAACGATGATGGTACGATTAGATGGCTCACGCTTTCCCGTGGAGATTACCGGCGGGTATGTCATCTGGACGGATACGCAGGCGATGCAGATCAACGTGCGGGACATCACCGAACGCAAGCATGCAGAGGAACAGATACGTAGCTCAAAAGAAGCCCTAGCCCATGCGTATAATGCCACGCTAGAAGGGTGGGTAAAAGCCCTAGACCTACGCGATAAGGAGACAGAAGGTCACTCGCTGCGTGTCACAGATATGACCATCCAATTGGCTAGGCAACTTGGCATTGAGGGTGAAGCATTAGAGATTATCCGGCGTGGCGCACTGCTGCATGACGTGGGCAAGCTCGGCATCCCGGACAGTATCTTGCTCAAACCAGGGCCCTTGACGGATGAGGAATGGGCTATTATGCGGAAGCACCCGATCTATGCCTATGAGTGGCTGTCTCCGATTGACTACCTCCGTCCTTCGTTAGACATTCCCTACTGCCACCACGAACGTTGGGATGGGAGTGGCTACCCCCGACAGTTGCGGGGGGAGGAGATACCGCTTGCGGCAAGAATGTTTATGATTGCGGATGTGTGGGATGCTCTCTCTTCAGACCGTCCCTACCGTACGGCATGGTCTGAGGAGAAAGTCTGCCAGTATATTCTCTCGCTCAAAGAGGTACACTTTGACCCCCATCTGGTAGACCTATTCCTATCGCTTATCTGCAACCATGGGTAGGACATGGAGCCACAGGGGGGGTTCTGGGGTAGGTCATCCCACCCCCCCCTCGCCCTGGAATGGGAGCGGGGGCAGGGGGAGAGCGGGTAG
>CAZLKK010000261.1:0-6189 GCA_964559995.1 uncultured Chloroflexaceae bacterium
TGTCGTGGCTATTGTGGTGGGTATTGTGGCAGGGTTTTTGCGGCAAAGGTTTGCCCCTATTGTTGGGGTGGTTGCTGGTCTGCTTGGGACAGCCAATATGTTCTTGCTCAAAACCGGCATTAGCAATGAGCTATTGTTGAGAAACAACGATGCGAGTATTCCTGGCGATGGGGGGGGAATAGGCAACCTGCCTCTACCCGGTTTAGGTGACTTCTTACGCGACAGTGGGTTGATACAGGTCAAGTATCTTGTAGGCTACTGGTTGGCGTTGGGGTGTTTTCTCATTGCGCTGATTGTGAATATTTGGCTGACTATCCGTAGCAGGCGGGAGTGAGGAGTGGGTCTCCTCCTACCCCCGCTCCCAGAGGGCGGGGGGGGGTATTTGGCTCCCCCCGCACCCATCTTCGCCTACTCACTCAGCGTACCACAGGCATCAATGCGTCCTGCACCTAGTGCCATCAGGATTTCCAAGTAGGTCTCGTCTTCGTAAATATCCCGATTGGCATGATCTTCTATGGCATCACGCACCTGATTTGGGGTCCAGTCGGGGTGAACCGAGAAGACCAATGCTGCCAATGCTGAGACATAGGGCGCAGCCATAGACGTACCGCTCAAGGTGTCATAGTCTTGACTGGAGCGATATTTGGCAGGGATGTCCTCGCTGGTCATCTGGACCGGGTACGTGGGCATTGTGGAAAGGATGTCCTCCCCCGGTGCCGTCACGGATACCCACGGACCAAAGTTAGAAAACTCTGCCCGTTCCTCCTGCTCATTTGACGCGGCAACAACCATTGCCTCTAAACTCTCAATGTTTACCGCATTCATAAAGGGCAGGTAGTCATTGCCAGCGGCTACCACTACCAATATCCCGGCATCGCTGGCTTCAACAATTGCCGCGTTGCTCTCTGGCATCACATTGATCACAAAGAAGGCAGCCCCCAAACTTAGGTTGATGACCTGCACATCTTTCTCGATAGCATAGCGAATACCATCCGCTATCATTTGGTCTGAACCGCCACCTTCGTCACCAAGCACACGCACGGGCAGTATGGTCACGTTGGGAGCAAGCCCGGCGATACCCTCAGCGTTGTTGGCGGTAGCGGCTATGATACCGCTCACATGCGTACCGTGTCCTTGCTCATCGCTTGGGTCAGGATCATCCTCAGCAAAATCATACCCATCATCACGCAGCCGCCCGACGAGATCAGGGTGTCCCAAATCTACGCCGGTATCCACAACGGCTACCGTGACCTGTTGACTACCGGTAGTTTGCTGCCAAGCGCAAGGGGCATTGATACGCTCCAATGCCCACTGTTCTTCGTAAAGGGGATCGTTGGGTTCTGGTCCCTGCCCTATCGCTAGTCCCGTGGAAACAGACAATAGCACAAGGACAAGCACTACTGTTTTGAGGTATTTATACATGTTCACAATGGGAGCTCCTCGGTAATTGGTCGCATAGTCCGAATATACCACTCG
Source organism: uncultured Chloroflexaceae bacterium (assembly GCA_964559995.1). GTDB lineage: Bacteria > Chloroflexota > Chloroflexia > Chloroflexales > Chloroflexaceae > JAAUSY01. The sequence continues at coordinate 1,477 of CAZLKK010000261.1, forward strand.
CCATCTTGCTTCACCACGGTAAAGAGGGACTCTACTTCTTGTTGGAGTTGGGGTCCCCCCTTGACAGCAAAGGAGACACTCGCTTTATACAGGACTTCGGCTTTTTTGCCATTGTTCTCTTGCAACGTGTATTCCTCATTTTCCGTGTCTACCTGCTCCATCATGCTGGTAGCTGTTTGTAGCTCCATATACATACCTTTGGTATCAAGGTTTTCATCTGGCTCCATCAGGTTAATAATCTGCTCCACATCCCCGTCTTTTGATGCGGTAATGAAATCCTTGACCACTTGGACTGCCGCTTCGTCATCACTCATCGCAGGCTCCTCATCCCCACCACGACCTTTGTTGCTTGTTTCGGTACAACCAACAAGGGTGAGGATAAGTAGTAGCCCTATGAGCCATTGTAACCGTTTCATCATGACCTAGCTCCTTTAGCTTCGCTTGCATATTGCTAACCACGTTTTCGTAGCAGAAAGACCGTTGCGCCAAGACAGACGACAACGAATGCTCCAAGCACCCCCCACGACTGGAGTAGGTGTCCTGTGTGATCATCACGGTCTAAGCCACCAAAAGCACCGGGGAAGGCATCAGGCTCTTCTATGCCATTCTTCAAGAAAGGCATATCATCAACGCACATCTTGGTCACGCAATCTGGAGAAGCAAGAATACAGTTTTCATTTGGTATTGTTGGGGGACATCCTTCCGGTGGGGGGTCACACCCTTCAGGGATTTTTTCGCAATCTAACCCTTCGGTGTCTTCTTCTAATTCTTCACTTTTCTCGCATTGAGACACAATTTCCCAATCACCATTTTCGTCTTTTACCTCAATATTGGGCAATTGACACATGTCTCCCAAGTTAAAGGTCGTCCCAAACGCATCAAATGACCAGTGGCTAATCATCAACAACGATAGCCCAAAGACAATCACATTGATAATTTCCCCAATACTATCTATATTCTTGCTAACCTCTTCTATCTTGAAGATGAGACCAGCAAAGAGCACCTGGGGAATAAGCAACAAGGGAACAAAACTCGTTGCCCAGTCGGGGGTCTTGGAGAGCGAGCTAATGAGCAACCCCAATGCCGTGCCTGCTAGAGAGGTCAACAGCATGGTAATGAACATCTCTAACCATACCGGGAGGAGCAGCGGGTCTAGCATACGAGTGCTAGGAAATTCTATCCCTTGCTCTGCTATGGGGATACTGATAATGCCCAAGAGCAAAATGTTTTGGATAAATATCAGCACACCTAGCACAGTTATCTTGGAAAAGAGATAGGAGAAGATATTGAGTTTGGATATACGTTCCCTATCAAAGATGGGAAACTCTTTGGTTATTTCACGGGCAGCATTATTGATACCAAACCACACTGACACAATCGCTATGACGAAGAGCAAACTCTGCGCCTGCACCCGTGGGATGAGGTCCTTACCTACCACTCCGACTAGGGCTTCGCTGTGCGCCAACAACCAGAGCAAAATAGCAATAATCGGGGCTTGCGCCAGCAGGATGAGCAGGTTTACCTTGTCACGAAAGACTAGCTCAAAGTAGCGTCTTGTTTGCACCATATATTGACGGATAGGCGAGAGGCGCGGGCTGTTGCCGCTTTTATCCTTGCTTGCGCCTACTACTGGCTCTGGTGGCGGTTGTTGGAGACGGTCATAGACGTAGGTGCGGTATTGCTGAGAGTTCTTGTACTTCATCTCCCAGAGCACCTCTATGCGAATATCCCGGTCTTGCGGGTGGCTTTGTCGCCACGCCGCCAATTCACTCTGGAGCGCACTTTGTACCGCCGTTTGATTATCTGGTTCATTGATAGAGCCATCAAGCCGGGTGTAGATTTCAGAGAAGGTTTGTACCCCAAAGAAGCCCAGAGCTTGTGTGGGGGGACCATAGTAGATGAGTCGTCCTTTTGCCATAAAGACCACTTGGTGACATTGGTCAATATTTTCGGTGGCGTGTGTCACCAAAACGACAGTTTTCCCAGAATCTGCCAGCTTGCGGAGGGTCTGCATCATCTTCTTTTCCATACCTGGGTCAAGCCCGCTTGTCGGCTCGTCAAGAAAGAAGAGGTTGGGGTCTGCCAGCAGTTCGGCGGCGATGCTGACGCGCTTGCGCTGCCCCCCGGAGAGGTCTTGCACATCTTTGTCGCGGTGCTCGGTCATGTCTACCGTGTCCAGCACTTGGTCAATGAGTTGTTTGGTCTCTGCCTTGCTGGTATCAGGCGGCAACCGCAGATTGGCAATATACCCAAGCGTATTGCTGACGGGCAGGGTGCGGTGGAGGATGTCATCTTGGGGAACATAGCCCAACATCGTGCGGTAGGAGTCGAAGTTGGAGTAGTAATCATCCCCATTGACAAAGACCTTCCCTTCTTTCACGGGGTTAAAGCCACCAATGGCTTTCATCAGGGTACTTTTGCCTGCACCGCTCCCCCCGACTAGGGCAACAAATTCTTTCGGGGCAATGCTAAACGAAACTTTGTTCAGAATAGTACGCTTTTGCCCCTGGACCATCACTTCAAGATGCAACTCTCGCGCATCAACCCGTAGTCCACCACGCTGGTCAAACTGGACAATCCCATTTGTCTGGTAGATGTGCTTGAATGGGCCTATCTTGATAATGTCCCCATTTGACAATATCAAGTGGTTGATGCGATTCCCGTTGACAAAGGTGCCATTGGTGCTACCAGCATCACGCAAAACATGGCTGCCGTCTGCCATACGGTCTATCTGGGCGTGAAACCGTGAGACCATTGGGTGGTTCAGGTTAATATCGCATCCCTCGCGCCCTATCGTTGTCTTGGCTGCTTGGGGATTAAAGCTCAAATTGAGCATCTGCGTCATTGGGGATGCAGCCCCCGGTGTTGGCGTAGCCGTGGGGGTAGGCGATTGGGCTGGCATGGGGGTGCGTATGGGCGTTGGGGAAGGGGGTTGTTGTTGTGCTGCTGGTTGGGCTTCGAGATAGGTGATGACAACGACATTGCTACCACCACACGGTGCGCCAAGACAGACCGTATCGTTATGGCGGAGCGGGTGGGGTTGGTTTTTGGCTAATTGTTGTTGTCCTGAAAAGGTCCCGTTGGTACTGCCCACATCAATAAGGCAATAGCCATTGTTGTACGGTTCTATGCGAGCATGGTTGCTAGAAATGAGGTTGGTTGAGAGTTGAATATCATTGTTCTTGCTGCGTCCTATGGTCATAGGGCGTTGGCTTAGGGTAATGATACGTTCATGGGATTTTCCATCACTCTGTGTTTCTTGCACCCGAATGGTTGGGGACTGAGCTTGAGCTGACACGTTGGAATCCTCCACAGAAAAAAAGCATCTTATTCGCTTTTGCAAGGCGGACCGACAGGCTACAATAGCACGGGTTCAATTGGATCGCCATTGCGAGAAACTATTTGACTATACTAGCAGAGTATACCATGTAAGGCAATAATCTTGCAAACATATGCAATACCACTTACAGGGGCATAGCTCTCCCCCATCTTGCCCCTGCCCCCACCGAGGGGAGCAGGGGAGTCGGCACCCCCTCGCCCTATGGGAGCGGGGGTGACTTTCAGGGGTAGGTCATACCGATTCCGGGCAAGGTTTAACCATAGATGAACATAGATGAACCCAGATACCGGACAGGATTTCCGGGCAAGATGCTACTGCATAGCCCCCCTTTGCCTCCTGCCCCTTCGAGCTGCCCCCTAGCAGTAGCTACCATTTGCCCTCCTATACTGCTTGTGGTATCATAGCCCGCATAGGTTTTCTCATCCAACAAAGGCTTATGTGGACAGGTACCACAAGTCATCTTGGTTGAGCGCATATATAGGCAAATGTCCCCTTTGTTCATAAGCATTTCCGAAGATTCGCTTGGCTAGAGGTAGGTGTGTTCATGATAGAAGATGCGCTCCCGTTGCAAGACTCTGCATTGATAGAGGAACGCAAGCTCGATCATATTCGTATTGTTCTCCGTGAAGATGTGTTAGCCAAAGGTATAGGGACAGGATTTGCCGCCTACCACCTCCCCCATTGCTCATTGCCAGACCTGGACCTTGCCGAAGTGGATACCACGACAACCTTTCTTGGCAAGCGCATCGGTGCGCCCATCTTGATTAGCTCCATGACCGGCGGCGCACAAGCTACCGAGCAGATTAACCTTGCGCTGGCAGAGGCAGCAGAACATTTCCAACTCCCTATGGGGTTAGGGTCGCAGCGTTCTGCAGTGGTAGACGAACGGCTCGCCTACACCTACCAAGTCCGCCGTGTAGCCCCCCGTATCCCGCTCTTGGCGAACATCGGCGCAGTACAACTCAACTATGAGTTTGGCATAGAGCAATGCCAACGTGCCGTTGATATGATCGAAGCAGATGCGCTCATTCTCCACCTCAACCCCCTGCAAGAAGCGATACAACCAGAAGGTGATGTCAATTTCCGCGGCTTGCTCCAGCAAATTGAGCAGATATGCCGTCTGCTGCCCGTTCCCGTGGTCGCTAAAGAAGTGGGGAATGGCATTAGCGGAGCAGATGCTCGGCGGCTCTACGATGCCGGGGTGCATATTATTGATGTGGCAGGCGCAGGTGGCACAAGTTGGAGCGAGGTTGAGCGGTTTCGCCAAACATCAGAGCATCGGGTACGGGTAGCCAGTGCTTTTGCCGGTTGGGGTGTCCCCACCACAGAAGCCATCCGTCAAGTACGCGCCGCCTTGCCAGAAGCCACGATTA
>CAZLKK010000262.1:0-6147 GCA_964559995.1 uncultured Chloroflexaceae bacterium
AACGGATCAAGGATTTCGTGGCTGGCATTTCCGCTTGTATTCATTCCTTTGCTTTTTTTACTGAAGACCCCTGAAGTCAAAAAAATAATAGCGGCAACATCAGTAGTGGATGGCATGTAGAAGCTGGCGACCCTTATGGCACCTATACCTCCTATGCAAGAGGCAACCAGAGCGAACAAACAGTCAATGCTACCTTCACCGTGACCGACAGTGCCGACTCCCCTGTAGCCCCAACGGTCAGCGTTTCTCCAGTCACTGCCACACCCAGTACGGTCTTTATCTACACGGGCGCAGCCTTTACCCCCGGCGAAAAGGTGTCGCTCACCCTGCAATCACAGGGAGGCTCTTCTACCACCCTTTCGCCCATGGTAGCAGATGACCAGGGGGCATTCACCGGCGAGATACCGCTCGCGTTCAGCGAAACACCCGGTACCTACTCCTTGCTTGCCATCGGCGACCAAAGCCAACAAACAACGAGGTTTAGCTTTGCATCCATCCCTAATACAAGTATGGAGCAGCGAATTACCTATGAAGGTACCTATATCAGTGTAGCCGCAGGCGTATCTGGCGATGTCACCCTCAAAATAACCCTCGGCTCCGAGGATATTTCCGGCTCCATCAACTTCACCAACCACAAGGGCGATTTGCCCTTCTGTGGAGCAAATGACTTTATTGGCACACGCAACGACAACAAACTCTCATGGCAGTTTGCCTCACAAGACAGCGACCAGGGGTGTGGCTTTGATACCGGCTGGCTATTCAGCATTGATGCCGCCCTTTCCGATGACAATAGCAGTATTATAGGCACCTACCAAGTGCAAGAACAAACCGGGCGGTTTCAAGTCAGACGAACCTACAACGTCCCAGACACCGGTACCAACAACTCCTCATCTGTCCTTGTCCAGACCAACGACAACGGCATAGCTACAGTGACACTGACGGCGGGGACTACTCCGGGGGAGGCAACGATTTTTGGGGTAACAGAAACCTTGTTCAATGTGACCAACATTACTTTTGAAGATACCACTTCCCTTTCTCGTATGTATCTTCCTATGGTGATACAACAACAGGTGTCCAAAGCACAATACGCTAGTCTGGCAACCACTAGCTTAGCTCACAATAGCAATAGCTTACCCGATAACCTATCCCCATGGCAACAGGGGACATCCCCCAAACCCGCAACCATTGGTACTGTGGCGCAGCCATCAGATATGCTCCTAGAGGCAGCAACGGAACGTCTCCCTGCTGATGGCAAGAGCACCACGAGCATTATCCTATTGGTACTAGATACGATGGGCAATCCCATCAATGATGAAATTATCCGGGTAGAAACGACTGCCGGTACCCTATCCACACAGTTTACCCCAAGTACCGGCGAAGAAACCCCAGAGAGCGTGGTCATTACGGGACCCGATGAAGGACACCCCAATAGCTATTACCAATTTCAAGCCACAACTACACCAGATACGCTCAACGATACTATGAGCTACTATTGGACTCCCAAGCCGGCTATTGGGCAAGGGAAGGACCATGTGTATTATATGTGGGAAACAACCGGCACAAAAACCGTATCGGTGGAAGCAGTCAACAGTGCGGGTATCGTGGTAGATAGCACAACTATCTCTATTACCGAAGATATTGCCCCCATAGTTACTACTCCCCCAACAGCGTTGGTCATCACAGGACCAACTGTCGCAGAGATCAATACGTCTTTTACGCTGACGGCTACGGTGTCCCCGCTAGATGTCACCTTGCCTATGTCCTATACGTGGATGATAGACACCTATTGGGATACGCTTCACAACCGAGATGCAACCCAAGACCAACTAACGTTCTCGTTTGATGAAGTTGGCGAACATATCATTACTGTGGTTGCAGAAAATGCCGCAGGGAGTGTTTCCCAGAACGTTTCTGTTACCATCCAGGACACCGCGCCTATCTCGCCCTACATCAAAAATGGCGGTTTTGAGGATGGGCAGGAACACTGGGAGCAAAAATCAGCCAACAACCTGCTTCTTATCCTCAACAAGAACACTCACGATGTCCCAATTCAACCGCACACGGGGAATTGGTTAGCTTGGCTTGGGGGAACAAGTAATGAAACGAGCCAGATTAGCCAACAGATACGCCTACCAGACTCCCCTAGCTATTTAACCTTCTCGTTTTGGCTTGCGACCAAAGAGACTCAGTGTGATGGTATAGGGGATACCTTCGAGTTTTTGATAGATGGCAATGTACGCGGGAAGATGGAACTTTGCGAAATTACGGCAACTGAATCATGGGCTATGATGGGCGGCTCTGCCTTTAACCTAAGCAACTATGCCGGAAAAACGATTACGGTCATGTTCCAGGTCACTACCGATGATGTCTCTGATACAAACAGTAATTTCTTCATTGATGATATTGTTATCCATACGGGGGTACCCCTCGCACAGGCGGGAGCGGGGGCAAGAGGGGAGCGGGTTGTTATCCCCCTCATCCCCTAGCCTCTGTGGGTGTATGCGGGTGTAGGGGCGCAAGGTGGTGCGCCCAATGTGGTGGCTCCCCCTTGCCCTGGAATGGGAGCGGGGGCAGGGGGGTAGGGGAGCAAACAATCATCATTATCATTATATGACTTGAACATAGCCCCAAACACACAACCTATGGTATACATCTCTTTCATCTACCCGGAAGCACTAGCACTATTGCTCGTGCTTGTGCCGCTCATAGCCATAACGCTTATGCCCCCCCATCGGCTCTCCCCGCTGCGCCGCTGGATAAGCCTTGCGTTGCGCGTGGGGCTTATGCTGGCACTTATCCTAAGCATTGCTGGTACCCAACTGGTCTTTCCCGTAGACCGTCTCACGACTATCTTTGTGCTGGATAGCAGCGACTCGCTTTCCCCTGAAGCCCGTGGGCAGGCAGAGGTCTTCATCCGTCAAGCACTCCAAACCATGCGCGAGGATGATCAGGCAGGTATTGTCGTCTTTGGTGAGCAAGCCCTTGTTGAGCACACCCCTGATACCTCCCGCACACTTGGACAGATACGCTCCTTCCCCCAACCCACCCATACCAACATTGAAAAAGCCCTGCAACTGGGTATGGCACTTTTTCCGGCGGAAACACAAAAGCGCATCGTCCTATTGAGCGATGGCGGCGAGAACAGTGGAGATGCGCTCAATGCCGCCCGGCTTGCCGCAGACCGCACTATCCCCATAGACATTGTAGTCCTGTCCAACATTGCCACAACGGAGAGCCCGGCTGAGGTGCTCATCGCTAGTTTCAACGCACCGACCCACGCCCGCAACGGACAGGATATTGCCTTACAAACGGTTATAGAGAGCAGTACAGCACAGTCTGCTCGCCTCACCCTATTTGCTGATGACCAGGTGCTGACTAGCCAGCAGGTACAGCTTGTCGCCGGGCGCAACGAGATAGCCTATACCCTACCGGCAGAGGGGCAGGGGTTTCAGCGGTTCCGGGCGAGGATAGAGCCACAAAACGATCAGCGTATCCAGAACAATGAAACGGATGTGATGGTCCAGGTGCATGGGATACCCCGCATCCTGCTGGTCGCCAGCAGCGAGGATGACACGCGCAATATGCAGGATGCCCTAGCTGCTGCAAACATCACTGCCGAAACTGTCGCCCCTGAATACATGCCCACAACCCTAAGCCAACTCAACAGCTATCAAGCTGTCGTATTGGTCAATGTGCCTGCCCGTATGTTGCCAGATGCTGTGCTGCCTGTGCTGCCGGCGTATGTCCGCGATCTTGGCAAGGGATTGGTGATGATAGGCGGCGAGCAGAGCTATGGGGCAGGTGGCTATAGCCGTACCCCGATTGAAGAAGCCCTACCGGTCTCAATGGATGTACGGGATCGCCTAGAACGCCCTAATCTTGGACTTGTCTTTCTCATAGACAAGTCTGGGAGTATGGATGCTTGCCATTGCGATGGGGAAAACCAGTCCATGAACTCTGCCACAACCAGCCAGGTGAGGAAAATAGACATTGCCAAAGATGCGATTGTCCTAGCTACGCCCTTGTTGGGCAGTCAAGATACGCTGAGTGTGATTGGCTTTGATGATGTTGCCTCCCACTTTTTGCCCCCCACCCGCGCCCCCAACCCCGAAGATGTAGTAGATGCCATCTCCAGCATGCAACCTATAGGAAATACCAATATTGGCGCAGGGTTGCTTGAAGCTGAAAAGACGCTCAACGGTATGGATGCCCGTATCAAGCACGTTGTCTTACTTACTGACGGTTGGGGAAATGGCGAAAACTACGGGCATGTTGCCCAACGTATGCACGACAATGGCATTACGCTGTCGGTCATTGCCGCGGGGCAGGGGTCGGCAGAATACCTGAAACCCCTAGCCGATAAAGGCGGCGGACGGTATTATCCTACTACGAATATGAGCGAGGTTCCCCAAATTTTCTTGGAAGAGACTGTCACTGCATCCGGGAACTACCTTGTAGAAGAGCCGTTTACGCCGGTTATTATGGCAGACAGTGCTATCTTGCATCAGGTAGCCGATGCAGGGTTCCCTACCCTATATGGCTACAACGGCAGCACGATAAAGAACACTGCTCGCCTTATCCTTGCCGCCAACGATGACTCGCCTATCTTGGCTGAATGGAACTATGGGCTAGGGCGCAGTATTGCGTGGACTAGCGATATGAAGGGCAAATGGGGTAGCTCACTCGTGACGTGGGAAGACTACCCGCGCTTTGTGGCACAGCTGGTCAATGAGGTGATACCAGTGCAGGACAACACCAATATAGCCGCTGAGATACAACACGAGGGAACCCACACGACCATTATTGCCCGCACTGAGGGGCGTGCAGCAACAGAGGATATACAACTACAAGCCCGTGTTATCAGCAATGAAGCCTTGCGCGAGGGAGAAACAAGCGATACGCAGCACATTGACCTCATCCAAGTTGCACCGGGTGAATACCGCGCTACCATTGCCAGCCCAACCCCCGGTACCTACATGCTCCAGTTGGTGGGCAGCAATGAGACAACTACGCTTATGCAGGAGACGGTAGGTATGGTGGTCCCCTACTCGTCGGAGTATCGCCAGCATCAGGATAACCCCACCCTGCTTGAAGACCTTGCATCACTAACCAGCGGCTCACGTATTACTGATCCTGCCGCTAGTTTTGCCCACAACCTGAAGAGCGTTTCTCGCGCTCAAGAAATCGGTTTCCCCTTGCTCATTCTGGCATTGGTATTGTTGCCTTTTGACATAGCCGTTCGCCGGCTTAACCTGCGCTGGCAAGACTGGCAATGGGTGCAAGCGTGGAGGCAACGGATTTTGCCCCCACATACCCGCAGCCCATCACCTGCCACCCCCGACCCGATGATGTCTCGGCTTATGCAGGCAAAACACCGTGCCACCGGCACATCTGCTCCTATGGCAAAGTCAAGCCAGGACCAAGCAACACAAGCGGAGCAACCCCCATCTCCTACCGCTAAACCTGCTCCCCCAAGCCATACCACGAAAGCTGACTCGCCACCTACCGACAAAGAGACCAAAGATACCCCCGATGATCCCCTGGAACGGCTACGTTTGGCAAAGGAGCGAGCGCGGCGGCGAGCGCGGGGCGAGGATGAGTAGGTGAAGTGTCTCCCTTGAACATATGCCCCCTGCCGTCGATCCCATTGTAGGGCGAGGGGGAGCCGCAAGGGGATGGGGGTTGATCGGACGTTGCTATGACCCTGGGGCGGTGCCGTTGGGGTAATAGTGATAACCTATGCTACAATTCCCTAATGAGTACTATTGCTACGTCAAATGCCCTAGCCCAACAGTTTGCCCATACTGCTCATTCCCTCGTTGAAGTCATCACTACTATACTGAACGACGAGGGGCAGCGGGGGATATTGTACACCCAATTTGTCGCCTTCCAACAAACGCTGCTCCCCACCCTTTCCCCCGCGGAGTTTGCGGATATGTACGCACAAACGCTGGTGTATGGGCTATTTGCCGCACGGGTGACTACCCCTGATACATCATCCTTCACCCGCTATACCCTTACCTCTGCTCTTCCCCCCATTCCGCTGTTGCAGCAGCTCTTCTCCTATGTAGCATCTCCTGAATTAGATACCCGTCTAGCACATATCCTAGACGACTGCGCCCGCTTGCTAGAACGTACCGATATGGC
>CAZLKK010000263.1:0-1147 GCA_964559995.1 uncultured Chloroflexaceae bacterium
GAGACGCAGAGAGAGCAAAGGTTCTTGGTTTATGGTTGCTCTGTATCATTCACAAGTCAGGTAGGATTACTATACAGAGGTGAATGATTCCTAACGTTCGGCTGTGTAAAAAAAGGCTTCACACGTATGTGTTTATGTGGTATACTCTTCTTATAAGAAGCAAACGAGGCAAATGGCTCTGCTGTCTGTTAAATAGAGAGTAGGTCTGCTCGTAGAATTTTACCATGTCATTTTTGCTGGCATACGTACAGTGTACATATGAATAAATTCCGCTTCGAGTGGGACAAGAAAAAAGCTTCGTCCAACAAAAAGAAGCATGGGGTGTCCTTTGAAGAGGCTCGCACCGTGTTTTATGACGAAAACGCAATCCAGTTCTTCGATCCTGATCATTCAGAGGAAGAAGACCGATTTATTTTGCTTGGACTGAGTTTTAAACCACAAGCACTTGTTGTTTGCCACTGTTTTCGGGAGAGCGAAACAGTCATCCGTATCATATCCGCGAGAAAAGCAGATAAAGATGAAGAGCAAGAGTATTGGAAGCAAATAAAATGAGAGATCATTATGATTTTTCCCACATGAAAGGAAGAAAAAATCCTTTCGTTACCTATTTAAAGCAACCTGTAACGCTAAGACTAGACCAAGACACAGTGGCTTATTTTCAATCTCTGACCGAAGAAACAGGGATACCATACCAAACCCTAATCAATTTGTACCTTCGTGATTGTGCATTACACCATCGAAAGCTCAAGATGGAATGGGCAACAGAATAAGGTCGAACAACGGTGTGGAGCTAAACATGTTGCTCAATATATTGACGCTCATTCAGCTATATAGCAATCCTAGATGAAATGTGAATTTTTAACACAGAGACGCAGAGAGAGCAAAGGTTCTTGGTTTATGGTTGCTCTGTATCATTCACAATTCAGGTAGGACTGCTATGTATGATACCATAAAGCAAGGAAAAAGCAGGGATTGTGCTATACTGTGGATAGGATAATTCAAGCAGATGGTTTCATGAAAGGAACCCGCAAACAATGACAACCCACCTGCAAACTATAGAACACCTGCTCCCAGAGATGACGCGAGCCGAAAAAGCGCAACTTCTCCAATGGGTAGTACGCGATATGGGGGATGCTTTCCCTGGCAT
>CAZLKK010000263.1:1157-6134 GCA_964559995.1 uncultured Chloroflexaceae bacterium
TATGATACCATAAAGCAAGGAAAAAGCAGGGATTGTGCTATACTGTGGATAGGACAATCAAGCAGCTAGAGCAGCAGGTGATGGGGGGGTAGATATGGGGGATGCTTTCCCTGGCATTGAGCATACACCGGGAGTTTGTGGATGGGAGCCGTGTATTGTGCGTACCCGTATCCCCGTATGGGTGTTGGTACAGGCACGGCGGTTAGGGAATAGTGACAGAGATTTGTTGGATGCCTACCCAACCTTACGGGCAGAGGACCTCGCAAACGCCTGGGCATACGCCCGTTCCCATGTCCCAGAGATTGACCAGCAGATACGGGAAAATGAAAGGGACGAGGAATGACCCGATTATATGCAAATGAAAATCCACTCCCCTTGCGGGTTTTCGTCTTACCCCCCCAACGCCTCCAACACCCGCAACAGCTTGTCTGCCCACGCATCATGCAGCCTGCCCCGCTCCAACCGCACAAACTGCCCCCCCACGTTGACGCTCTTGTCGCGCCCAAACCGCTGTTGCACCTGTTCACGCCCCCGCTCCCTCGCTGGTAAGCGTATCAGGATAGCATCATCCGTTGTCGTGATGGCATGGACATGCGCTCGCATTGCCAGCAACTTCACCTGGAGCCAAATAAGCAGGTGCGCCGCTGGCTCTGGCACTTCACCAAAGCGATCTCGCAGCTCGCGCCGCAACTCCTGCACCTCCTCAACCGTGGCGACCTGATTCATCCGTTGGTAGAGTTCCAAGCGTACCGCTTCATCACGGATGTACTCATCCGGTAGGTATGCCGACACCGGCAGCGTCAGCGTGACCAACGGACTCAGCAGCACCTTCTCGTCAATCACCAACGGTTGTAGTTCCCCCTCGTCCTGTGATGGGGCGACAGCAGGGGAGTCGGGGATGGTAGGGGAGTCGCCCTGGGGGGGAGCGGGTGGTGTCTGTGTGTCTGGTCTTGGCGGCAGCTTTGCCTGCTTTTTCAGTTGCTTTACCGCCTGCGCCAACAAGCGGGAATAGAGGTCAAACCCCACTGCGGCAATATACCCGCTTTGCTCCTTGCCAAGCATATTGCCTGCCCCGCGTATCTCCAGGTCACGCATGGCAATGCGAAAGCCTGCCCCCAAGTCGGTAGCATCCTGTATTGCTTGGAGCCGCTGTGCTGCCTCACCCGTCATATACTGGTTTTTTTGGTAAAGCAAGTAGGCATAGGCACGCCGCGCACTGCGCCCCACCCGTCCGCGTAACTGATATAGCTGCGCCAAACCATACATCGGCGCATCGTCAATGATAATGGTATTGACTGTCGGCACATCTAGCCCATTCTCAATAATCGTGGTACAGACCAGCACATCATAATTGCCCCGGTAGAACTCCAACATCACCTGTTCTAGCTCGCGCTCATCCATCTGTCCATGCCCCACCCCAATGCGAGCTTCTGGCAACAGTTGGCGCAGACGGTCTACCACATGGTAGATGCTCCGCACGCGATTATGCACATAGTAGACCTGTCCGCCACGGTCTAGCTCACGGCGAATGACATCACGCACCAATGCCTTGCTCGTTGGCACAACATAGGTCTTGATAGGCATGCGATCTTCCGGTGGGGTCTCAATAACGCTCATATCGCGGATACCCGCTAGTGCCATATGCAACGTGCGCGGTATGGGGGTGGCGGTGAGCGTCAAGACATCTACATCCGTGCGTAGTTGCTTAATACGCTCCTTATGTCGCACCCCAAACCGCTGCTCTTCATCTATGATGAGCAAGCCCAAGTCGTGGAAAAAGACATCGTTGGAGAGCAAACGATGGGTACCAACAATCACGTCAACCTCGCCATGCCGTAGCTTTTGCAAGATCATCTCTTGCTGCTTAGGCTTGCGAAAGCGGGACAGCACCTCGACCTTTACCGCGAAGGGTTCCATACGGCGGCTAAAGGTCTCATAGTGCTGCTGCGCCAATACCGTAGTGGGAACGAGAATGGCTACCTGCTTGCTTTCCTGTACCGCCTTGAACGCCGCTCGCAATGCTACCTCGGTTTTGCCAAACCCCACATCTCCACAGACAAGGCGATCCATAGGATAGGTTGACTCCATATCCGTTTTGACCTCTGTCATAGCGCGGAGTTGGTCTGCCGTCTCCACATAGGGGAATTGCGTTTCAAGTTGGTGTTGCCAATCGTTGTCTGGCGCAAAAGCATAGCCCTGGCTCAACCGTCGATGGGCATAGAGTTCGAGCAATTCGCTCGCCATATCCTGCACCGCATCACGGGCTTTGCGCTTGGCACGTTCCCATTCCTGCGTCCCCAAGCGGGACAAGCGCGGTGTGGCATCACCTGCCCCCACATAGCGAGCGATACGGTCTACCTGATCTACCGGCACATACAAGCGGTCATCATTGGACAAAACACCTTTTGCGACTCCTTGCACTGCCTGATTTTGTAGAAGTAGCTCGTGAACTCATGCCGGGCATGCGGCGGCGTGGATCATCGCGCGCACCGGGGTGCGGTCATCATTGGCAAAGCGCAGGTCAAGGTACTCGCGCTCAATCCCCCCCACGCTGCGCCGTATCAAGCCATCGTAGATGGCAATACCATGCTCAATATGCACCACATACTCGCCCGTCTGCAACCCTTGCAAAAACGCCATTCTATCGTTGTCGGTCTTGGTTGTTTTGCGGCGACGGCTTGCCTGGGTGCGGCGGTGAGTCCAACCAAAAATCTCTGTGTCGGTATACAGCGTCAATGCCAAATCCGGCTGGTGCCATCCCTCGGTGAGTGTGCCATGCACACAGGTGATGCTGCCGTCTTGCTCGCCCCTAGCCCCCTCACCCTGCCCTGGACTCGCTTCCTCGATCATTTCCTGAAAGCGAGCTACCTGGGTCGTCACGAGGACAACATGCTCACCGCGCTGCACCTGCGCCAGGATATGGCGCACGAGACGGCGTACCTGGCTACCAAACAGGTCAGCGGGGGAGAAGGTGGGGGCAGGCAGTATAGCATAGTCCCCTTGCCCCTTCGGGCAGCCCTCATCCCCGCCGGTATCTTCGCTCAGGTCATTAGTGCTCAGGTCAACCTGGGGTATTTGGGCTATATGTGGTAGGAGGTCGCTTGGCTGCCAGAGATCATCCCACAGCAGGTAAGGGCGCGGGTAGATAGGCAACAGTTCGCCTGTGGAAATGAGCGTTGCCCGTTGCTCCTCGGCATCATCATGATGGGCATTAGCAGTCTGTTGAAGCAGTGGTACATCGTTGAAGCACACCACACTGCTCGCCGGGAGGTGTGCCAACAGTGAGCGTTGCGAACTTGGCGCAGGTTGTTGCCCATGCTCGTGGGCTTGGTTGGGGGCTTGGTTGGGGGCTTGGTGAAAGAAGGGCGACAACCGTACCCACCCCTCAAAACGTCCGCCTAGCTCTAGCCGTGATAGGCTGTGCTCCCACTCCTCGCGCACTTCTGGGCGCAGCTTCTTGACGGGTTGTGCTGCCAGATAGTCGAGCACCTGCTTATACTGCCAGAAGGGTATATCCATTGGCGGTCCTACCAGTGCCGCATCGAGGTATTGCTCACTCCGCTGCGTCACCGGGTCAAAGCGGCGCATGCTGTCTATCTCATCACCAAACCACTCAATGCGAAGCGGGAGCGAATCTGCCCCGCCCCAGATGTCCACAATGCCACCACGCCGCGACATTTCGCCATGCTCTTCTACCTTTGCCGTGACGCGATAGCCACGGTCTATCCACTCACGGATGAGGGTATTTTGGGACTGTATATCACCTATGGCAAGCGGGGTGCTGGCATGGGTTATCTCTTGGGGCGTAAGCATGGGCTGGAGCAACCCCCGCACCGGGGCTATGATGACCAGCGGGTTGGGGGATGGGGCAAGGGTTGCCAAGCGTTGTACCACCTGGAGCCGCCGCGCATGCACCGCCATATCGGGAGCGATACGCTCATAGAGCAGCGAGTCGCTACATGGATACTGGAGCACCTGATCTACCGAGAGCCACTGGCAGAGGTCTTCATAGCCGCGGGTTGCCTGTTCTGCTGTCGCCACCACATACAGCAACACCTGACACCGCGGGGTATCGGTAGCCTGTTGTTGTGTGGCGAGGTAGTGGGCAAGTGCCGCTAGGTAGGGAGTACGGGCGGCGTTGGGGAGCGGAGCTACCCGTAGCCATTGGGATGGTCTCGGTTGGTTTGTTGTGCTATCGCTGGATAGGTGATGGGCAAGCGTGGCTATCTCTGGCAGCGTTGCTAGTTGGGATCGGAGCGTATGTACCATACCCGTATAGTACCAGATTTTTGTGGGGATAGATTCAGGAAAAAGCTACACATCCTCCCCCACATCAGCAAAAGGGTCATCATCTTTTTCCTTCGCCACGGGTGGCGGTACTGGTTCTGGCGTGGGGGCGGGTGGTGATACCATATTGTGAGCGGGTACCGACGGTGGATACTCACCCATAAGAACGTGCATAAGCGATTGTTTGATAGGTTTTGCCAGTGGGTCTCCAATGAGCTTTTCTATATCTTCGCGGAGCGGGTCTATGTTATACCCTTCGTGCAGGGCAGCGAGCACAATCATAGCCCGTATGCCCGCCGATAGGTTGTCGGCACAGACTGCCACGACCATCTCGCGCATCTCATCACTGAGCCGTATTTGAATGGGAGTAGGTTTCATGAGGACTCCATTCTTCTGGCGAAGCGGGCGCAACCGAGAGCGATAGCTTGTTGTGGTTCCTGGACTCGCTGTGCATGGGGAAACCGCGCTTGAATACCTTGTACGACCTGTGCCAATGCCGCACCACCACCACCAATGAGAATGGCGTTTAGGCTCGCCCCAGACCCCCATACCTCCTGGAGTTTGGTAGCAATAGCCAATCCATTTTCCACAAGCGGGGTGTCCCACCCTTCTGGGAGCGGTTGTGGTTCACCACGAATAACGATGGACTCATTGCGTACCACTTGGTCTGTCTCGTGGAGCGACAATTCG
>CAZLKK010000264.1:0-6121 GCA_964559995.1 uncultured Chloroflexaceae bacterium
CCCTTGCCCACCCGACAAGCATAGCTGTCATGAATAAACCGCCGCTCCCATATCGGTTCAATGACCCGACACAAGGCATGATGCACAATGCGATCTTCAAAGGGGGCAGCAGAGACTACCCGGCGTTTCCATTCCCGAACAACAAACGTGCGATACTTCCCAGGCTGGTATGTCCCCGCTTCTAGCCGCTCTTGGAGCCGTAATAAGCGGGTTTCTGCGTCTAGTTCATAGGCTGCCACTACCGGCCGCGCCCGTTTGCGCCGCCGAGCGGCACAATAGGCATACCACAGATTTTCAAAACTCACGAATGTGTCCCAAAGGTGTTTATACGTATGCGCCATACAGCCTCCGTAACATGCTAAAAAAGATTTTCTTCCGACAACACGACTTACTCCATACCCCCGCCCAAATTCCAAAAAAATTTTCTCCCCGCCAAAGGCGCATTCTTCCGCGCTGGGGGGCGAAGCCCCCCAGACCCCCCCAGGATTCAGGCAACAGAAACCAGGATTCAGAAAACAGCACATTCCTTCGTAAGCTAAGGAGATAGCACCACACGAAACCCTTTGGACTCGCCGTCGAGGCTGAAGTAGTCCGGGGCGAGCCTGCCCCGCACTGCACAGCGAAACATGCCAAGTTTACTCCACCACGACCCTCCCCGGTACGGCACATCCCCCTTATCTGGGCGAAAATCTGCTACCCCATCGCCACTCCCAGCGGCATACCCGCCATGACTATTGCTCATCACTTCCCACACCGTCCCCACCATATCCTGTGCGCCACACGCTGCCGCCCCATCGGGTCGCCCCCCAACAACCGCCGCACCATCCAGGTCACCCAGGTCTTCGTCTCCCCACGGATAGGTATGCCGTTGTCCGTTCGCATCATACGCACACGCTACATCCCACGCCGCCTCGGTGGGCAACTGCACCTGGTAGCCATCCGGTAGCGTCTCCCCTAGCTGCTCGTTGAGCCAGTTGGCATACGCCGTAGCCTCATACCACGTTACCCCCACTACCGGCTGGTTGTCGCTGTTGTACGTTGCGTTATCCCAATAATAGGGTTGTGTGCGCCCCCTGCCATCTCTATACGCGGTTTTCCATGCCCACCCATTGGGGGTCCAGTAGCTTTCGTTGGCATACCCCCCCACCTCGATAAACTGGCGATACTGCTGTACGGTAACAGGGTATTTCCCTATCCAGTAGTCTGGCAGGGCTACGTCGGCTTGGGCATCGTTGTTGTCATCATCATCATCTGTCCAGCCGCCAATGGTGTAGGTGCCGCCCGGCACATACCGCCAGTAGTGCTCGCCCTCGCGGGTGAAGTCCTGGCTGAGAGTACTGGTTTCGCTGCGCCATTCATCAAGCGTGATTGGGTATTTCACTGGTATTGGGGTGGGGGTGTCGATATTATTGCTGGTAAGCCATCCGCATCCGCCGCCAAGCAACAGCACCAACACCCCCACGACTATGCCCATCATGGCAAATGGCAACGGGCGTTTGGTGTCAGGTGACTTGGATACCGGCTGCGTAGGGATAGACGCAGGCGGGGTAGGGGGCGTAGGGCTAACCTTTTGCGGGGTAGGGGGCGTAGGGGCAGGGTGGGGGGGCGGCGACACCACCGGTATGGTCTCGCTGGTTGCCGGGGCGCGTTTCCCCTCCAGGGCTTCCCGCATCGCACGAGCACTCGCGGGGCGGTGCTCTGAATCAAGGGCAAGGGCTTGCATCATCACATCGCTTACCTGCGGACTTACCCCCGGCGGCGGGGTGAGTGGGTCTGGTCGCTGCTTAATAAATGCCAGCGAGCGGGTTTGGGCATCACATCGGGGGTCTTCATCCAACGACCTGCCCGTAAGCAGATGGTACATCGTTGCCGCCAAGCTAAACAGATCGCTCCGCGGGTCTGTCCCCGTTCCTTGTATCTGTTCCAGCGGCGCGTAGCCAAGCGTATAGGCATAGATGCTGCTTTTCCCCGTGCTGACTGCGGTAGCAGTAGAGACTCCTTTGGAGATGCCAAAGTCTAGCAAATAGACCTGCCCCCGCTGCGTCACCTTGATATTGTGCGGTTTGATGTCGCGGTGAATCACCTGCGGCGTTTGCTCGTGGAGATACTCTAGCGCATCGAGCACCTGGAACATCCAGGGGAGAATCTCCTGCTCCGTAAAGGGTTTACCCGTTGAGCGCATCCGTTGGGTGAGCCATTCGTTTAGGTCACTCCCCTGGATGTACTTCATCACCAGGAAATGCCCATTGGAGTCGAGGAAATAGTCGCTTACATGGGGGAGTGCGGGATGTTGTAGATGGTTAAGGGTCTTCGCCTCCCGCTTGAACGCCCGAATGACCTGATCCGCCTGGTTTGGGGATAGGCTTGGGTCAAGAAACATCTGCTTGAGGGCAACGGTGCTTTCAAACCGCTGGTCTACCGCTTCATACACCGCCCCCATACCGCCTTTGCCAATGAGTTGTACCACCCGGTAGCGGTTTTCAATGACGGTACCGGGTGGCAAGATGTGAGCCATATGTTGTGCTTCTCCTCCCATACCAGCTATTGGTCAGAACCTGCCCCTAACTATAGCGTATTTGGGGAGAGAAGGCAAGGGGGAGAGAGCCGCGAGGGACAACGAGTGGATTCTATCCTAACCACAACGTAAATTTGTGCGAAATCTTGTATAATACCCACAAGGATACCTACGGATAATCCAAAACCTAGCAGGAAGGAGAGCTTGCATATGGATATGGGGCTAACTATCGTGGTCTTTCTTTTTGGTGGTATTGTCGGGGCAGGTATTGGGGGGTTGGGGGTCTATGTCATCTGGAGCAATCGGCAACGGGCAGAGCTCCTCCGCCTAACCGAACGGGCAACCCAAGCAGAAGCCAATCTGGAAGCAGAACGCCGCGCCAGTAATGAGAAAATAGCCGCATTGCAAGAAGCCGAAACCCGGCTGCGTGATGTGTTTGGCAATCTCAGCAATCAAGCCCTACAACAGAACACCAAACACTTTCTTACCCTCGTCAAGCAGCAGCTTGACCAACAGCAACAAAATGCCAGCGGCGGTCTCACCCAACACAAACAGGAGATTAACGCCCTCTTGGAACCTCTCAAAACATCCCTGACGCAGCAGCAACAAGCAATTACTGCCATTGAGCGGAGCCGTCAACAGGCCTATGGTAGCATAGAAGAGCAACTCAAGGGGATGGCAGAGGACCAGCGGCGTTTGCAGGCAGAAACGGCAAACCTCGTCACCGCCCTGCGGCAGCCGCATGTGCGCGGGCGATGGGGGGAAATCCAGCTTCAGCGGGTGGTAGAACTGGCAGGGATGCAGGAGTACTGCGACTTCACGCAGCAGCAGGGGAGCAGCGGCGTGGATGGCAACCAACAACGCCCCGATATGCTGGTACACCTCCCCAACAAGCGACATATTGTCGTGGATGCGAAGGTGCCATTTTCTGCCTACTTGGAAGCCCTCGAAGCCAGCGATGCTGCCACGCGCAAGGAGAAACTCAAGTCCCACGCCAAGCAGATACGCACCCACATAGACCAGATGAACAAACGGAGCTACCATCAGGCGATAGATGGCTCACACGATTTTACCGTCTTGTTTATCCCTGGCGAGGTCTTCTACAGTGCGGCGTTGGAGCATGACCACGAACTGCTAGAATATGGCTTTGGTAAGCGTATCATTATTACCACCCCCACCACGCTGATTGCGTTGCTCAAAGCGGTGGCACTTGGTTGGCACGAAACGCGCCTCACTGCTAACGCGGAGCTTATCAAGCAGTATGGCGAGGAAATCTACAAACGGCTCAATACGGTAGTATCGCATATGGTCAATCTTGGCAAGACGCTTGACAAGAGCGTTGAGCATTACAATAGCGTTATTGGCAGTATGGAGCGCAACCTGCTGACCAGTGCTCGCCGCATGCACGAGTTGCAGATAGGTGACGATGACCTAGCCGATTTGGAACCGTTAGACAGAACCTCGCGTCAATTTAGCAAGCCAGAACTTTTGCCACAGCCTGATGCAAACAATGGTGGTGGTACAGGTGGCGAGTAGCCAGCATATAGCTACCCACAACCGCGACCAGTTGAGTTGAAAGGACGGACTCCCTATGCAAACGCTAACCCAAGACCCGATTGTTGACACCCCCATAGCTCCAACGGGCGAAGACTACCCTTACCTAACGCCGAGTCCCCTCTTGTTGCCCAACGTCACCATCCAGAACTACCGGCTATTTGACGACCTGACCCTTGACGACCTCAAGCGTATCAATGTTATTGTGGGGGAAAACAACACGGGGAAGACCTGTTTGTTGGAAGCCCTGTGGTTGTTTGCACGGCATAACGACCCAACGGTACTAACCCATATCCTCACCGGCGACAATGAGTCGTCCGCTCTGCTCCATACTCGTAACGCAGCCCTCGCCTCGCTGTTTCACGGCATGCCGCCGCTGGAGCTAGGCAACGAACCTGCGCCGATAACCATAGCCACCACGCGAGCAGATGGGGAGCAAGAGACCGTAGCCGTTGATGTGGGGTGGTATGATCGGCATATTGGCAACAAGGATGATCTCCCCTTACACCGGTTAGCGACTCCCCTAGACTACACCCTCGCACACCACCCGGTGATGCTGCTGCGGGTGCAGCATAATGGGCAAGCAAGCTACTACAACCTTGACCACCTGCCCCCCAATGGGTATAGCCCAACTCCCGCTGGTATCCCAAGTGTGTTTGTCCATACGCCCGGCGTATCGCCAACAATGCTCGCCCTGCTTTGGAGCACCATTGCCGTAACGGAGGCGGAGGAGACTATCGCCGCTGCCCTGCGGTTGATAGAACCGCGGGTCAAGCGGGTGGGGATGAAGATGAGGGGGCAGTATCCAAGTATACCTTTTGTTAGCCTAGCTCCCCCCGCGGAATCCCTCAATGGGCAACAGGAGTCGGTTGTCCCATTACGCACAATGGGGGCAGGCATCAACCGGATGTTTGCCATAATCCTAGCCCTGGTCAATGCCCAAGATGGGTTGTTGTTGGTAGACGAAATAGACACCGGCTTTCACTACATCGTCTTGGTTGAGCTATGGCGCATTATCCTGCGCCACGCCCGTCAACACAACATCCAGGTCTTT
This sequence comes from uncultured Chloroflexaceae bacterium, assembly GCA_964559995.1. Taxonomy (GTDB): domain Bacteria; phylum Chloroflexota; class Chloroflexia; order Chloroflexales; family Chloroflexaceae; genus JAAUSY01. The sequence continues at coordinate 5,124 of CAZLKK010000264.1, forward strand.
GCAACCACGCATAGTTGGGACTGTCTCAATGCGGTGCGTATCGCACTACGCAAAGAGCGTGAATCAATAAGCGATAACCCACAAGAAGAACTGTCTCACCTTGTACGCTTGGATAGAAAGCAGGACAAGATTGTACCGGTGAGTTACGATGAAGAGGAGCTACAACTTGCTACTCGTGAACATCTTGAGGTGCGGTAATGACCAAAGCCAAAAACGTGTTGCTGGTTGAGGGGAACGATGATTACCATGTCCTCTATCACTTGCTACAACACCACAACATTACCCTATGGAAAGACTCCTATGATGATGACCACATCTTGGCAGATAACGACATATTGGTCATTGCAAGCGATGGTATAGACAAGCTACTCAAAAACTCACGGTACATCACCAACATACTGAAGCGCAGTGGGCTAGAACGGCTTGGCATTGTCATAGACGCGGACACCGACCTGCTAGGGCGGTGGCAGTCGCTCTCGCACCGGCTGGCACTGGCAGGGTATACGGATATTCCCCCACGCCCCGCCGCTGACGGCACTATCATCACCCAACAGCACAAGCCCCCGGTTGGGGTTTGGCTGATGCCCAACAATCAACTCACCGGTATGTTGGAGGATTTCGTTGGGTTGCTTGTGCCGGGCGGCGAGCACAACGTGCTGTGGAACCATGCCCACACATGCCTAGACCAGTTGCCTGCCCAACACGACCTGCCTGCCAATGAAGAGCGGTTTGCTGCTCCCCACTATGCCAAAGCCCATATCCATACCTGGCTCGCGTGGCAGAAGGAGCCGGGGAGACCGCTTGGTGTGGCGATCAAAGCTCGCTACTTGGATACCCAAGCCACCGGGGCATCGTCCTTTGTGGCGTGGTTGCAACGGTTGTTTGATCTGTCAATAAAGATGGGATGAGGATTGCCCGGTGAGACATTGCTTGCAACGGCTCGCCACATTTTGCGCTTTGCGCTTTGCGCTTCAAAGACCCGCTCCCCCCTGCCCCCG
>CAZLKK010000265.1:0-6111 GCA_964559995.1 uncultured Chloroflexaceae bacterium
GGCTTGCTCCTTGCGAAGCGCAACACAAAACTTCTCGAACGCCGCGCTATCATTGCCCTGGTTCATCTCCAACAAGGCTAACTGATGCCAAGCTGCCGCTTCCCCTGCGTCTAGCTCTGCCTGCTGATACTGTTCTAGCGCATGCTCAAATGCCTGCCGTGCCGTGAGTTCCTTCCCCTGCTGGAGTGCCATACGCCCAAGCTCATACCATGCGCGTGCCGCCTCGCCGGGGTAGCGTGGCGCATCAGGCGATTCCCCCTGCGCTTGCGCCAATGCTGCTTCAAACCAAGCGCGAGCGGTTGCCACATTGCCAAGCTCACTCTGCACCCGTCCTATCCACACCATCGGGGCAGGGTGTTGCTCATAGTCCAGCACCGCTTGATTGAGCAACTCCAACTCGGTATAGTAGCCACACTGCCTATACCGATGGCTCAAATACCCCACAACCTCACGCGCTTGGGCATAATCACCAGCGGCACTATACAGCCTATACGCATGGATAAGCCACTCATCGCGCAACTCCTCTGACAATGGAGCCACTGTATCAGTGACCTGCCTATAGAGAAACTGTCCAGCGGCAGACCGAGCCGCATGAGCTTCTTGTAGCGATAACCGCGAGGTGTCAAGTAACCACCCGCGGATATGGGCAACGACTACCCACAACACATCCCCATTGCTAGTACTAGGGGTATATCGCTTATAACCAGCGGCGGCTATGGGGAGGATAAGCTCAAGGTCCTGCCACTGGCGTACCATCGGGGTAAGCCCATCGTTGGGGATACCCGTCACCGCAACTAGCCCTGCCATTGGCACAGGCACCGGGTAGACTGCCGCACAGATCAATGCTTGTTGCGATTCAGGTTCTAGCTTGTCGTAGAGATACTGCACAAAGGTGTCCAGACAAAACTGCTCGCGTACCTGCTGTACTTTTGTTGGAAGTGACGAATCCATTGGCGAGAAGGGGATACACGAGGACAGCGCATCGTGCAATACAACGGGTGGCATATCACGTAAGGCTTGGCGTATCTGGAGGAGAAAACGGGGAGAACCATTGAGGATAGTATACAACGTATGGAGCACTTCTAGCTTGAGGTCGCCATTCCGATAGCGTCCCCGTATGGCTGCATCGCGCAACAGAAAGCGTACCATATGCGCCCGTGACATCTCGCCTAGGGACTCTTCGTGAACCAATGGAAACAGCGTTGGTATATCTACCGCATCTACTGGCGGATACCGACTCGTTATCAGCACTCGTGATTGTCCCGTCAGGTTTGCAACCAGGACCCGATAGAATGTTACCAGCGGGGTACTCGCATGTTCTCCATCATGCTCACGCGCATGCTCCTCATCTCCGCTCTGCTCACCTATATCTATATGGATATTGAAGCCATCTAGCACCAAGACAAATGGGTGTTGATTGAGCACTGTTACCAACCGCTGCAATCGGTCTTCAAGCGACACCTTTGGGTCAGTCAGCATGGCATAGGCGGTCTGATACCCAAACTGATGACAGACAGCACTACATCGTTGGACAAGCAAAGCCCCAATATAGGCAGGCTCACAGCAGGCAGAGATGGCAATGGGGATGAGACTATGGTCTGTCTGGAGACGACGGGCTATGGCGGTGGCAAGGACACTTTTACCAGTGCCGCTGCCGCCCGTAATAAGAGCAATAGTCTTTGTCCCATCTTGCAGCGCAGGTAACACCCGCTGAAACACCCGGCGTTGTCCAATGGGCATAGCAACAATCCCATCAGCCATAGCAGGCAACGGATGATAACTACTTTGGGCATTGTGGGATGGGTACTCTGCCAATGCCCGGCGATCAAACAGCTGTTGTTGGGTTGTAGAAGCATAAAGAACTGGCTGCGTCCATACGGGGTCGCCAGATAAATCACAGATATTGCGTATTGCCTTACGTGCTTGGATGATGGCATTATCTAGGCTATAGCTAGAAGCCAGGAGCTTGTAGAAGACCCGCATAAAGCGGGTTGAGGGTTTGCTGGTCAAGGGGGCAACCCAAGCGAGGGCAAGCGGCACATCCCTATAGACCAACTGTTGCGCGATGCTATTCATCGTCTCTATAGGGGGAATCGTGCTAGATTGCCCACTGTTGATGATGACACACTGGACATGGTTGTCCTTCAAGACCTGGGCAAGGTCGTCTGTGGAGCGCATAGCTGTTTTGCCGTGTTCGTCTTCAAAAGCAATGTAGCCTAGCCCATCGCCGCGGATGACGGCATATCCCACCAGATGCACAATATGCGGCTTGACCTGGGCGATGCGCTGACAAAATTCGCTAAATGTCCCGGATTCGCAAATCTCATAGACAACATCTTTGCCAGCATTTGCTAGGGCAGCCTGAAGCACCTCTTCCTCATATTCATAATCAAGGACGGCGTAATCTTGGGGCGCACACGAGATGCAGAGCACCCGCAAGGGGCGCGGGGGCAGTTTGCCACTGAAAACGTGCAAGGTGTCACTGCTTTGGGGGATAGTATGCATAGCACTGTGGGGAAAACGCCGGATACCAAACTGGGCATTGAGACCAAGATGATCGCCTTCTGGAATGTAGAGCAGTTCCCACGGCAGGTTGAGTATCTCTGCTTCCTCTGAGGCAATAACCAGCGTGGCGTGTGCGCCATAGGGGATGGCATAGACAATCTTTTGCCAAACGGGAGCAAGCCACATGGTAAACAATTCCGCCCCAATTGCCCACTGTCTATCACGCGCAAGGCGTGGTCCCCGCTGATGCACAAACAGCTCTTGGTAACGCCGGGCAAGCCAGCGTATGCCCTGGGTCTGGTCGGAAACCAAACTTTGACTCAGCACGATAACCTGTCGGTCTACAAAGATGTGGTAGAGAAAAACCGGGTTGGCAGATGTACCCGTTTCTCGAATAGACAATGTAATGAGTGTATCAAGTGGCATAATGTGTATGTACTCTTCAGATAGTAGGGGAAACAGAGGGGCGATGAAACCCGGTTTTGTGCCGTGTTACAACACCCCTCCAGAGATTCCCACTCCATAGCAGAAGAGAAGATGAGTAGTTTTTTTGGGGAATAGCCCCTTACAACAAAGATTACACAACGATATTGACGAGCTTACCCGGTATGACAATCACCTTGCGAATGGTTTTTGTCCCAATGAAGCTCTGCGTCCGTTCGCTGCTTAATGCCATATCTCGCAAGGTGGCTTCATCTGCATCAACCGCTGCTACCACCTTATCCCGTAGTTTGCCGTTGACCTGGATAACCACCTCGACAGTCTCTTCTGCGGCTAGTTCTGCATCAAAGATGGGCCACTGCTGCTGGTGGATGCTATAGGGGTAGCCAAGTCGTGACCAGAGTTCCTCAGCGATGTGGGGGGCTACCGGTGCCATAAGCAGCAGCAACACCCGGATAGCCTCGGTCCATACTGGTGTATGGACTAGCCCGGCTTCACGCGCTCGGTACAGTCCATTGGTGAACTCCATCAACCCGGCGATTAGCGTATTGAATTTGAAATCCAGGATGTCGCGCTCAATGCGCTGAATACCCTGATGGGTGAGCCGTTGCACATCACGCTCAGTCATCGCCTCGGCACCCTCAGCTGCTTGCCCACCGATGGCATCTGGCATCAGCACAATGCGCCACACCCGTTCTAGCCAACGACGAACACCCGGCACACCCTGGGTGTTCCAGGGGACAGACATTTCAAAATCGCTAATGAAACATTCATACCCCCGCAGGGCATCTGCGCCATGCTCGGCGACCACATCATCTGGCGTAATAACATTGTACAACGATTTACTCATTTTTCGCCCGTCTGGGGCAAGAATAAGTCCCTGATTTCGCAGTCGTGTGAAGGGTTCCTGGAATTTGACAACCTCTAGGTCATACAAAAACTTGGTCCAGAAGCGAGCATAGAGCAGGTGCATCACGGCATGCTCTGCCCCACCAACATACATATCTACCGGGAGCCAGTAGGCTAACTCGTTCGGGGCTGCCAATGCTTCGCTATTATGCGGGTCGGCAAAGCGCGAGAAGTACCACGAGGAACAGGCAAACGTCCCCATTGTGTCGGTTTCCCGCTTGCCGGTGCGACCATCTGGCAGGGTAACGTTGCGCCAACTGTCTATGAGGGCTAAGGGCGACTCGCCGCTGGCGGTGGGTTCGTAGCTCTCCACATTGGGCAGCGTCAGGGGCAGATCTTCGTCACTCAGCGGGATTTCTCGCCCATCTTCCCTATGGATGATAGGTATGGGGGTACCCCAGTAGCGTTGGCGGCTAATCAGCCAATCACGCATTTTGTAGTTGAGTCGCCGCTGCCCAACCTGCTGCTGTTCGAGCCAGTCTATCGTTTGGGTAATCGCCTGCTCCGCATCCAAGCCAGTGATAGGTCCAGAGTTTATCGGCACCCCGTAGGATTCGTGGTAGATAATCTCCTGGTAGAAGGGGATACGGGAAAGATAGACCATCACCGTTGCCGGTGCTGTGGTCATCTCGCTGGCAACATAGGAATGCATACGAGCACGTATCTCCTCGTCAGCTTCAGCCGAGTCAAAGGGAATAATGGCATCGGGGAAGATGAACACCCACCCAGAGCCGACTACCTCTGTCCATCCCGTCATCAGGTAGGGTTGCACCAGGGCAGCATACGCTTGGGCTTGCGCCCCGGTGAGCGTTACCAGCAGGTCGCCGTCTTGCTCCTCAACGGTATAGCCGGCTGCTTGGAGGGCTTCGCGCACATCCTCGCGGTAGGTTCCTTGCACAAGACGGCTACAGGCGGCATCATCCGGGCGGGCTATCACCGGGATAATAGGCAGTCCAAATTTGAGCGCAAAGGCAAAGTCGCGTTCATCATGGGCAGGCACCGCCATAATCGCCCCCGTCCCATATTCCATCAGCACGTAGTCGGCTATCCAGATAGGGATGAGCGCATTGTTCACCGGGTTGATGGCATAGCCGCCGGTAAATACGCCGGTCTTGTCTTTCTCCTCGTTGGTCTGTGCCGCAGCACTGGTCGCCTCTGCAACGTAGGCTTCAACCGCCGCTCGCTGCTCATCGCGGGTAATGCGTGGGACGAGCGGGTGTTCTGGCGACAGCACCATAAAGGTTGCCCCCCATAGCGTATCGGGGCGGGTGGTAAAGACGATAATCGTATCTTGCGTGGTGTTGCCTTGCGTGTCTGCTATGGGAAAGATAACCTCGGCACCTTCGCTGCGCCCTATCCAGTTGCGCTGCATAGTGACGATACCAGAGGGCCAATCTACCATATCTAGGTCGTCTATGAGCCGCTCGGCATAGGCGGTAATGCGAAAAAACCACTGGCTCAACACCTTACGCTCAACGAGTGCGCCGCTACGCCATGCTTTGCCCTCTGCGTCTACCTCTTCATTGGCAATCACTGTTTTGTCTACAGGGTCCCAGTTGACGGCAGCTTCTCCCCGGTAGGCTAGGCGAAAGCGGTTGAGTACCTGTTGTTGATCTGTTGGGGCTAGGTTATTCCACGCTTCAGCACTGATTGCCGGGGTAGAGAGCGGCAGGTGCAGTTTGCTGGTGCCACTCTGGGCTAGTTCAGCTTCTAGCTCTGCTATAGGTCGTGCGGCATTGACTCGTGGGTCATACCAAGAGGAGTAGAGCCGTAAGAATACCCACTGCGTCCAGTGGTAGTACTCTGGGGTACTGGAGTTAATTTCGCGGCTCCAGTCGTAGCTTGTGCCAATCATTTGCATTTGGCGTTTGTAGTTTGCTGCGTATTGACGGATGAGGATGGCGGGGTTGGTTTTTTGCTTGATGGCGGCATTTTCTGCGGGTAGCCCAAAGGCATCCCACCCCATCGGGTGGAGGACGTTGTAGCCATTCATCCGATAGTAGCGGGAGATAACGTCAGTTGGTACATAGTTGCGGCAGTGTCCCACACTGAGTCCATCACCGCTAGGGTAGGGATAAAAATCGAGGACGTAATACTTGGGGCGTTCGTCAGCGGGGGCAGTTTTGTAGAGTTCATCGGCTGCCCACTGGTCTTGCCACTTTTTCTCAAATGATTGGGGATCGTAGCGATCCTGTGCTGTCTGGTCGGTCATAGTACCCTTCTCAAGAATTACAGAAAACCCATAAACAACGTTTG
>CAZLKK010000266.1:0-6061 GCA_964559995.1 uncultured Chloroflexaceae bacterium
GCTGCTGGTTGGTGGCGGGTGTTCGGGCTCGACAGTATCTGGTGGAGATACGTGCGTCTCAGACGAACAATGTGGCGTCAACGAGTTGTGTGTGAACGGCCGCAACTGGCATGTGCGCTCCTACCGGCTGGCGCTGATGATGGCCCGGCTAGCGGCGCTGGGCTTCGAGGTGGTGCCGTTCCCGGTCGACTTCCGTTCGGGCGCGCCGGAGCCTGTCCACATCCACCCTGAACTACCTGCCCCATAATTACTTCATCAGCATCAACCGGGTCAATTCCGGCCCGTGAAACAGCCTCCTTGATAGCCAGCGCACCCAGATTGACGCATGGGAGGCGAGTATATCGCACTATCGGTTTACTACCTACTTCACCCAAGCTCGCCAGCAGGTGGATGATTTGCTGGCACAGGCAACCAACGTCATGCACCAATCGCTTACCCTTGCCAACATCCGACTTGAGGGGCTAACAACCCAGATACAATCCCTAAGTCCATTGGCAACCCTAGACCGTGGTTATGCGTTAGTTTGGCAAACAGCTACCAATACGCTCGTTACCCAGACAAGCCAAGTAACTCCTGGAGATCATCTGACGGTGATGTTGCCGGATGGCAACCTCCAGGTAACAGTAGCAAAGGCACAACCCTATGACAAACACTCAAGAAACGACTCAAGAAACCACCCAAATGGGAAAGTATGAGCAACTGCATACCGAACTCGCCCAGGTGGTAGCACAATTGGAAGAGGGAAATATGTCGTTGGAAGACATGCTCAGGTTGTATGAAAAGGGTATCCAATTGGCAACCGCTTGCCAGAAATTACTAGATACTGCTGAATTGCGTGTCCAACAACTCCAAGAGTCTGCCCAACAGCAAACCCTATTTCAAGAATAGCCCGTAGGCTTTTCTTAACCCTTTTTCTTGGTGACTCTAGCAATATGCCTCCCCCTAAAAGAGACGGAATGGGATGGCTTGAATGATAATGATATAGATGGGGGGTTGCTCTTTTGGGTGGCGCACAAAGTCTCTGCCCAAGCCGCAATGGTTCAGCATCTAGCTGTGCTGCTCAAGCCTGGAGCATTTCTGTGGCTTGTCGAACCAAAGGGGTACAGAGGAGCATGACGGGGAGATAGGGTCCAGGGTAACAGAAACTCATTTCCCCCCTGGACTACCTATGGCTCTTCGCTGGAGTCGATCCCGGCTGTGTGACAAGCCGTGACCAACGCTGGACAACCTTTATGAACTGGTATTGGAACTTGCGCTAATCAACTCTTGTTGTTGTTGTAACAACTGCTGCTGCTTACGGGCTTGCGCCAATGCCTGCTGCTGCTGGCTATAGATGCGCCGCTGTTGTTGGATATACTTCGTCATCGTATTCATGGCAAAAACAGCCATACCCTCAAGTTCAGGATCGTAACGAGCAAATCCCTCAATAATCATCACATCATCGGGGTGTCGCTGGATAGTATCTCGTACCCGCTTCCATTGGCGTTTGCTAATATAGACCATATAGCTGGTCGGTTTTTCTGGCGGACGGGGGAGACCCTTTGGGAGCGTGGGTGTGCCGCTATCGCGGATCATAGTAATAGCAAAGTCTCGTTTCTCAACAACTTTGCCTGGACGACCAATAAGCAGTATTTTCACTCTAGCTTCTCCTATACGTTCTTTGAGTTCTGGCAGGTCTTGTAGGCGATTGTCCCAGCTAAATGGCGGTTCATAGAAAATCTCTTGGCATTCTTCCTCAGAAATGCGGCCACGTACAAGGTAAAAAAAGATCCCACCGGGGGTTCGCTTCCGTGTCCCTTCGTGGATCATTAACCCACCCGCCGCTTCTATCTTGCGGGTTTCTTCGAGTATCTCCTGAGAAAACTCCACGCCAAATCGTTCGACGATTTGCTGGATAGTATGAACGGGTTTTCGCTCAGTTTCGCCTAGCTCCTGGGCAATGTAAGACACCGTTTGTGTAGTGTCTTGCTCTGTGCTTGTCATCTTTTGTCTTCCCTTACTGGCTAACCCTTAGTAATAGTACTAGTGTACCATAGCTCATCTTCGCTATGCGAGACTTTTTGGCATGAAAAAAGGGGCAAGTCTTGGGATATTTCTCTCTCTACCCACAAGAAGCGGACTTTCGGGGCAATGCTCTTTGGCTGTTCATCATAACAGAAAAATGTGCTACAATAACCGCAGAGCAAGGTAAGGTAGGTGTCCCTGAAACAAGTAAGGAAGTAGGCAAAACCTATGGCAAAAAAGACAATTCGAGCTATTGATTGGCAGGGGAAAAGAGCTTTGGTTCGGGTGGACTTCAATGTTCCTCTAAATAAAGAAGGGGTCATTACCGATGACACCCGCATCCGTGCGGCACTCCCCACTATTCGCTACCTCTTGGAACAAGGGGCAAGTGTCGTCTTGATGTCCCACCTGGGGCGACCAAAGAAAAAGGTCGTTGAAGAACTGCGGTTACGTCCCGTTGGCGAGCGACTGTTTGAACTGCTGCCAGAAGCGCAGGAAGTACGCAAAACCGAGGCTACAACGGGTGAAGCAGCAATGGCTGCGGCAAAAGACCTGAAACCAGGACAAGTGCTCCTGTTGGAAAATACCCGCTTTGACCCGCGAGAAGAGGCAAATGACCCGGAGATGGCTAAGGAACTGGCGCAGCTTGGTGATGTGTATGTTAATGATGCTTTTGGCTCCGCACACCGCGCCCACGCCAGCACGGAGGGCGTAGCCCACCATTTGCCCGCTGTGGCAGGCTTCCTCATGGAAGCAGAACTCAAGGCTCTGTATGGAGCACTAGAAGCTCCCCAACGTCCCTTTGTGACAATCATTGGCGGTGCCAAGATTAGCGATAAAATCGGCGTGATGGAAAACCTCTTGAGCAAGGTCAACGCGCTGATCATTGGCGGCGGGATGGCCAATACCTTTTTGTTGGCACAGGGCAAAAAGGTAGGCGACTCGCTGGTTGAACAGGAAAGCCTGGATACTGCCCGCTCGCTCATTGAGCAAGCCCAGGCGGCTAAGGTCAAGCTGCTGCTGCCGTGTGATGCTGTTGTTGCTGATGCCTTCAGTGCTGATGCTCAGCACAAGGTCGTCAGCGTTGATGCCGTAGAAGATGGTTGGCGTATTCTGGATATTGGCCCTGAGACGGTAAAAATCTACAGTAACGAGTTGAAGGGTGCTAAGACGGTCATCTGGAATGGACCTATGGGCGTATTTGAAATGGAACCGTTCGCTCAAGGGACAGTTGCTATTGCTAAGACGCTCGCAGAGGCAACCGATGGTGGCGCAACAACCATTATCGGTGGTGGCGATTCGGTGTCGGCGGTGGAGCAGTGCGGGTTAGCCCAAAAGATCAGCCACATCAGCACCGGTGGCGGGGCTTCGCTGGAACTCCTAGAAGGCAGAGTGCTGCCAGGCGTTGACATCCTGAATGATGCGTAGGTATGGGAGCCGAACAACCCCTACCCCCACTTGCAGAACGTGGGGGTGGGGTTGGGGGCTACCCAAAAGGAAAAGGGGGCTAGGGGCAAGTGAAGAGCAAAGGTCAAACCTAACGTTGTTGTCTCCCCTTGACAAAATAGACCCCCAATTCCTAGCAACAGAGCCGCCCCGCCGAGTGCCGCTCCGTCTCATCCTGCATATGATCCGTATATATCTCCGTCGTGACCCGCCGGGTATGCCGCTGTTCTTGATAAGCCTAGCTAGTGGCGGCATAGTCGGGGGAATAGTGGCTAGTACGAGAACATGGAAGATACCATTGGCGAGTGGCATTGGCAGCATCGTTGCAGGTAGTAGTCTTGTGGTGTGGAAAATTGGTAGGCGGGTCTGGGCAAACAGTGCGATAGTCCGGTATGGCAGGCTAGTAGATGCCCCTATCCTGCGGGTACGCCCTGCTTACACCGCCCAGGGCAAGCGTCAGGGGTCACAGGTAGACCTGCTGATTCCCGTTGAGCACAACCACATTTCAGCAGGGAGCTTTTGGATAGCAGAGGAAAACGAAACGGCATGGGACCATGAACACCATTCGGTGCGTGTCCTCTGCCTGCCCTATGTCCCCGGTACATGGCATGTGCTGGAGTCTATCGGGCAAGATACTGTACTTCACGAGCTATCATGGAATCAATCAACTGCTCAATTGGAGCCAGATCATCGGTAAAGGGACGAATACTGGCGACCTCCTCTGGCAAGACTTCACGCACCGGCTTTTTTCCCTCATTGATAGCCCGGTCCATCACCACCCGCAATACTGACCCTGACGGTAGACGGGCAGCATTTGCCCGAAAATGCGCCACTCCATCCCCCACAGGTTGATTTACCCCGACAATAAGCACACTGGCAGATCGCGGGAGTTGTGTGTCCATCATGAAGACCTGGGGGAAAACCGCCAGCATGGTTGCGGCGAGCGTCTGTTCTAGCTGTTCATCACCGCTTGGCGGACGACCTGCATTGACTACAACCACCCCCTGCTCATTGAGGTGATCGCGGACTTCGCGGAAAAACTCCACTGTTGTTAGATGAAAGGGAATATAGGGCTGATGGTAGGCATCCATCCCGATAATATCGTACGTTTGGTCTGTCGTGTTGAGCCAATACCGGGCATCCGCTGCGTAGACCGTATAGTTGGGGGTTTGTAGGTCTTCCATAGCGAAATACTCGCGCCCTAGCTCAATAATGCGAGGGTCTATCTCTACCGCATCAATGTGCATCTCCTCGCCGTAGAGAGCCAACATCTGTTTGGGTATCGTCCCTACAGCAGAGCCAAGCAGCGCAAAGCTCCCCACGTCCTGCGGTGAACGGTTGGGGTAAAAGTAGGGGGCAGCAGCGAAGTAATCCCACGGTCCGCCGGTGAGCAAATCGAGCGGGTGGTGGGTATATTCGTATTGCAAGCGGTAGGTTGAATGAACCGCATGCCCTTCATTCAACACGAGGTTGCGCCGCCAATCGGGAAGCACTCCCTCGCCCGTCTCCGGCTGAAAAACCACTTGAATGTAGTTGTAGCTCGATTCGGTCTCCGCGAGCAGTTCGCATCCCTGGCAATCTGCCAGTTTGATGTACTTATGCATAGTCAAGGTATAGCTTGCCAACACCACAACGACAACGACCATCCAGACATATCGCCAATCACCTAGTCCAAGCAAACCCAGGGTCAGCATAAGCAGGGCAAACAGATAGATAGTCAGTTGGGTACCAATCGTGGGAATAAGGACCAGAACGGACAGGAAGGTACCGATGATGGAGCCTAGAGTAGACAGCGAGGAAATAGTACCAGCAGTACGCCCCGCTGCTTCTATCCCATCTGCAGCACGGTTTATCTGAAGGCGTATAGCGAAGGGAGAGACGGTTGCCAGCAAAATAACCGGCGCAGCAAAGAGCAACACGACAGCGAGGAGAGCGGCGATAAAGCCACCAGCAGCAAACCCACTAAGCGATTGTTGGGCTGTCCGCAAGATGGGATGAGAGAGCAGTGGGATACAGCCACAAAGGAGACCTGCCCAAGCAATGAGTCGATAGAGCACCTGTTGTCGAGGGTACGTATCTGCCAACACCCCCCCTAACCGATAACCTATCGCTAGGTAGATCAGCGTCATACCGATGACGACTGCCCAGATAGGTTGCGATGTGCCAAAGAAGGGAGCAAGCAGGCGTGGCATGACCATCTCTATGCCAAGCGTACCAACCCCCGCAAGAAAGACCGTGGGGAGCAGGAGCGGGTGAGAGTCGGGTGTGGTGTTCATATGACTGTCACTATCACTGCCATTGTCACTGCCACTATCACTGTCATTATCACTGTCAAGGACAGCTGCGATGATAGCTGCGATGATAGCTGCTTTGGCTGAGTATGTGATCGGGTAGTTGCCATCTTGCGTATCACACAACTAGACAAGCGCAACCATCAATGCCCGCTCTATCACGTTTAGCAGCAGCAAGGCGACAATGGGTGATATATCAAACATACCAATAGAGGGGACAACACTGCGTATTGGTCCGAGAATAGGCTCGGTGATCTCATAGAGCAGTTGAGAAATTCGTGTGTTGCCGGTTGGGTCTACCCAAGACATGAGCACCCGAC
>CAZLKK010000267.1:0-4652 GCA_964559995.1 uncultured Chloroflexaceae bacterium
GCACCTGGGCATAGGTTGCCAGCCGTGCCAGCGAGTCGTAGAAGTGGAAAATGACAATGGAGAGCGACCCTACGGCACTCTTGGCATAGCGTTCCGCCATAATCGCATACTCTACCGCTTGCGTGTACTGTTGGAAGAGGTAGCAGAGGATGAGCTTGTTAAAGCAGACATAGTAGATTGCCGTGCGGTCATTGGCTTCAAGATGCATGGGCAACATCTTGTCTTCTTTGTAGCTGATGCCATTTAGCAGATAGGGCTTGTCCGACTTGCCTATCAGGTTCAGCACGACCTGACGGTACAACCCGTTCATATACAATGCCCGCTGCTGCTTGATACGGGCTAGGACATCGCTATAGCCTGCCATTTCCTGTTCTAGCTTGGCAAGCGGCTTGCCCGTAAAGAACGACAGGCTGGAATAGACGTAGATAGCAATAGCGGCAAATTCCAGGTCGCCTACCTCCATACCGCTCTGGTAGGCTTCTAGCAGCGGGTGTAGGGTCGTCTTGGCGTGTTCTTTCCAGTGGCGAATGAAGTTGTTGACGACCATGAGCGTGCGGGGTTTCAGTTCTTTGGCATTGAACCGGTCTAGCAAGAAGAGGGCGAGTTGCCCAAAGCGATAGCCTGCCTCAATATCGCCAATGTCGCCACACAGGATAAGCCCATAGGATGCATAGGCGTGGGCAGAGACCGAGGTGTAGCCATAGTTGACCGACAAATTGGTCATCTTGAAGGTGATAAGCGACATGAGTTCTGGCACGGCGACGTAGGTCGCGTTGATAGTGTTGGTCAGGATACGCATAGCCGCCAGCTTGTTGGGGTCGGTCATCTCTGGCAACACGAGCAACTCGCCCTTTTGCTTACCAGCGAGGGCAAGCTGCGTTTCCTGCAAGCCGTGCATAATATCGGACTGGTCGGGCTTTTCTGGGAACGATACCCCCAACAATTTGAGCACATACAGCGCAGTACGGACCGCTTCTAGCTGGCGGCTCTGGGCAATATAGGCACGGATTTTGACCTCATACACCTTCACCTTGTCCAGAATCGTGCGGGCTTGCTGGAGCACCACCGTAGCCAGTCGCTCCATCTCCTCAAAATTGCCGCTGAGGTAGGCGGCTTCTGCCGCTTCTACATAGAGTTCCAGGGACAGTTGGTACTGGTGCTTCCAGCGTTCGGTACTGAGCATATCTACCCCAGTACGGTAGTAGCGAAATGCCGGCTCATAGGCAGCAGAAGCACTGGCTTTTCTGCCAGCAAGCAGGTTGAGTTCGGCTACCTGCTTGCGCTCCTGCTCTTCAGAAATGAAGATTTGCCCCTGGTTCATCTGATTGACAATATCAAAGATATGCTCCTCCTGCTGATCACGGGGTATCTTCTTGAGCAGCAGGTGTCCAAGCCACCAGTGGGTTGCCTGACGTTCACCGTCTACAATGAGCGAGTAGACCGCCTGTTGGATGCGGTCATGGGCAAACTTATATTCAACATTCGTATCAAGCGTGAGTCCCTCAACGTCTAGCCCCACCACCTTGTAGGCATCGCCAAGCGGGACAATTAAGCCTTCCGAAAGAGCCTCCCCCAGGTGGCGAGCGGTCTCCCCCGGCGGCTTTTCGTAGACCAGCGCAAGCGTCTGGAGGTCAAAGTGGTTGCCAATACAGGATGCCAGCTTCATCACCTCTTGGGTATGCGGTTCAAGCTGCTGCACCTTGTTTGCCATGAGTTCTACCACGTTGTCGGTCATCTCTTGGGCTTTGATCTGGTCTAAGTCCCATTTCCACTCTTGCTCATCGTAGCTAAAGGTAATGTGTTCATGCACATACAGCGTTTTGAGAAACTCATTGAGAAAGAAGGGCGTACCATTCGTTTTGGCAACGACTAGCTCTGCGAGCGGCAATGATCGCTCCCGTGTGGCATGCAGCGTTTCTGAGACTAGGCGTGTGACCGCCGGTACATCAAGCGGGTAGAGTTCTATTTCGTGCAGTGGGGCTTCTGAATCACTGATAGACGTGATGGCATGATGCAAGGGGTGTCCTGCATCTATCTCATTGTCACGGTATGCCCCAATGACAAACAGGTAGTGAATGTCTGGCGCAGTGATAAGCTGTTCCATCAGCTTGATAGAAGCGACATCTGCCCATTGCAAGTCGTCTAGGAAGATGACCAGCGGGTGTTCTGGCTGCGTAAAGACGGTAATGAGGTTCAAGAACACGAGGTTAAAGCGATTGTGGGACTCGGTGGGGCCTAGCGACACAACATCCGGCTGATGCCCAATAATCAGTTCTACTTCAGGGAGTACCTCAATAATCACCTGCCCGTTTGGTCCTACGGCATGCACCATTTTTTTGCGCCATGTGCCGATTTGGTCTTCGCTTTCGGTGAGGAGTTGGCGTATCAGCACCCGAAATGCCTGGATGAACGCGGAGTAGGGGGTATCCCGTTGGAACTGGTCAAACTTTCCCGTGATGAAATATCCGCGTTGACGGGTGATAGGCTTGTAGAGTTCTTGCACCAGGGCAGACTTCCCGATGCCGGCATAGCCAGAGACCAGCATCAGTTCACACGTTCCCTGGCTCACCCGCTCAAAGGCTGCCAAGAGCGTGTTGGTTTCCCATTCGCGCCCATACAGCTTTTGCGGTATCTGGAAGCGGTCTGAGAGATCATTTTGTCCCAGATCGAACAGGTCTATCTGCTGCGTTGTCGTCCATTGTTTGTGGCATTCTTCCAGGTCTACCTTGAGACCATACGCCGATTGGTAGCGGTCTTCGGCATTCTTTGCCATCAACTTGAGGATAATCCGGGAGATTTGCTCTGGGATATGGGGGGCAATCTCGTGGGCGGGGACAGGCTGACGGGCTATATGGCAATGGACCATCTCTAGCGGGTCTTCGGTAAGGAAGGGGAGTTGCCCCGTGAGGATTTCATAAAACGTCACCCCAAGCGAATAGAAATCGGTGCGATAATCCATCGCTCGGTTCATGCGTCCAGTTTGCTCTGGCGACATATAGGCAAGGGTACCTTCAAGCACATTGGGGTTGAGAAAGGTCGGATTTTCGCGGGAGAGCACCGTAGCAATGCCAAAGTCAATCAGTTTGACTTGGCGATTGGTCGGGTTGTAGACGATGTTCGCCGGGTTGATGTCTTTGTGCATGATGTGCTGCTGGTGAATATAGCCCAGGTATTCAGCAACATCTATGGCAATCATGAGGAAATCCTCAAGGCTAACATCACCGACCATGTTTAGCCGGCGCAACGATTCGCCACCGTCTTCCAACACCATAATCCAATGGTGCTGCTCGGTTTCAAGTGCATACGCAGAGATAATGCCGGGTATGTCTAGGTCGCGGGTTACTTCGTATTCTCGCGTAAACCAGGCGATTAACTCAGGCGAAGGATAGGATTCTTTGAGGAGTTTGAGAATGACCGGCGTTTGGTCTGCTTCTCTATAGGCACGGTAGACAATCGAGTTCTCGCTCTCGTAGAGCTGCTCGGTTATCTGGTAGCCTGAGATGTTTCGCATCTTTGTGGTTCCTCGTGAAACATGCAATGGACCCCCAACAATGTCTGGTACCCCCTATTGTAACATTTCTCTTTGTATACGTTGGCAGGGTGCTAGGGATTCCCTAACGCCCAGGGTTGTATCAAAGTTACCTGATGCTAGAGACAATGACCTTATCACCCACTCCCCTTAGCCCCCTGCCCCTGCTCCCATCCCAGGGCGAGGGGGGAGCCGCCCCCTGCCCGGTTCCCCTTCTCCCGTGTCGTGGGACGCGGGGCGAGGGGATGGGGGGCAAAACAGGCTCTACTCCTTTGATTGTGCGACGTTGCCATGACCCTGATCGTCTAAGCTCGTCATGACCCATGCTTGGCGCGTTCTTCCTCAACCAGCACTCGCCGCAACACCTTACCAACTAGGGTTTTGGGCAGGGTACTCCGGTACTCAACCTCACGGGGAACCTTGTAGGGGGCGAGGTATTGGTGGCAGAAGGTACGTATTTCTTCCAGGGTAGGATGTTCGCCAGGCTTGGGGACGATATAGGCTTTGACGCTTTCATCCCCCCGTTCCGGGTGGGGTATCCCCACTACTACTGCATCCTGTACTTGGGGGTGCATAAAGAGCACTTCTTCTACATCGCGTGGCAGAACTTTCAGTCCCCCAACAATGATCATATCTTTTTTGCGGTCTACTAGATAGAAAAAGCCGTCCTCATCCATGCGGCAAATATCGCCAGTATGGAGCCATCCTTGCTCATCAATGGTGGTTTGTGATTCATCTGCTTGTCGCCAGTACTGCCGCATCACCTGGGGCCCACGAACGTACATCTCGCCTATCTCTTCGCTGCCAGCAGGTATATCTTCGCCGGTCTCCAGATTGACGATCTTTGCTTCTACATCCGGCAAAGGGACCCCTATGCTGCCAGATTTACGAAAGCCACGCAAAGGGTTGCAATGGGTGACGGGGGCGGCTTCTGTTAGCCCATATCCCTCAACGAGATACCCACCAGTAAGGGCTTCAAACCGTTCTTGTACTTCGCGGGGGAGCGGGGCAGATCCGCTTAGACAGGAGCGCACACTACGGAGATTATACGTGCTAATGTTGGGGTTGTTGATGACCCCTAGATACATGGCAGGCACACCAGGGAAAATTGTACACTGCTCTT
>CAZLKK010000267.1:4662-6040 GCA_964559995.1 uncultured Chloroflexaceae bacterium
GGGGCGCGGGTTGGGCACAATAACCAACTCTCCCCCCACAACGAGACCTTGCAGCATTCCGACAGTGAGTCCGTAAACGTGAAAGAAGGGAATGGCTGCCATCACCTTTTCTTTCCCCATTTTGCGGTCTACCAACCATGCTGTTGTTTGGGTGGTGTTTGCCAAAATATTCCGATGGGTCAGCATTGCTGCTTTGGGGATGCCTGTCGTCCCACCGGTATATTGGAACAGGGCTACGTCATCTGGGGAAACAGGCACAGATGGCGGTTGCGGTTGGTAATCCAACAGATGCGAAAACAAGAAGGTCTCATGGGAATCTTTGACATGCACCCAGTCTTTGGTGCGCTGTTGACTAAATGCCACGATCTTGTGGGAGAGCGGCGGTAGGGTGTCGTAGATATGCGCGACAATGACCCGCTTGATTGGGGAGTCGGCAGGTGATATAGCTTGTAAGCGTGGCAAAAACAGGTTGAGCAAAATAAGCGTTTCAGCCCCACTATCAGCGATTTGTTGGTCCAGTTCGCGGCTAGTATAGGTAGGGTTGATTGTTACGACAATACCCCCCAATCGCAACGTAGCAAAAAAACCAATCACGAAATGGGGGGAGTTGGGCAACATCAGTGCCACCCGATCCCCCTTGCGTACCCCTAGATGGTGGAGCGCGGTAGCAAAACGGTTGACCAGATTTTCTAGCTGTTGATAGGTAAGGTTGCCCCCAAGCATGATGCGTCCTCCTGCGAGATACTTGAGGACAAACGTTGTGGCAGTATGCCGTGGGTAGATACGGCTTGCTTCTGTAAGTATTGCATCAAGCGGGATATTGGAATACCGTAACGTTGATGGTACGCCCTTCTCATAGAATGTGAGCCAGGGCTTGTGCATAGACTGCTCCTCTAGGATAAGCCGGAGAGAAACCAACGGGGCAGCACGGTTATCTCGTGCCACCCCGATAGAGCCTTACCTAGACATCATCGCGTAGCCAGCCACGCTCACGAGCAATGAACTTAATCGTTGCATCGTCAGGGGGATAGAGACCAGCAGCCTGGTATGCATACGCGAGTAGGGCTGCGCCTCCAATCAAACCAAGCCCAAGACCCAAGAGAAATGTAAGTGCTCCGATAATGTTTTTCACAGGAAACCTCCTACGATTGATTTTACCAAGATTTCATATCTTGCCTATTGTACCACTGAATGATACCGCATAGCACAAGGAAGAGTCAACTTGCCCCATGCGAGGGTGTGGGGGGAGGTAGGTTTCCCCCCCCCACGAACGGCTCTCGGTGAGCCGTTGCAGTCTCTGCCCCCCCCTGCCCTTCCCCCACTACGCGGGAGAAAACGGTCCGTAGGGGCGCACGGCGGTGCGCCCAATGTTCGGCTC
>CAZLKK010000268.1:0-6010 GCA_964559995.1 uncultured Chloroflexaceae bacterium
CGCATGGCAGATATGGGCTGGATACCCGCCGACGACCCCTTCCTCCAGCGATACTTCCTGCGGCTACCCGTTGGCATTATCACCGCGTTGGTTATCGCCCTTGCCTACCCCATGCTTCGCCGCCTTTTCAACCAGCGCATTGCCCTACTAACGAGTTTCCTCTGGATAACTGACCCTTTTATCGTTGCCCATAGCAAGGTATTACACGTTGATGCCCTGCTTACCTCGTTTATCCTGCTCTCGCTGCTCGCCGCGCTGCTTGCCTTCCGGCTGGAGCAAACCCCGGCTACCCCGCTCCCCCCGCGCTCCCCGGTACGCTGGTCTATGTTGGCAGCATCTGCCCTAGCCGCAGCCCTCGCCCTGCTCACCAAGTCGCCATCTATGATCCTCTTTCCTATGGTTGGCTTGATAGGTTTGACAGGGTTCATACCCTACTTGCGGAGCAAGCAGATCAACGGAACGCAGCAGACCGGACAGCCTATCGCGCTAGGCAACCAGCTTGGTTCCTTAACCCTAGCAATGATTGTTTGGGCAATCATTGCTGCTGTCGCATGGGTTGCCCTATGGCCCGCTGCTTGGCTAGACCCGCTTGGCTCGGCGTGGACTGTCATTTACGAAATTTTCCGTAATGGGGCAGAGCCGCATGGATGGGGGAATTTCTTTTTAGGTCGTCCAGTGCCAGACCCTGGACCGCTGTTTTATCCCGTTGGGGTGATCATGCGGCTGACCCCCTGGACGCTGGCAGGCATAGGGCTTGCGGGGGTTGCAGCGGGGGTTGCGCTTTGGCAGAGTCGCCGCAAACAACCTGCTTTATCCAACGAAACGCATCACGAGGGGACACCTACGCTGCCTCTTATCGGCTCCCCCCCCCTGCTATTGCTCATCATCTTTGTATTCGTCTTTGGGGCTATCTTGACCACAATGCCAAAGAAATTTGACCGCTATATGCTGCCTGCCTTCCCCATGCTGGATATAGTCGCGGCAATAGGGCTACTTTGGTTTGCTGATACCATTCAGCAGAGATTACCCCGCCCTAGCCTGCGTCCATTTGTGCTGCCTAGTTATTGGACACTCATTGTCGTGGGACTCTGCATCAACTTGGCATGGTTTCATCCCTACGAACTTGCCTATTTCAACCAAGTACTTGGGGGCGGTCCCGTTGCCCAACGGACAGTCTTTGTGGGTTGGGGCGAGGGGCTAGAAAAAGCCGGCGAGTATATCAAGCAGCAGGAGAATGGCTGCGACTTGGGGGTAGCCTCGTGGTATGAGTTTGTTATCCTCCCCTACACTTGTAGCCCCGTGCTGCACCAGGGGTACATCACGGTACCTGGGCACGTTCACTATGCTGTGCTCTACATCAACCAAGTACAACGGCAGATCAAGATGGAGGAGATAGGCCCGTCGATAGCAGAGCGGGGAGCACTGGTACATACTGTCCGTATCCACGGCATAGACTACGCCTACGTCTACCAGCTACGCCAACCACGCCAATACCCCACTACCGCTGACTTTGGCGATGAGATGCGCTTGACGGGCTATGATGTAGACGTTTCCGATGTGCGCTCTAGTGGGGTGCTCACACTCACCCTACAATGGCATACCCAACAACCAATGGACAACACCTACATGATGTTTGTTCACGTCTTTAACGAACAGGGGCAGCAGGTGGGACAAACGGATGTGCCACCCGGTGGTCATTTGCCAACCAACACATGGGGACATAACCGCTTCATAGACTGGGTACACCGTGTCCCCGTAGACCCGCAGGTAAACGGCGAGCGGTTGTGGGTAGTGCTTGGGGTGTATGACCCTGCCACCTTTACGCGGTTGCCCCTCACCATAGCCGATGACCATGACTCGTTGTTGTCCTCGCTTCCACCCGGCGCACCTGATGATGGGGCAAATGCGTTGGTACTTGTGCCGGTGTCGCTCTCTGGTGACTAACAGGGCGAGTCGTGGTTGCTTCCCCTAGCCCATGTGGTTGCACGGCGGTGCGCCCAATGTGGCAACCCCCCCTCGCCCTGGAATGGGATCGGGGGCAGGGGGGAAGAGGGGGGAAGGCAGGGGCTATACGTCTTTATTATGACGAGAGGGGAAAGAATCTGCCACACCCTGATTATGTTCAGCCTGCCGAATGGCGAACGTTCCTCTTTTTTGTGGTATACTACTTTCCAGGTTTTCCCTCCCACAAACCCTTGTCCCGTTGTGGCAAACGAGCGGTACTCAGGGTTTGGGAATGGACCTTGCCAACGTATCGGGGGTCATCTGCGAATCTTCATCTCGGTAAAACCGATAACGTTCGAGCAACTTGGCTCACGTATCGGAGACCGGCTGTCGCTTTGGCGGTAAGCGGAGGCGAAGCAAGCATAGTCCCCTAGGGGCAATTGGCTAGTTCTGCGGACTTCCCTTGGAAGCGCACACAAGCAACCGCCACGCTTTAGCGTGTGCGGAGTGGCACAATAGCAACGACATTAAAGGTTTGTAGGAAATGGGCAAAACCCGCACTATGTCCAAGCACTCTTCCAATATGTTTGATATGCAGCGTGAAGCCCTCTTGCAGCACAACGCCCCATTAGCGACCCGTATGCGGGCAACATCGCTTGAGCACTTTGTTGGACAAGAGCATATTGTCGGGGATGGACACCTGCTCAAACGAGCTATCCAACAAGACAACCTCTTCTCCATCATCCTGTGGGGACCACCCGGCTGTGGCAAAACTACCCTCGCTTCGGTTATTGCCAACGTTACCTCAGCCCATTATGAACAATTGAGCGCAGTTTCTGCCAGCGTAACTGACCTGCGCCACGTCATCAAAGAGGCGCAGGATCGTCTTGGTATGATTGAAAAGCGCACGATCCTTTTCCTCGATGAAATCCACCGCTTCAACAAAAACCAACAGGATGCCGCCTTGCCTTACGTCGAAGATGGGACTATCATTCTGATAGGGGCAACAACAGAAAACCCCTCTTTTGAAGTCAATAGAGCTTTGCTCTCGCGCTGCCGGGTGTTTGCCCTCAACTCGTTGGAAGACGAGCATATTGGACTACTGGTAGATCGCGCATTGGCAGATACGCAAGTGGGGTTGGGCAACCTCAATGTCGTATTGGCAACAGATGCCCGCCATTTCCTCCTCAATAGGGCAAACGGCGATGCACGGGTAGCCCTCAATGCGCTGGAAAGTGCCGTGCTGGCTAAAGCCCCATCGCTTGGCGACAAGCGGCTTATCACGATAGACGATATACGCGATGCGTTGCAAAGTCGGGCTACCCGCTATGACAAACATGGCGAATTGCACTATAATGCCATTTCAGCACTGCATAAAAGTGTTCGGGATAGTGACCCCGATGGAGCACTCTATTGGTTGGCACGGATGCTGGAAGGGGGCGAAGACCCGCTCTACATTGCGCGGCGGGTGGTGCGGATAGCTATAGAAGACGTTGGACTGGCAGATCCCCATGCGCTGCCCTTGACTATGGCGGCACAACAGGCGGTCCACTTTCTGGGACAGCCAGAGGGCGATCTAGCATTGGCAGAGGCAGTTGTTTACCTTTGCCAAGCCCCCAAGAGCAACGCGATCTATCGGGGCTATGGTGCCGCGCTCAAGGATGTCCAGCAAACCCGCAATGAGCCTGTACCGTTGCATCTCCGCAATGCGGTAACACCACTGATGCAAGAATTAGGCTATGGCAAGGGGTATGCATATGCCCACGATTTGCCAGCAGGTCGCTCAGACCAAGCCCACTTGCCACCGGCATTGGAAGGTACCATCTATTACGACCCGGTGGGTCGGGGGTTTGAAGCGCAGGTGCGGGAGCGGTTGGCGTGGCGGGAGCAGCGTGGTGTTGTGGAACAACCGGCAGCTACACCGTCACCCTCAACAGCATTGGGTACACAGGGGAAAAGGGATGAAGCCCTCCCCACTGACCCCCAAGCCCTTGCCGGTGAGGAATCGCAGGAGTATGCAGAACACGCATCACCGCCTCTCCCAAGCGGCAAGAGCAAAAACCGAGAAAAAGATGACAGAAATGCAGAGTGACGGTACAATTGATAAAGAAGAGGTTGCTATCCGAGAAAGCAGCAACTGTAGCAAGGATTTGGAATGTCTATGCTGCTTTGCCATTATTTAGTAGATACTGTTTGGAGGAAAACCAATGTCGCTTGAACAAGCTATTACCGATGTAACCAATCGTGTTACGGCAGTTAGCCCAGATGCAGTTATCCGGGTGCTGCGACAGTCTGATGAAGAGGCTACTGTTCGCGCCTATGCTGCTGCCGAATTTGAGAATCAAATCAAGGATGCAACACGGGAAGTTACGCTGGAATTATTGACCAATGAGGGGTTAGACGTACAGGTTATCTTCTATGATATAGCCACGTCATTACCCCCCGAAGAGTAACATCGCTGGCTAGACTGCATAGGGGAATAGCATGGCACAGATCGGGGTTTCTCCCCGATGCTGCTGCCCAACACGAAAAACGTGCTCGTGTGACGAAAACAGAGAGGGTGAAGTCCAGCATTGTCTTCATCCATTGTGTAGCCCTCTCTCCAAAGCCCAAAGATATGGAAAGTATGGTATAAGGAGGAATGATTATGGGGGAACAGAGTAAACTAAAACCGTGGCTTGAACAGTGGTCAGAGGTGCGCCAAGAAATTGAAACATTGATAGCACAACACGCTGATCGTGATCCATCCCTACACTTTGAACTCACCCTGGCAGAAATTGAACTCAAGGATATTAACGAGTCGGTGCAGCGGGCAGCAGCATTGGGGAAACTACTGCATGTGGAAGACCTAACTACAGCAGAACTCCAGGCAACGGGGAATTATTGATCTTTGCCGGTATTCCCCTTCTCCCCAACATGGGAACGGGAGCAGGGACAGGGGGGGACTTTCAGGGGTAGGTCTGGTTGTAGAGCCGTTGCATGCAATGTCTCACCGGGCAGCCCCCCATCCCCTGCCCTTCCCCCACCGAGGGGAGAAGGCAGACTGAGCAAGGAGGGATCGGGTCGCTGTGTTGAAAAACTGTCTCATAGCAACTCCCCCTGCCGCTGCTCCCCAAGCAACTCCAACAACCCCGCCTCATCCAACACCGGGATACCCAACGATTGGGCTTTGGTCAGCTTGCTGCCGGGCTGGTCCCCCGCCACCACATAGCTCGTCTTTTTTGTTACGCTACCCGTCACCTTGCCACCGTGTGCCTGTATCTGCTGGCTTGCCTGTTCACGAGTGAGCGTTGGGAGCGTGCCAGTAAGCACAAAGGTCATCCCTGCTACTGTCGCTTTGCGAGGCTGTGGTTTGGTCTCTGCTTGCATAGTGATACCCGCCGCCCGGAGTTTCTCTATCGTTGTACGGGTTTCCTCCCGTGCAAAGAACGTCACCACACTAGCCGCAACCACGGGACCTATCCCATCCAATGCTTCGAGTTGCTCCTGTGTAGCAACCATTAGGGCATCTATGCTGCCAAAGTGCTGCGCCAACTGTTGCGCCGCAACCGTGCCTATCGTTGGGATACCTAGCCCAACAATCACGCGGTCTAGCGGCTGCTGCTTGGACTGCTCAATAGCCGCAAGCAGATTGGCAATATGCTTTGTACCGTACCCCTCCATACCCGCGAAATGGTCTGCCGTGAGGGCATAGAGATCAGCCACATCAGCTATCAAGCCCTGCTTGACAAACAACGCGGCTTGTCGCTCGCCAATGCCGACAATATCCATTGCCGTTCGACTGACAAAGTGCTCAACCCGCCGCACTAATTGGGCAGGACAGCCGGTACTGTTGGGGCAACGCCATGCCACCTCTCCCGCTTCACGCACAAGCCCTGTCCCACAGGCGGGGCAATGCGAGGGAAAGGTAAACGGTAGCTCGCTGCCATCCCGGCGTTCTTCTACGGGACCAATCACGTAGGGGATAACATCGCCTGCCCGCTTGACCGTCACAAAATCCCCTACACGAATATCGCGCTGCTCGATGTAATCGGCATTGTGCAAGCTGGCATTGCGAACAGTAACG
>CAZLKK010000269.1:0-2191 GCA_964559995.1 uncultured Chloroflexaceae bacterium
TCGCCACATTGGGCGCACCGCCGTGCGCCCCTACACCCGCATACACCCACAGGGGCGAGGGGATCGTGCCAGAACGGAAGCCGCTGCTGGTTACGGGCTACCCGGTGCGGGAAGAGTTGTTTACCCAGGATCGTGCTACTTGTCGGCGGGTATTTGACCTACGCGATGATCTGCCGGTGCTGCTGGTGTATGGGGGCAGCCGGGGTGCTCGGAGCATCAATCGGGCTATGCAAGCCCTGCTTGGTGCGCTCTTGCCCCAGACGCAGATTATCCATGTCTGTGGGCGCGAGGGGGATGAGGCGTGGCTAGGCGAGACAGCGGCTACGCTTGATGGGGAGCTCCAGGCGCGGTATCGGCTCTATCCCTACCTGGAGAGTGGCAAAAGGAGCTACGCTACCACCTCTGAACCACAACAACCAACAATGGTGGCAGCTCTTGGGGCGGCTGATGTGGCGGTTTGTCGCAGTGGTGCGTCTATCTTGGGGGAGTTGCCTGCGCTAGGGTTGGTTGCAGTGCTCGTCCCCTATCCCTATGTTCATCAGGAGGAAAACGCGGATTATTTAGTACGCAATGGCGCGGCGGTTAAAGTAGCAGATGAGGCAATGTTGGGAGATGGGAACCCCCAAGATAGTCCGCTCTTTACCGCTATCACTCGGCTGGTCGGTCTTGGTTCATCGGAGCGAAACGCTATGGCTGCACGATGCCGATTACTGGCTCGGTATGATGCAGCAGCAAGTCTGGCAAAGGCTCTACTGGCAATAAGGAGAGGAAGGGTATGATTAGCATTTCACTGGATGGTTGGTCGCTGTTGATCCTGCTTATGGTGGCTGGCGGTTGGTATGGTTGGCGGCATGGTATGCGTTCGTTTTTGACGATTACGCTGGTGAGCGCAGTGGCGTATATGATTTTGGTCAATGGTATTGCTCAAATCTTTGACTATCTGGATAACCTGTATATGAATCTCCCGAAGCTGTTTACGATTTTCACGGGTGGCAACCCGGATGTTACGGCAGCTTGGGAGCCGCTTGGTCTGGACTTGGGGCTGTCGCTCCAGGTGCGAATTGTGCTGTTCATTGTGCTGCTTGCCTTTTCGTTCTACATCAATAAGAAGACCGCGTGGTATGCTGCGAAACCTGGCAATCCCCAGGCGAAACAGTTGGGTATCTTTACCGGTGCGCTAACTGCGCTGATGTGGACGAGTGCGGTGACGACCTTTTGGCGGGAGTCTATTGCTGATGGCAGTACGGCTTTGCCAGAACTGTTGGATAACCTGCTCAATGTCTTCCCGGACGTTACCTCGGTAACGCCCTGGTTAATTACCGTCTTCTTCCTGATGGTCATAATTGGTATGGTGCTGAATATTCCTAAGCTGTGGAAGGCTTAATCCTATGGATTACCACATTGTCGGCATTGCTGGCGCAGGGATGAGTGGTATTGCCCATTTGCTGCTTGACCAGGGGTTTTCTGTCAGTGGCTCTGATAGGCAGGCAAATGGGTTCACGGTACGATTACAGCAGCGGGGGGTCTCTCTTGCTATTGGTCACGATGCTTCTTTTGGGGCTAACGCTAAGGTGGTGATTGCTACGTCTGCGGTGCCAGATGACCATGTGGAGCTTGTGGCGGCACGGGCTGCGGGTACGCCGGTGTTGCGCCGAGCGGATGTCTGGCACCGTTGGTCGCAGGAGCGGTCTATCATTGCAGTTGCGGGGACGCATGGGAAGTCGACTACAACGGCGATGCTGGCGTTGCTGTTGCTGCGGGCTGGCTATGACGTTGGCTTTTTGCTTGGGGCAGAGTTTCCCTTGCTTGGGACGAGTGCGCGTTGGGGGGACTCAGATGCGCCGCTGGTGATTGAAGCGGATGAGTATGATGGGGCGTTTTTTGGGCTGTTGCCGGATTTTGCTGTTGTTACGTCTGTTGAATGGGATCACCCAGATTGTTACCCTACGGAGGCGGCGTATCGGGAGGCGTTTGCTCAGTTTGCTTCGCAAGCTCGGTATGCGCTGGTCGTATCCGACCAAGTGCCGAGGGATTGGCGAGACGAACTATCACGAGATGCAACCGTTGGGGATGCAGGGAGTCAGCAGCGGCAGAGCGTTATGACGTATGGGTTACGTGATGAAACCGACTATGCTGCTACCCCTGGGAGGGGAAACGTTTCTGCTGATAGCAACGTTGCTTGTTGGCAGCA
>CAZLKK010000269.1:2211-6008 GCA_964559995.1 uncultured Chloroflexaceae bacterium
CCCATTCCAGGGCGGGGGAGAGTCACCACATTGGGCGCACCGCCGTGCGCCCCTGCCCCCGTTCCCATCCCAAGACGAGGGGGCGACAACTACCCGCTTCCCCCTGACCCCGCCCCAGGGGGGAACGAGAACGCACCGCCATGCGCCCCGACACCCGAACAGGGTGAGGATGACGCACCGCCGTGCGGTTCTCCAGGGGACATCCCCCTTGCGCTGGCGATACCCGGTGAGCACAATGTTCGCAATGCGTTGGCTGCCCTGGGCATTGCCCACCTGCTTGGTCTGGATATGTACGCAGCGGCTGAAAGTTTGGCAGAGTTTCGCGGGGTTGCTCGCCGCTTTGAAATCAAGGGGGAAGTGGACGGTATCATCATTATTGATGACTACGCCCACCACCCCACCGAGGCGACTGCGACCCTGGCAGCTGCTCGCCAACGCTATGGCAACCGCCGTATCCTGGCTTACCTACAACCGCATACCTACAGCCGTACCCTGACGCTGCTGCACCAGTGGGGGGCAGCGTTGGCTGATGCTGATATACTCTTTATCGGGGAGATTTACCCATCACGGGAAACCCCCGCCCAGGCAGGCAACTTTAGCGACAGTCCCAACCCGCAAGAAACCCTAGCCCGCCACCTGGTTGAGCAGATAGCCATGCACCATCCTGATCTTGATGTTTCCTATGTTGGCACGATAGACGAAGCCCCGCTGCTCATAGACCCATTCCTCGTTGCAGGGGATGTCTTGATAACCATGGGCGCAGGCGATGGGGTGTTTGTGGGCGAGCAGATCGTCTATCGCCGTGGGCGAGGGGGAGATGGCTTTTCACCAATAGTTTGAGCTTGGAGGGCAAGAACCTATGGACCCAACAGGTTTTCACCGAGAAACCGCAGAGCAACTCAAAGCTCTGTATGAAACAACCGAAGAGATACCCGCAGGGTTGCCAGAAACCCTAATGTGGCACTGGGAGCAAGCCGGCAAGTTTGGCGAAGCGTTAGAAGTTGCGCTGGCAGTAGCAGAACAGCGTATCCAAGAGCTGAACTTTTCCGAAGCTCGCCGCTGGATAGAGCGCAGCTTTGCCCTGCTAGATAACCTTCCTGATGTGGATCGTCTCTCCTATGGCTTCACCTATGAAGCCCGCTACTACGCCTTGACCATAGCCATACTAGAATTTGAAGGGCAGTTCCGGGAAGCTCTCGGCTATGCCCAACTCTTCTTGCGCCTAGCAGAAATCCACGGCAATATAGAAGCGCAGGGACGCAGCTACGTCACCATCGGGCGGGTGCATCGGGAGCTAGGGCAGTTGGTCATAGCCGAGTCCGACCTGATGCGGGCACTCAAGCTGGCAGAACGTCACCAGATGCCAGAACTCGAATGGGAAGCCCGGTTTCATCTAGCAAAAGTGCATCAGCTACAAGGTCGGCACCTTGAAGCCCTCCAACAGCTAGACCTAGCGCACCGTAGCGCAACCGAAGCAGGCGCAGAGGATCGCATCGCCCGTG
The DNA here is from genome assembly GCA_964559995.1 of uncultured Chloroflexaceae bacterium. Classification (GTDB taxonomy): domain Bacteria; phylum Chloroflexota; class Chloroflexia; order Chloroflexales; family Chloroflexaceae; genus JAAUSY01. Next base: position 3,714 of record CAZLKK010000269.1, read on the forward strand.
TCTGTACTGGTATCGGTGATGTCTATCGGGTGCTTGGCTCTGGGCATGATGCCTTGCGCTTCTATCACCAAGCCCTCAAGACGGAAATCACCTCCAATAATCGGCTTGGACAAGCCATGCTGTATGAAAAACTGGGACTATCGCACATAGAGTTGAACGAACTCTACGAAGCCCAAGAGTGCATCCAGGAATCGTTGCGGCTCCGCGATGACCTCAACGACAAACTCGGTCAAGCCCGCTCCAATACCATCATGGGGACAATTCAATCGCATTTGCAAGACTACCCCAAAGCCCTGGAGCATTTCGAAAAAGCCCGTACCCTAGAAGCCGGGTTGCAAAACCGCCGGGGGCAAACCATTGCCCTGATGAACCTGGGGGATGTAGCCAGCGTAACGGGCAACTATACCAAAGCCATAGAATCGTATGAAGAAGCCCTAGTGCTGACCAAAGCCATAGGCGACCAAGTAGGCATGGCGCGGGGGTATGAACGGCTAGGAGAGGTCAGCATAGCAAAGGGCAGCCAAAGCCAAGCTCGTGACTACCTGGGGCATGCCCTCCAGATACGTGATGAAATGGGACACTATGACGAAGCCCAAGCATTGCGCGGACGGCTAAAGCAGCTTGGGTAAAGACATACTCCCCCCCTCACGCCTTAGAGGAGAGGGGGGCAGGGGGAGAGGGAACACCCAATGCCACAGCATACAGACAGCACAACGCCACTAGTAGAAGGAAAGCCGCTGCACACCTCCTGGCGCGTAGGGGGGACAGCCCGGTACTATGCAGAAGCAGCCGATAGCCCGACCCTGCTGCGTCTCCTACAATGGGGAGAAGAACAAGCTATGCCCGTCTTATTGCTTGGGGGCGGAACCAACCTGCTCATCCGAGATAGTGGTTTTAACGGACTCGTCATTCATTATACGGCGCGGGAGTGGCGTATAATCAATGAGGAGCAAGCTACCACAGCACTGCTCACCGCCGAAGCGGGAGTCCCCATCGGGCGGCTCGTCTGGATGCTAGGGGCGCAGGGATGGGGAAACCTAGAATGGGCAGCGGGGCTACCAGGCAGCATCGGCGGAGCGATCTATGGCAACGCTGGTTGTTATGGTGGCGATATAGCCAGCGTCCTGGTGCAGGCGCAGGTCATAGCACATGGTGCAGTACAAACATGGTCAAATGCAGATATGGCGTTTGGCTACCGGACGAGCAGAGTGAAGCAACAGCGGGTACAACAGCAACAGGGCGCAGGTGATACTCCGCTTATCCCAACGATTATCTTAAGCGGGACGTTTCAGTTGGAGCGGCGCGAAAAAGCCGAGCTAGTGCAACGGATGAAACAAGTTGCCAGCCAACGCAAAGAAAAGACCCCTGCGGGTCACTCTTGTGGCAGCGTATTCAAGAACCCATCAACATCGCCGCTCAGTGCGGGGCAGTTGATAGAGCAAGCGGGACTCAAAGGTACTCGCAGAGGTGGAGCAGAGATTAGCCCAAAGCATGCAAACTATATCGTTAATACCGGTAATGCTAGTGCTGATGATATTCTGTACTTGATAGATTTGGCACAAAATCAAGTGATGCAGCAGTTTGGCATAGCCCTAGAGCTAGAAGTCCAGATTGTCGGGTAGGGAAGATTTCATTATGAAACAGGTCCAGTACAACTCACCCAACACCCGCGCCCGTATCGAGGCGTTGCGCGACTCGCGCAAACAGCATCGTAACGGCGAAGGCTCACGGTTATCATCTAAAGCCTACCGTGCTGCCCGCTCTGCCTACCAGATAGGGGAAGCTCTCCGTAACCCTACGCTCAAGACGCAAACCTGGAGATTTCGGCGACGGGCAATGCGCTCGCGGTTAGCGGTATCGCCGCAACGATTCGGAGAGAGCCGCAACCGTCAGGGAGTGGGTAAACAGAGCCGCAACTGCAAGGGAGCGGGTAAACAGATGGTCAAGCCAGGGGCGCAGCGAATAGTCTCCAGTTGGGTGCAGACCGGGCGGCTGTTCAGCATAGTGCTGCTGCTGCTGTGTGTGGGGGCGGCGGGGTTTCTGTTTCGCTCGCCACGGTTTACCGTGCAACAGGTAGGGGTTACAGGGAATAGCCTCATCCCAACCCACCGCGTTAGCAGCTTAGCAGGGCTGGCAGATACGCCAATCTGGTTTGTCAACTACGATGCAGCCCAACAGCGGTTGTTGCAAAACAGCTACATCGAGCAGGTGCGGTTCAGCACCAGGCTACCAGACAAGGTGACGATACATATTACCGAGCGGCAGCCAGATGTGTACTGGCAGGTAGGCATGACC
>CAZLKK010000270.1:0-5950 GCA_964559995.1 uncultured Chloroflexaceae bacterium
CATACAACCACAGAGGTTAGGGGATAGGGGGCTGCCCGGTGAGACAAAGGAAAGTCTGCCACACCCGGCTACTGCTACTGCCGCACCCCAATGCCCTTTGGTAAGCGCACGGGTACCCCCTTGAGCATTGCCTTACCCTCAAGCTGCCGCCGTACCGTGGCTATAGCCCCGCCGAGAATGCCCACCAGTGAGCCTATCCACACCAGCAGCACGGCAGGCTTGGTGCTAACGGTGATGACTGCTCGCGCCGGTGTGGTAGGCAGGTCTAGCCCGGCTACGTTGAGCAATACCATGCGCCGCGTTGGGTCAAACATTGTCAGCACCACCTCATGCCCTTCGGGGAGCGTTGCGGGTATCTTATCAAAACCAGAGAGCGGGTTGTTGGGGTCGGTTGGCTCGGTTTCTCCCTCTGAGGTCAAATTGATCTTGGGGATAACCGTTTCTACCTGGTCTTTATAGCCAACCAATAGCTTTGCGCCCACCTCTGCTACGCCCGTCTCTTGGAAGGAGTGTTCATCTACCTCGAATCCCTCAAAGGTAATCTGGTAGGGTCCCACCTTTTGCGACTGCCCCATCTGCAACACCGGTTCGTTGGGATTCTCTTCGGGGATGTACTCCGCCGGTGCGATGTAGAGATCGTGGAAAGGATAGGTGCGGATGGCAGGGGTCTGCATGGTAGACTGAATACCCTGGTCAAAGTAGAGTTCTGGACGGGCAGCGAATTGCTCATTGCCGCGCTGGACGGTCATATCCAGGTACCCCTTGCCGTCAGGGTTGCCCTCTTTGTCCTTCGTGGATTCCCACCCGTGAAAGGTGATAGTGTAGTCGTAGATACCCACTGGTTCACCGGCGGTCATCACGACCCGCTCATCTGGACTGGCATACATACTTGACCCAACTATGCCAATGATCATCAACGCCACCCCCAGGTGTGCCACCTGAGCACCGGTGTTCAACCAACTAACGCGCCTATTGCGGATGAGTCCGAGGATGTTGGTGCCAATGGCAAAGATGCTCAGGGCAATGAAGGCAACCCCCTTTGCATCACGCACCCCCAAGATGATGGCAATGATCGTACCAAAAATGGTAGCAACAAAGGGAATGATCATTCCGCGCAAGATGGTATCAATATCTGCCTTGCGCCAACTGGTCAAGGGACCAATGATAAGCAGGATCATCATAATGATGCCTAGCGGTGGCACAGTGCGGTTAAAGAACTCTGGGGTTAGGCTAAATCGCCCGTCTGTCAAAGGCTCCCCCCCAAGCATCGAGCCATCGTCTACCTCAAAGGCTGCCCCAAAGACTTCTTGCAAAGAATGCCCTACCCCCGGAATAGCCGAGATAACCGGCATAGAGGTGCCAAAAATGGTCACAACGGAGATGACAACCAGCGTCAACACTGCCAGGACCATAAAGCTGTCTCGTGAAAAGAAGGCACTGTCGAGTTTGCGGTTGGGGATGTCGCGCCAGCGCATGCCGAGCAGGACGAGACTTACCCCAATAATTGCTAGTTGGAAGCCCACCATTGCCCCCCCTAGCCCCTCAGCGACAAACGAGTGAACCGAGAAGTTGGCGAGCACTCCGCTGCGGGTGAGGAAGGTGGCGTACATCACCGCAACAAAAGTCAGTATGGCAAGGATGATATTGGTGCGCCGCAAACTGTGGTGTGCCCGTTGCACCAGCATGCTGTGCAGCAGGGCGGTGAGCAGCAGCCAGGGGACGAGCGAGGAGTTTTCCACCGGGTCCCACCCCCAATACCCCCCCCATCCTAGCGTCTCATAGGACCAGTAGGCACCAAGAAAGAGTGCCATACTGAGAAATGCCCATGCTGCCAGAGTCCAGGGCATCGCATAGGTAATCCAACCGTCATAGTCATAGCGCAGCAACGCCCCAAGCGCGAAGGCAAAGGGAACAGCTGCCAGCGCATACCCCACGAAGAGCACCGGCGGGTGAAAGATCATCCAGAAGTTGTCGAGGAGAGGGTTTAGCCCCTGCCCGTCCGCTGGTGGGGTCATCACCGTTGCCCCGGTGGTTGGGTCTGTCAATGGCACAAAGGGGTTGCTTATTAGCATCAAGCCGACAATCCCTGCCTGTATTAGCATCAGGAAAGCCAACACATATGGCTCAAAATGGCGCGTTCGCCGCACGAGCAGCGCGGCGACAATGGCGTTGAACAATACCCATAGGGCAAAACTGCCCTGCTGCCCCGCCCACGTTGCCGCTATGGTAAAGAAGGTATTGAGGTCTTTTGAGCTATAGGTATAGACATACTCAATGTCAAAGCGGTGGGTCTGAAAGAGGGTCACGAGCAGCACCCACATAGCACTGAGGGTAAAGAGCGAGCCATACACCCCTGCCCTGCCATACGACAACGCAGCACGGTTGCCGCGTATCGCCAAAAGATAGCTTATCCCCCCCATAAGTGCCAGCACTGCGCCAGCAACGATGAGGATAGTCCCCACAAGGTAGTACATAATAGTATCCCCCCCATAATCCCGTGACACACCAACTTTCGGATGCTACCAAGTGCCGATGTGTCCGGTATGGTTATGCTCAGGTTTCGCTGATTTCTTCTTGGTATTTTGATGGACATTTGACCAGCAGGTCATCTGCCAGAAATACCTGGCTTACGCTGTCATAGTGTCCAATAGCAACAATACTCGTGGCATGCTCAAAGTTTGATGGGCGCACGTTGTCATACACGATTTTCATAGATTCGCCGGTTTCATCCTCCATGAGAAAGGTCCAGCGTCCCTCTTCGTCATACTCGCCCATGCTGCCAAGAAAGCCAGCGAGTTGCACCCCGCGTCCACTCATCCGGGCTTCTTCGATGCTCGTGGTGTAGGAGCGAAACGACTCTTGAAAGCCAAACGCCCCATACAGAATAGCCACCAAGATTATGCCAATCCCGGCAAGGTGCAGGGGCTTAATGGCAAAGCCCTGTTGTACTTGTGGTGTTGCTGTGGTCATATAGCTATCATCCTTTCATCTAACGTTATCGTGTTGTCCTCACGTCCAATAGCTCGCGTGCTCTTCGGCGTACTGCTCAAAGCTAATCGGGTCGCGCCCAAGCACCTGTGCTACATCTGGCGACACCGCCGCCGCTTGCCCTTCCCGCATACCGTGGTATAGATGCAGCATAAGCGATGCTCCCCTGCCCGACCCCCCCCGTGCGCTCATCCGCTCGCGCATTTCATCCTCCGTGAGCGCAACGTAGGTAATCGTCTTATCGAGCATACGCGAAAGTATCGCCGCCACCTCATGATGATCAAGCGATTGACCACCGGTGAGCGAGTAGGCTTGTCCATAATGGTCGGTATCGCTGGTATAGTCTGCAGTCAGCGTTGCCACCGCAACCGCCGCTATATCGCGGGTGTCTATAAAGCTCACCTTTGCATCGCCGGCAGGTTGGGCTATACGTCCATGTTCGCGGATACTGTCCCGTTGCATGGTGTGAAAGTTCTGCATAAACCAGTTTGGGCGCAGAAAGGTATAGGGTATTCCGCTCTGCTCAATATACCGCTCCACTTTGTACGAGGGCAATTGTTCGTCATAGCCGGCACTCATCCCAGAGAGCGCGACAATGTGGCGCACACCGGCACGTTTTGCCTCGTCAATGATTACCATTACCTGCTCTGGCGGTGCTGCGAGTGAGAGCACCAGCAAAAAGAGCTTGTCTATTCCCTCAAGTGCCGGGGCAAAGGTGTCTGGTTTGGTGTAATCAAACGCTGCCAACGTCCCGCCTGCCTGCACGAGGGACTCGGCTTTTGCCGCATCACGGGCAGCAATACGGACGGGGTATCCCTGGGCAAGCAGTACACTGGCTATCATGCCCCCTATGTTACCGGTAGCCCCTGTTACTAAAATTGTACCACGCATACGATTCCTTGTGCTAGGGGAGTACCACACCATCCCCCCGTTATCCGTTCCCAAAAATTGTCTATTAGGAGACTTTTCTGCTGCATGCTTATCTGTTACTCACTGCGCCGCTCTAGGGTTGCCTTTGGCGGAGCTACGGTCTCCCGTTCTGGTTGCTGGTCGAGTCGTCGCCGTAGGTCACGGGCGAGGGCATCGAGCCGCCATAGGTAGAGAAAGACCCCCGCCCATGCTGCCAATGCTACTGCCAACACTATATAAATTGTTATGCCACTATCGGTCAAGGAATGGTTCCCCCTTCTCGTTTTGCCAGTTCCCATTGTATCGTCAACAGCGATACTCGCAGGGAAAACATCCACGCAAACAAGCCGGTAAAGCCCACGATGGAAGCCAAAAAGGTGAGCATGGTGCGCTGGTTGCGGAGTAGCCCACTACCGGGGGCTTGGATGTTGATGTGTACCTGTTGTTGTTGCATATCCACTGATTCCACGGCTAACCGAAACCGCTCGCCCGGTATGTCGGGGGAGTGTACGGGATTACCCGTTGTTAGGTCAAAGGTAGGCTCTATGATCGTCTCGCTCTTGAGCCCCGGCTCGCTTACCTTCACCCGTGCCGTCACGATAGTAGCATCTTGTTGCAGTTCAAGCAACTGCATTTTGCGATCCCCTAGCAAGCCGATGTGTCCTGTGGCAAGGTCTATCCCATCACATGTGCTGCCGGGTAAAAAGGTACAGTTGGGGTGCAGGGTGCTTTCGCTCATCCGCGGGGCAATGAAGACGAGAAATGGGACGGTAACAAAGGCAAACAGCGAATAGACGGCACTCAGTCGTCGCCGTTGCTCCACATGGTCTATGGCAGAGCGCAACGCAAAGAGGGCTGCGTAGATGAGCAGCAACACGAAAATAGAGGTTTGCCGTGGGTCCCAGTTCCAAAAGATACCCCACACGACCTGCGAGAAGATCATCCCCGTGATGGTGGCTAGGATGGTGAAGAGCAAGCCGCTTTCGGCGGCGGCGAGTGCTCGGTCATCGTCGGTGGTACGCCCTTTCCAGAGGTATACCCCACTGAACCACGCGGAGAGAGCAAAGGCGAGGACGCTCACCCAGGCGGTGGGGACATGCAGCACCATGATGCGCCCGGCGTTGCCTAGCCCTTCGTAGGATGGCAGCAGCAGAAAGACTGCCACCAAGACGGCGGCTATCCATATGCCCAGGAGTATGCGGAGTATGTTGTTGAGTGTGCTGTTCAATGTGTTGGTGCCTCCCCGTCACCGTTCACACAATTTCATCATCCTATTGTATCCTGTTGTGCTCCTCTGTCAATTTCTGGTTGGGGGTATTTCCCTCGTCATAGCAATATTGCCCCCGCCGCTCCCCTCTCCCACTACGCGGGTAGACGATATACCGGGACATTCCGGGCAGGAATACACCATAGATGCCCATAGATAGATTCCCGACAGAAACACAGAGACGCAGAGACGCAGAGGAATCGGGCAAAATGGGGCTATGCAGGTCATCTTGACCGGAAATCCTGTCCGGTATCTGTGTGCATCTATGTTCATCTATGGTTAAAACTTGCCCGGAATCCCTGTGACCTACCCTTGTGAGGTTAGGGGATGGGGGGCTGCCCGGTGAGACCCGCTCCCCCTGCCCCCCGCGGTGGGGGATGCCCGAAGGGGGAAAGAAACCCCATCCGCCACACTCCCCCCACGAAAAGTTGACAGACATCCCGACTCCTGCTATACTCCCTTGCATATGGTAACAGCAACTCACAGGCAGTATAAACGAGTCAAACAGCCGGGCAATTCGTCTGGTTAGTACCGTTTGTACGCCATTTTGGTGTCCGAAGGTCCGTCTCACCAGACAGCAGTAGCGTGGTGTGGCGGGTTTTTTTGTTTATGCGACAGTACTATCTACTGGCGAACGCAAGGACACACCAAGACCCTTGCATTGCCGGTCTTTAATGTTATGGGGAGCTAGAGCTAGGTAGGCAAAACCTACCCAACAGTGAGCAGAAGTACTCGTTAGACACACAAAAGAAAGGAGTAGCATGCAACAACCGTTCTTTCCCAGAG
>CAZLKK010000271.1:0-5925 GCA_964559995.1 uncultured Chloroflexaceae bacterium
CGAGGGCGACCACCTTACCGGGGTTGTCCTTGCGCCAAGCATTGTAGGTCTGAAAGATATTGAGCGATACAAGCCACGTTCCCACAATGAGCAGCGTTAGCCCCAGGTAGAAGGTGACATCGCCGGTGAGCGGCGGGTAAAAGGTGTAGAGCACGTTTGATTGCTTGACGATGATGCCATATAGCGTTAGCCCTAGCCCAATGGTCATGATGCCAAAAGCGACCCACGCCAATTTGATGCTCCAGGGCGAACGTTGGAGCGAGCGTTGGGTGACATAGTAGCTCATCCCCACGATAAAGAAGGTGGTAAAGAACAATGCATTCATCACACCATGAATGGTCAGCGCGTTGTAGTAGTTGCTAAAGAGGGGGATTTGCCAGTCGGGGAACATCTCCATAAACGCCGGCGAGCGGCGGAATGCCTGAAATGGTCCCATCAGAATACCGGGAATGAGGGCAAGCATGGCAATCAAGAAGTGAACGCCAATGAGCCACCGTTCCCAGTTGAACATAGCCAGTTTCGGGTACGTCAGCGGTGGTGCTGTCTGGTGTGCGGGTTGTACAGCCTGCATAGCCTAGCCTCCTTATTGATATTGCTCACATGCTTGGGCGTTCTCAGCGACAATGATTTTGCCGATCATGGTATGGTGTCCCGACCCGCAATACTCATGGCAGATGATGCGGAAGGTTCCCACGCGGTTGAAGGGGGCTTTGGTCCGGGATATTTCGCCGGGTATCAGCATGATATTCACGTTGTGCCCCTCAATAATGAACCCGTGGACGACATCTTTACTGGTGACGATAAAGGTAACAACTGAGCCAACCGGGACACACAGTTCATCTGGCTTGAAAAACCACGTTTGCGCGAGCACATGGGCGGTATACTCGTTGCCCCCCATATGCCGCACCCCTGGCTCGGCAAATTCGGTGTTTTCGACTTCCTTTGGGGCGAGACTGCGGGGGTCTATGCGTTCGTTGGGGCTAGGCAGACGCACTCCAAAGATAAACACGCTGGCAAACAGAGCGGCTATGAATACGCCAATGACGCTAAAAACCGCAATGAGCCAGTACCGTTCGAGTTGATCAATATGCATGGTACCACCTCATGTTATCCTTGTTCAATGACGACAACAAACCAAATATATGCCCAATAGAGCGCGTAGCTGGTCAGCATCAAAATCACGAACAAAAAGGTTCCGTTTGGGGTAAAGGTCTCTTGGATGTGATCTTCTTCGTCAGTCTGTAGACGTTCGGGGTTTTCCTGTTGCATAACACATGTCCTCCTTGACACTATTTGCACGGATAGAAATTGGGGATAGCTACCGGTAAGTCTGGTTGTTTTTAGGTACAAGACAACCATTTTACTGGTAAAAGGTGTGTACTGATATTCTTCGGAGAGTTCCTCCTACTGGTATTATACTATGGGTAATGGGGAGTGTCTATAGCTTTTTGCCGGGGGTATTTAGAGTAGTTAGGTATTATTTTAATAACGAAAAGCGCAGGTTTTTGCTCACCCCCCGCCACTCCAAAGGGGAACAACGGGGGGGCTTTGCGTTAATTTGGACGATGGGGCTAGGTGAGGGAAAACCCTTTAGCCGCGAATAAGGCTCTCGTCCTTGTACTTCTCGCCCTCTTCAACCAGCATGATGGGGATACCATCTTCTACCGGGTAGCGGTAGCCATTGCGCGGGTTGATGAGCCATTCTTTGCCATCACGTTCTAGCAATTCAACGGGACCCTTGTCTGATGGGTCTGCCAAAATTTCCAACAGTTCTGGGCTAATCTTGCGCTTCTGCCCACTGGATGGCGCACCACCGGTGTTGTTGTCTGAACCTAGCTCAAAGACACTATCTTGGCGATACTGGCGAATAGCCCGTACTACCACGACAATCACTCCGACAAACGCGACAATACCAAGAATACGTCCTACATTTTTCATACAAGCTCCTTTACTGCTACTTTGTGTACGTTCCTACTTACTATGCGTTATTCCTAAAAGTATTCCTCAGATACTAATTGTACCTTATGGAGAAAAGACTCTATCAAAGCCGGGTCTTTTTGCCCGTGACTCTCTACCCCGCTGCTGACATCTACCCCCCACGGGCGAACCTGACGGATAGCCGCAACGACGGTATCGGGAGTCAACCCGCCTGCCAGCATAAACCGCTGGTGACAGGCTAGGTCTGCCGCACGGTCCCAATCGGCACGAGTGCCGGTGCCGCCATACGCCCCTGCAACATGGGCATCCACAATGAAGGGACACGCGGCAAACGGAAACCCCGGCTGGCTTGCGGCATCGAGCCATGCCGTTTCGTCAGGGCTGCCGGTGAGCCGCAGAGACTTGATAACTGGACGGTTGAGCTGGTAGGCAAGCTCTGGTAGCTCATCGCCGCTCAGTTGGATCGCATCTAGCCCGCACTGGTCGGCTATAGCGTTGATGGTCGTTGCTTGCTCATTGACAAATAGCCCCACGACCTGTACCGGCTGCGCTTGCGGCTGTACATGGGTATGTTGCCGCAAAGCTGCGACAATTGGCACAGCTTGCTCTGGGGTGATGCGCCGGCGGCTCGGCGCAAAGACTACCCCGACCATAGCTGCCCCTGCTTGGGCAGCCACAAGCGCATGCGCTACGGTTTGTATCCCACAGATTTTGACGACTTTCACAGGTTGCCTATGTCCTTATGATCCTAATCGTCCGCTGTTGGCTCCGTAGCCTCATCTGCTCTAGGCTCCTGTGCAGGGTCGCTATCCTGTGGTGATTCCTCTTGCGGTTCTTCTGCTCCTTGCTCTTCTTGCTTGAGGGTATAGTACACTCGTTTCCCTCTTCCGGTGCGTTCCAATGTGCCATTATTAATTGCCTGCTTGACCAGATTACGAAGATGCTCATTCGTCCGCATCAGAAGTTGCTCTTTGCGAAGGTTCCGAAGCGAATCGAAGATGGTCGCAAAGGAAACAGGCTTGGTAAATTGTCCCATCATAGTCCGAAACGTCTGCCATTCCTCATCGGAGAAGTTGACCATTTCTTCTTCTGGTTCTTCTAGCTCCAGTGGGGTATCGCTAGGTGAGGCTTCGGTTGTTGCCGATGTATCTGACGGGACAGCAACAGCAGGCGGCAAAGATGGACTATCTTGCCCTGCTTGCTGGCCTGACGTATCGTCAGACTTGAGAATAATAATCGTGTCGGTATCCTCGTGTGGGATGTCTTGCTGCGTGTGTTCGACGCTCTGTACTGATTTGGTCTCTTTTGGATCGGTTTGTGGTTGTTCTGCTAGGGCATGCTCTGCAGATGCTGGCGGGATTTTCCCGCTTTCATCATACAGAAAGTCTATCATCTGTGATAGCGTGAGGGCTTCTCCAACGTTGAAGAGCAGCGATTGCTCATCTTGCAGGAATGGAAACTCTCCCGTTTCAGATGATTCTTGCGAAGAGTAATCTTCCAACTTTCCAGCCCCAGTCCCAAAAAACTCTTCTACGTCAGATTCGGTAAGATGCGCTATGTCTGGGTCTTGACTCTTGCGTTCTTCTAAGAACATTGCCTCAGCTTTTTGTCTTTCCTCTTCTTCTCGTGCGGCTTCACTCAAAAGCAATTCCTTTTCCGCAGCGAGGAGATGAGTTTTGTTGAGGTTCGATGATCCGGTAGTTCCAGCACGGTCTTTGGGTGAATCTTGACGTTGATTTCGTGGGCGGCGGCGACGACGGGTTTTGCTTGAAGAACCTGATGTTGATGCTGATTTGGTAGGTTCTTCACTGCCGTTACCGTTGGGGGTCAGGGGTTCTTCTCCAGGAGATTCCTCTTTGAAGTCTGAGAATTGCGAGAGCTTGCTGGCATCCTCGCCTGGCAAAAAGACTTCGCTGACTGTTCCGTTGGTATAGATTTGGATTTTGCCCCGTTTTTCGGCATCTACCACAAAGTCTTTGAATTTGTTGAAGGATCGCCCATTGAGGTCTTTGTATCGACTCTCTTTGAATTCTCCGCCCATGAGCTCTTTCATGACAAGTTTGAGGGAGCCGAGCGTTGAGAGATAACCACGGTCTCGGACGACATGGACGGCTTCAACAAGGGTATCATAAATATCTGGCTCTCCAGCAGGTTCTGGTCGTTGGATAGTACTGTCTTGAAGCGGGCTGCCAGAACGTGAAGCACCTTTGCCTTTGCGGGTAATGGATGGTTGTGGAGCTTTCCCAACCAGTTGCTCGTAGAAAATAAATTCATCGGCACTCTGGGCAAGGTGGGTAGAAGCGGCACCACCAACACCAATAATGATAACCTCTTTGCCCTGTTGTCGGACACTGTTTACCAATGGTATAAAATCTCTGTCGCCTGTGGCAAGCACGAACTTCGCTATATTGTGGTTTTGGTATAACGTCTTCATAACATCTATGCAGAGGTTCATGTCTACGCTATTTTTGATAGCTCGTCCAGTTCGTCCCATCTCTTTGTCATAATAGTAGGTAGGAACATACATCGGCTCTATGCCATTGGCATAGAGCGCACTGGTAATGCGAGGGTATCGGTACCAATCTGCGTATGCTCGTGCTATCACAACCCGACCTAGATCACTACACCGATCCATAATGGACTCAAAGTTTGGGGAGGCGTCGAGTTTCTCACGCACACTGACATAAACATTCTCAAAGTCTATGAAGACTGCTACGTCAGTTTGTGCATTTTCTGTTGACATTGTGCGTGTGTTTTGCTCCTCTATGATAAAAATATCGTTCGTCCCTCACGCTTACGTTTAAGCGTGAGGTGATTCTTTAAGTCATGGGTACTATACCACTGGCTTACCGCTTATGCAACTGGTTTAGGATATGGAGTCTCATTTCTCCCCATCCCTCGCCCTTTGCCTCCGCTCCCGTACCATCCGCTCGTTGCCCCTCGCGGCTCGTTTGTTCCCCTCAAGCGATCTCAAATTGGTATGACAGGTATGCTATACTAGGACCCGAACACGGCAAAGTCTATAACGGAAAGCCTTATAAACCCATGAACCCTGTCCAAGAACATGACCTGACCAGCGAGAACAAAATCCCATCCGTCACATTGACAGCTATCGGCAACAACACCCCTATCGACTTACAAGCTATTGGTAAGCCAACCGTGCTTATCTTCTGCACCCGTGAAACCGCCGGTATAAGTGAGGACATTTGCCACAAGATAGATAGCAAATATCAGCTTATCTCTGAGGTCTTTGTTGCCAGTGTCGTCAATCTGGAAGTAGTCCCGTGGCCCTTTCGTTTTATTGCAGAGTCGGCAATGCGAAATGTCTATCACGATCTCATTGCCAGACTGCCAGAACGTCTCACCGATAAAGACTATATTTACATCCTGCCTGATTGGGATGGGTCTGTCACCAAAGCTGTTGATATGCCCGGCGTAAACCGTACAGCAGGGATTGTCGTGCTCGATGCTGCGGGTACTATCGTTGGGACATACCAGGGCGACAATCCTGAAGAAGCATTGCTAGAACTGTTGGAGCAAGCGGTATAATTCTTCTCTATGTATCGTATCGCCTGGCTTACGGTTGCCAACAATAGGTAACGTACGTTAGAATAGATACCAGTACCGGTGCGTGTATCGTAAGGAAAGCATCTATGATACGTTATAGCTATCAACAGGTTATTGAACAAGGAGCAAACGATAACGATCTGGAAACACGCTCCTCATATACCAGTACTCTTGATAAAATCGTTTGTGTCGTATCTCGAGGAGCAGCGCAGTCCTCAAACGTTGTATCACAACCTTCTTTAAGCTACGGCTATGCATTGAGGCATTACGTTGTGCTGCCAAACTCAAGCAACAAGTACCCCGTAGGGAACTTGTAGAGACCTTCCAAAACTAAGATATACGCCAGAATGCTATAGAACAGGGTACCGCATTGTAGCTATACCACGAAACACGCAGACTGCCTTCTGAACATGACCAAAG
>CAZLKK010000272.1:0-5914 GCA_964559995.1 uncultured Chloroflexaceae bacterium
GCACCGTACGAAAAACCCGATAATCGTCTATTTGTAACCAAAGAATAGAGTGGTGGGCCGGACTGGATTCGAACCAGTGAAGGCTGAGCCAGCGATTTTACAGACCGCCCCGTTTGACCGCTTCGGTACCGACCCACCTATGGAGCCGACTCAGGGACTCGAACCCTGAACCTGCTGTTTACAAAACAGCTGCTCTGCCAATTGAGCTAAGTCGGCGCAGCATGCTTGGTTGTTATGTGTTATCGTCTGTGTAAACAAACACAATAAAAAAAAGCTGACTCTCGTCAACAGAGATATTCTACCACAACAACCCAAACCTTGCAAGTACTTTCAAGGTAATCTATACTACCTGTATATGAGGAGTGAATCAACAGCCGATCCTAGGATCGTTCTACACCCCGGTACCCCCCTTGTGACCGCCAGTGCTACGCTTACCCTAGCGCATCTCAATGAGCTGTTGCTGGAACACCGCCGCTGTCTTCCTATCGTGCCACTTGCGCCAGAGGTGACGCTGGCAGAAGCAATCGCTCGCAATGTGGGGGGCTGGCGCATGCTGCGCTATGGCACCATAGCTCGCTATATCCGTTCTGCTACCCTGCACACCGACACCGCCACGTCCCACACGTTTGGCGGACCAACGCTCAAGCGGGCTACCGGCTATCGCCTAACCCACGCGCTGCTTAACCATACACTACATACGTATATCCCTGATGCTCCCCATGCTCATATGGACGATGTGACGCTCAACCTGCGCCCATTGCCAGCGATACGCACAACGTTGCTCCTCACTTCCCGCTCGCTTGTTGCAGTATACCAGTATGCCGCGCTGCTTCGCCGGGGCTTTCTGCCCATCAGTGCGCTTCCCTTCACGACACAAGGGGGAGGTGAGCTTGTACTGCTGGTTGAGCTTGAGGGGCAACCACACGATATGGAGCAGCATATCGCGCAGGTTTCGACCCTAGCAGCACAGCACAATCTCACGCTGCGAGAGACCAGTACAAGTGATACTGCTGCTCCCACTGCCCACTGGCAACACTGGCACAACCTCGCCAGCAAGCCCCCCATGCTCAGTATGCACCTGCCCCAGAGCAACCTAGCCGTATGCCTGGAGCGGATGTATGCTATAGCCCAACGCTACCACCTGACAGTACCCGCTTGGGGAGACCTGGGTACGGGGTTGGTGCATATCGATGTGCTACCCCAAGCAGACTACGCCTACACCATGTCAATAAACGAGCTGCAGTTGGCAGCAACGCTGCTTGCTCACACTGCCGCGAGTATGGGGGCTATGTGGGCAACAGAATGGGCGCAAGAACCGCCACCATATGCTGCATCTCTCCGGGCAACCCCCCCATCCCTAGCCCTTCCCCCACCGAGGGGAGAAGGGGATCAGAGAGACGGTGGCAACTCCCCCTCGCCCGTTATGGGAGCGGGGGCAGGGGGAGCGGGGGCAGGGGGAGCAAGGGAGCTCCACATCCTCACTCACCCAGACGACTTGGCATGCTACGAGACGGATGCATCTATTGCCAAGCCAGCCGGGGTGCCATCTGCCGTTATGCTCCCATCCACAACCGCCCAGGTTAGGGCTATTGTGCAGGATGCCATCCAGCAGCAAACCCCCATCGTCACCCGCGGCGCAGGCAGCGGGTTAGCTGGCGGCACGACCCCCACACCGGGCTGTATCATCCTGTCGCTTACCCGTATGCGCCACATTGAGATAGACCCGCACCAGATGGTCGCCCGTGTGCAGGCAGGGGCAATTACCGCCGACATCCAACGGGCAGCGCAACAACATAACCTCTTCTACCCCCCTGACCCCTCTAGTCAAGCGGTATCTACCATAGGCGGCAATATTGGGTGCAATGCTGGCGGTCCGCGTTGTCTCAAGTATGGGGTGACGGCAGATTACGTCCTGGGATTGACGGCAGTCTTGGCTGATGGGCAAGTTGTGCAACTTAACGATGGCATCGTGGGGCAAGCCGGGGATGCCGGCTTGATGCATTTGCTCATCGGCTCCGAAGGCACGCTGGCAGTCATCACCGAGGCAACGCTGCGCCTTGTGCCAATGCCGCCAGCACATCGCACGACATTGGCGTTCTTTGCCCACCTAGAGGATGCTTGCACAACTGTGCAGCACATCATCGCAGATGGGGTTATCCCAGCGGCACTAGAACTGCTTGACGATACGACTATCCAGGTGATTGAAGACTCGCTCCACTTAGGATTACCCCGCGATGCCGGGGCGATGCTGCTGCTCCAATCAGACGGCACGGCTGCCCAGGTTGATTGGGAAATAGCCTATTTGGAAGAAGCTCTACGGCGGGGGGGAGTACGCAGTATCCAGACGGCATCTACCCCTGCGGAGGAGGCGACCTTGTGGAAAGCTCGCCGCTCCATTGGCCCGGCATTGGCGCATATCGTGCCAAACAAACTTGGTGAGGATATTGTCGTCCCTATCCCACGCATTGCCGAGACCGTACGCCGTATCAAGACGATAGCCGCAGCAGAAGACCTACTTATCCCCATCTTTGGGCATGCGGGGGATGGCAATTTGCACCCAAACATTCTCTTTCACGCCCGCGACCCAGAGCAAACCCGGCGAGCATGGCGGGCGGCAGAGGCTATCTTTGCGGTGGCGTTGGATGTGGGCGGGACGCTCTCCGGCGAGCACGGTATTGGCACACTCAAACGTCCCTTTATGTCGACTGCTATAGCCGCGCCGACCCTGGCGTTGCATCGTGCGGTCAAAGCCGGGCTAGACCCCCACAACCTGCTCAATCCAGGGAAACTTTTACCATAATGTAGCAGAAAGGACCTAAACTATCGCTATGCAACCAGCACCACAACAACCCACAAATGCCAATTCGAACTTATCACGGTATTTTCAATGCTTGACCACGAGTGTCCTCGTGTTTTTGCTCTTTTTATCTCTTGGACTGCATGCTTGGACACTCTTTACCCTGTATCAAGTCCGCACGATGGCACACGAACAGGTAAGCAACCTAGCAGAACAGATACGGCTCGCCCAGGAAGAAATTATCACCATAGAACTACCTATCTCACAAAACATCCCTATCTATGCAGACATCCCGATAGAGGAAACGTTTATTGTCCCGGTAGACACAACCGTCTCCATACAAAAAGAGGTCACGGTACGGGTAGCAGGACAACCCTTTGCTGTGCCACTAGATATGGACATTCCCATCAACGCAACCGTCCCGGTGAACATCAACGAGACCATACCGGTAAGCACAACAGTTGCCTTCAATACCAACATCCCCATTGCGATACCGCTTCGGGAAACGCGAGTCCATGATTACCTTGAGCAATTGCACCGTACTCTGACTGATATAGAGGATGATTTATGAGTGATCAGCCGTTCGCTATTGCCAGTCGCCATGTCTATTTGGCTTTCAGTCCAGAAATCGGCGTATTTGACCTGACCTTTCATGTTGAGCCAGGGACGATCTTTGGGTTGATAGGACCTAGCGGTTGTGGCAAGACGACTACCGTGCGGTTGCTCACCGGTATCTACTCACCAGACAGAGGCACCCTTACCGTGCTAGGTTCCTCCCCGGATACCTGGTCGCCAACAGACCGCCAACGTATCGGCTATATGCCGCAGAAGTTTGTCCCCCACGACAACCTGACTACGTGGGAAAACCTGATGTTTTCGGCTTCGCTCTACGGTATGCCCTGGTTCAAGCGGCGCAGTCGCCTGGAAGAAATCCTCGCCTTTGTAGAACTTACCGATGCACGAAACCGGTTGAGCCGCCACCTTTCCGGTGGGATGCAACGCCGTTTGGGGTTAGCCTGTGCGTTGGTGCATCGCCCTAGCCTGCTCTTTGCTGATGAACCAACCGTCGGGATAGACCCGCTGCTTCGTAACAAGTTTTGGGAACATTTCCAACAACTGCGCGACAGCGGCTATACGATATTTGTCACCACGCAATACATTGGTGAGGTAGCCTACTGTGATAAGGTAGGGGTGATGCAAAACGGCAGTATGCGTTATCTGGACACCCCAGCTGGGCTACGCAACCGGGCGTTGGGGGGGGAGATCATCCAGCTGGTCGTAGAGGAAGAGCATGTCAACGAAGCCGGGGCTATCTTGAAAGAACACCCAATGATTAAGCGGGTGCGAACGCTCGCCAATGAACCGGGCTTACTGCATGTGCATACAGAAGATGCCAGTATGACCATACCGGTGCTCATCAACATTTTTCGTAATCATCCATCCATACACATTCTCCAGATTGAAGAGTACCAACCACCTTTTGATGAAATTTTCATCACGTTGATGCGACAGGAAACGTTTTATGAATAAGCCGCGCCAATGGACATCCTCTTTCAATGTCTTTCTTATCCGAACTTTCTCCTTTTTCTTGAAAGAGGTAAAGGAAATCTACCGTCAACCCCGGCTTATCCTTAGTCTCATCTTGGGACCACTGATTATCCTGGTGCTTTTTGGCATGGGCTACCAGAGCACCCCCCCACGTTGGAAGACGGTGTTGGTTATTCCCAATGAAATACGCGAATTTGTACCAATTGAAGAGCTAGAATATGCCTTCCTGACCAACTTTAACCTGATAGCGATACGCGATGATGCCACAGAAGCTCTTGCCCAACTGAACCGCGGCGAGATAGATGTGGTTGTGACGGTGCCAGAGGATATTCAAGACCGCATCCGCCACGGGGCACGCTCGCCTATCACCTTCACCTACAACCAGATTAACCCCTTCAATGAGCAGGGGATACGGTATCTTGCCTATGCCCAGGTCAACGAAATCAACCGCGCCCTGCTGCTGCATGCCACCCGCTATGCCCAACAGGAGGCGGACAACACCCGCAACCTGCTGGTTGACGTACGCCTCAACTTGGAGCAGATACAATCCGGCATCACCTCAGCACAGCGGGCAAATATGCAAGACCTGCTGGCAGAACTGCGCTACTCGATTGACATGTTGATCACTAACCCATTCCCGATCCTGTTGCTCAACCCCCGCGAGAGTAATATTGCCCAAATCCGCCAGAATTTGCGTCTCCTGCGCCAAGACCTAATCACCATAGAAAAAGCCCTCAATAATGACACCCTCGATGAACAGGCGTTACACATTATCGCCACCCGTGACCGTATATCAACGATTGAGGCAGAGGTAACGACTTGGACGACTGTCCCACCGGAAGTCATCATCTCCCCTTTGCAACACTCCCACGAGAATTTGCAAGGGGATTCACTGAACTTTATGAGCTACTATGCGCCGGGGGTGTTTGCGCTTATTCTCCAGCACATAGCGATTATGCTTGGCGCACTGTCGCTGGTGCGCGAGCGCGAAACTGGCGCATTTGAACACTATCGAGTGACCCCCGTCTCCATGCTGCAAATCCTGATAGGCAAATATCTCAGCTATATCATCTTGATTGGCAGTATTGCTGTTGTGCTGCTGCTGCTCATAACCGGGGTACTTGGGGTGCCATTTCTCGGCAGGGTAGCAGATGCTGCCGGACTCATCGCCCTATTTCTGCTGGCAACTCTTGGCATTGGCTTTTTCATCTCTGCCATAGCCCGCTCCGACAACCAAGCGGTGCAATTTTCTATGCTTGCCCTGTTGCTCTCCATCTTCTTTAGTGGGCTGCTGCTGCCGCTGGAATACTTCTCCCAGACCTTTCGCATTGTCAGCTATCTGCTTCCCTTGACCCATTGCATCATTGGGCTACAAGACCTTATGCTGCGGGGGACAGCCCCAGGATACTTCACATGGGGGAGTTTGATCAGTATGAGCGCAGCAACCCTCGGCATTGTCATGATGCTTGCCCAAAGACAATTTCGCCGTGTCGTATAGAAAACGCGCTCTCCCTGCTTCACACACAAAAGGATGCATCATCCCCCTCACCCTAGCATGGGAGCGGGGGC
>CAZLKK010000273.1:0-5908 GCA_964559995.1 uncultured Chloroflexaceae bacterium
AGGAGATGATAACTCGTCCGTCTGGACACAAGATACGTGCCAGTTCCCCTACGGCTGTTGCCAGTTCCCTATGGGGAAGGTGCATCAGCGTTGCACAGCAGAGCACATTGGCATAGGTATTGTTGGGGATAGGTGTCAGCAAGGGCAGGGTTGCCTCACGGACTTCAATCTGGGGGTAGCACCGGCGAGCTTCAGCAAGCATCGCGGGTGAGCCATCATACCCCGTGGTGGGGTAGCCATTGGATGTCAGCCATACAACATCCCGCCCACTCCCACAGCCTATATCAGCTGTTGATAGTCCACAATGGAAGTGCTGCTGGATACATCGGTAGAGATTATGCGGGGTGCTGCTGCGATAGGTAGCACATAATTGGGCTGCTTCTTGGTTGTAGCTCTCAAGGGTTTGTTGGTCCATGAAGGGAACGAAGGGAACCTGAACCTAATCGCTGTAATTTCTGGATTGCCGTAATTATCGTTTCTGTCGCCAGGGCAATCTCCTCATCAGTGTTGCCCCGTCCCACACCAATACGTATTGCCTGATGCGCCTGCTCTTCCCGTAACCCAATCGCAAGCAGCACATGTGATGGCTCCGTTACAGCCGTTGTACAAGCCGATCCAGTTGAGAGGGCTACATGCTTGAGGAGCACAACCAATGATTTGCTTTCTATCCCTTGCAGCGACATATGCAGGTTATGAGGCAACCGTTGGGTGGGATGCCCATGAAATTGTACGCTATCTCCCAAGTGCTGTTGTAGGTGTTCGCGTATCATTTGAGTCCATGCCCGATACTGCTTGGCATCCTGCGTCATTTGCTGAGTTGCCAGTTCCAGGGCTTTGCCCATTCCCACAATCCCCGGTACATTGAGGGTACCCGAACGAAAGCCCCGTTCATGCCCCCCACCATAGATGACTGCCGCTGGACGCACCGGATGATTGCGTCCCCGGATATAAAGCCCCCCGATACCTTTCGGTCCATAGATTTTGTGCGCGGAAAAAGAGAGCAGGTCAATCTGCATTGCCTGAACATCTATCGGGATATGCCCGACTGCCTGTGCGCCATCGGTATGGAAGAATACCCCATGCTCCCGGGCAATTGCGCCTATTTCTGCTATGGGGGCGATAGTTCCTATCTCGTTGTTAGCTGCCATAATGGAAATGAGGATCGTTTGAGGGGTAATCGCTTTGCGTACCGTTTCTGGGTCTACCAAACCATACTGATCTACGGGCAAAATGGTGATTCGTTTTCCCTGTCGCTCAAGCCGGGCGCAGCAATCTAATACCGCCTTATGTTCTGTGGCACAGGTAATGATATGATCGCCTTTATCTGCATAGCGTTCTGCTACCCCAAGCAAAGCAAGATTATCTGACTCCGTAGCCCCACTGGTAAAAATGATTTCCTCTGGGCGAGCATGGATGGCTTGAGCGCACTGCTGACGGGCATGTTCTACTGCCACATTTGCCCTATGCCCTGCTTCGTGGTCTATGCTGGCAGCATTGGCGTATATCTCGGTGAAATAGGGGAGCATAGCTTCAAGCACCCGCGAGTCTACCGGCGTAGTGGCATGATGGTCAAGATAAATCAGCTTTGGTTGCTCCATTGCTATTCTCTCCCACTGCTTGGGCTAACAACGTTATTCTTTGCTGTACCTGTTCTTGCACTAGGCGATCTATATCAGCCAAGCTCTTGATCCGATGAAAGACCTCTAGTATCCCTCGATTGACATGGGCGCGAAAATGCTCTTCTAGGGGTATCTCTCCGTCTGGATCATCATGAGCACATCGTTCGCGTAAGAGTGCCACAAAGAACATATCCCACTCGCCTGTCAACGTATACCGGTTGATCTCGCGTTCCCCATCAGGCGGATAGTTTTCTGGATTGGGCATACGCGGATCATTTAGCGATAGGCAAAACCCAATACGGCATAGCAAATTGGGGGTTAATCCCGTTTTTGCCTTCAGTTGGATTAACCGCTGGTCTGCTTCCTTGCACACGCGCAACCGTCCGAGCTTCATGCTGCCTCCTCCGTTGGTTGTTCTGGCTGCGTTCCTCTAGCATACTGCACAGCAGTACACGCCCGTTCATGGTCAAACACGAGTTGGTACCGATGCGCTATTGCCGGTTGCAAGGTGGCATACGCTGCGGTATCTACCTCCGTATCCGTTGCAAGCATAATGACTTGGTGGGCAGCATGGGGAAAAAAAGTCGTTAGCAACGCATGGCGGTGTTCACTATCGAGCCGTCCCATAGGAGTATCCACAATGATGGGAAACGCCCGTCCTGATACCGAACGCAACGCCCACAATAGCGACATAGCATACAATTGTTTTTCGCCTGCGGATAGCTCCGAAGTGGCTATGGGGGTACGGTTGCTGCCATACAACATGACGGTGTAGTCTTGCGGGTCTATGTGGACTTCATGCACTAACCCCTGCTTGCGACACAAGAGATTGAAATATCGGGCTACTTCCCCCTCTAGCTGGTCCATTTTGATAGCTTTCATCTCGGCGAGGTAGGCATCAAGCGCAAGCTGCGTTTGGGCTGCCATCGTCACGCGCTGGTCGAGCCGTTCCGCTTTGGCAAGCTGCCCTTCCGCCTTACGGATGTGTCGCTCACATTCCGCCCGGTTGATCTCCGCTTGTTTTACCGTCTGTTTGCTCAACGTTATCTGCTCTTGTAACCGTCCTTTTTCCTCCGCAAGCTGGTTAAAGGTTTCAATCAAGGGGGAAGCAACGGTTGCATCAGGAACTTGGCGCAGGGCTTGCGCTAATTCGCTTTGCTCTTGCTCAAGTCGCCCTATCTTGACCGTAAGCGCATGGAGGTTTTGTGGTATCTGTTGGGTAGCTATACCTATCCATTGGTTTAGCAGCAACCGATCTTGCGCGGATATGGGGTGGCGCAAGGACATCTCTTGTTCCTTGTCCGACGAGAGCAAAAGAGCCTGGAGCCTATCTGCAATGCGAACCCAATCGTGTGGGGATACCTGCGGTGCGGTCTCTTGCTGCACCTGCTGGTCAAGCAAAGCACCCCTCACCTGGGTAACGAGAGTTTGTTGCGTAGTAGCGACAATACGGGTATGCTCGGCAGTGCTTTCCTGCTTGAGCCGTTCTGCTAAACGCAAACACCACGCCGGTGTAAAGGCAAAGGGAAGTAACCCATTGGCAAGCTCTCGAATAGCGGTGTGGATTTCCTCTAATTCGCGTTCTACCTCTTTTTGCCGCCGCTCTATACCATCGCGGTGTTGCACAAAACTCGCTCCTTCACGCAAAAGGTTTTGGCGAGCCTTTGCTATCTGATCAAGGGTGCGATCCATACGGGCTTGCAAACTGGCGAGGTCCTGTTTGCTGGCGTTACATGATTCCTCAGCGATAGCGTAGGCGTGTTGGGCTGCTAGGAGTTGCTCTTCCAGCTTTGCCTGATCCTGCTGCTGTTTTTGGCGCAGGTATACGCCCAAATCTGCCCGTAATCGTTCTATCAAATCAAGGTTGAGTAACCCGCGAATGGCAGTCTCCAGTGCGCTGGTACTGGTCGTTTCATCCGCAAGAGCTTGTATCTGTTCACCATCAAAGAAGAAAAGATCAGCTACCCCCGGTGGGATGAGATCACGCAAAAAGTCATTCCAGTGCTCTGCTGCTAGGTCTTGGAATACCTGCCCATCTTTGAACAGCGAGACCGTTTCCGCTAGGGTATTCCCTTCAAGTTGCCAGGAACGCACTGCATCATAGGTGCTGCGAACCCCTGCATGGGTATGCTCAAACTCCAATCCAATACTGGCAGTCTGCTTGTTCTGTTGGGTAGCCTCATTGTCGCGGTGGATGCGCTGGCGAATGGTGGCTTCATAATCGGTACGGCGCACCCGTGCGCCCAGTGCGCCGCGCCCATACAGGCATAACCGTACCGCTTCCAGGATGGTTGTCTTGCCTGCGCCATTTTGCCCTTCAATAAGGACTATAGGGCGAGTCTCTTCCCCATCCCACAGCGGGCGCAAGGGAAATTCGTTTCTCCCCCGATAAATGCCAAAATGGGTGATCGTTAGGCGGGTAAAGATCATGGTCGAGTATCCTCGGTTTGGGGTAAGGGGGGGAGGTGGTGGTCCCGTCGCACTGTTGCCTCATCGCGCCAATCTTCGCTGAGGACCTCATCAATACGCTGGAAGATACCCGCCCGCCGGTGCATGCCTTGCATTTGTCGTTCTTGTTCTAGCAACCGCGCTACCATGTCGGTAGGGAGATCATAGTCTTGACAGACTGCTTGCAAAACGCGGTATTCTTGGGCGGTAAACGCTCCCATATCATCTTGGAGCCAATCAAGCGTTGTTCCGGTCATCTCGGCATAAATTTGTGGCAGAGAGTCCGCCCAATCTTGCCGCTCGGTCCGCCAGATACGGCGTATTTCGTGCAATTCCGGTTCCGTGATAAGGGAAATCGTTGGATCGGGACCATCCCGTTGCACTTGGGTTTGCGTAGCCAGCAATCGCCGCAAAAGCTCTTGGCAGAAGTCCAACCGATAGGGACCGCGAATGAGTTTCCCGTCCTTCACCGAAACCTGCCCCGTGCGCCGTTTGTGTTCCCGGTAGTGATGCTTGACCGCAGGGTCTTGGGTGGAAGCGAGGAAATCACGGAACTCCAACAAGGGCTGCATCCACTCCTCGCCGCGATCTATCATTGCCTGCATAGAGCGGTCACGCTCCACAACAGTACAGGTCCAGCATCCAAACCGGCTATTGCCACAGGCAGGCGTGGTATCATCTACTACCAACGGACACTCTGCCGAAGCGGTGCGGTACAACGCTGCTAGTTTGCGATTATCTCCCTTCCAGGGCGAGGGAACTTGCAATAAGTAGGTCCACACATCATCGGTTGAGAAATCCTCAATGGGGGTATAGACATAGGCACGGGTGAGGATGTGGTGACGATTGAGACGACTCCCGGTGATCTTGCCATGTTTGTTGGTCATCACCTGCGCCCGACTACTGCTTTCGCTTTTGCGCCCACCGAGTACCATCACGACCTCGCCAAACTCGGCAGCGCGGTCTAGGATAAACCGATTTGCCGGGGCTATCTTCATGCGCTCTGTACACCAACGAAATCGTTGGTTGGGGGCAGGATACCCCCGCCCAATGAGGTTGACCCAGAAGGTGTCGCTTATCTGGGGGACGACCTTTTGTGCGGTTATCGGCAATCCCTGCACTTGGGCAGCTTCGTTCATCATCCGTAGGGTGCTGGTCAGGTGGTCAACGATTACGGGGGTTTCTACCAACGTGTCTGAGGCAATAACGTAAACCGGTTTCTGGCGATCCGCTGGTGGCAACCCTGCCAACGCATACCAGACCAATTGAACGGTGACGGTAGAGTCTTTGCCGCCGCTATAGCCAATCACCCAGGGCAATTGGTTGGCTGTATAGACCTCGCGGATTTCGTTGTAGAGGTCATCAAGCGTCCAGTGGTCAAAGATGGAGTTTGGTTCCGGTGGGAGTCCTGTGCGGTCACTCATGCCATTTCCCTTTCGTGGAGAGGATCGTTTGCTTGGATTTCAAAGCGGTGTTCTTCATCGGTCAAGGGCAATTCAAGCAGCTGCTTGAGTGTATTGGCAGTTAAGCGCACATTGATCCAGGCTTTGCTCATTTTGCCGTGGTGCATAGCGCGACCTTCCCAGAGGCTTGTATGCGTTCTGCGCCAATCAAGGCGTTCTAGCAGGGCTAGTCGCTCTGCCCAGGTTTCGGGGTAGGTGGTAAGCAACGTCCTGCCCGCAATGCCAAGCGCATGCAACGCTACCCCATGCGAATGGACATACTGGGTGCGAAGGTCTGCCCCGCTCACCTGCCGCTTGATAGCCAGCCGCCACTCTGGGATGATCTCGCCGAGCCGTGGGTAGTGGTACAAATCAGACTGATACCTCCAAATTATAATG
>CAZLKK010000274.1:0-5891 GCA_964559995.1 uncultured Chloroflexaceae bacterium
GCCCCTACGGTACCCCTTCTCCCGCGTAGTAGGACGCGGGGCGAGGGGATGGGGGCTGCCCGACGATTGCATGCAACGGCTCTCCACGTTTTGCGCTTTGCGCTTCAAAGACCCGCTCCCCCTGCCCCTTTAGCGGCTTCGTATTACCCCCACCTGCCGACAATAGTCGGCTATCATACACTGGCTACAACGTGGCGAGATGGGGTGGCAGATATGCTGCCCAAGCGTTACCAGTAAGCCGTTAATAGGTATCCAATATGCTGCTGGCAACTGCTCCCGTAGCGCAAACTCTGTCGCCTCTGGAGTTTTCGTCTGCACATACCCCCAACGGTTACAGATACGGTGAACATGCGTATCCACGCAGATACCGGGTAGGTTGTACCCCTTTGTGATGACGAGATTTGCCGTTTTTCTGCCCACGCCCGGCAATGACAGCAGCGTCTCCATATCCGATGGCACCTCACCCATATGTTGCTCAATCAAGATGTGGCTTATCGCTAAGATAGAACGGGCTTTGTTTCGATAGAATCCTACAGGGTAGATCAGGTTGGCAAGTTCACCTTCCGGCAGGGTGAGCATCACCTGGGGGGTATCTGCCACTGCAAAGAGCCGTGCCGCCACCTGCGCCGTCATAGGGTCTTTTGTGCGTAAACTCAAAACGGTGGCAATAAGGATACGAAAGGGGGATTGGTGCTCATCCCCCATCACGTCTACGATGGGCTGCGGAAAGGCGGACATAGCCTGCTCCAGCACATCCATCACCTGATGTATGGGAAAATTGTTCTCGTGCATAGCCTAGCCTACCTATTCTGTTGGCTGAATGTGCAACTGGTAGGAGGCTTTTTCCGTGGTGTGGGGGGTTGTCCCTGCCACAATGAGCACCGCCTGCTCCCCTT
The DNA here is from genome assembly GCA_964559995.1 of uncultured Chloroflexaceae bacterium. Classification (GTDB taxonomy): domain Bacteria; phylum Chloroflexota; class Chloroflexia; order Chloroflexales; family Chloroflexaceae; genus JAAUSY01. The sequence goes on from CAZLKK010000274.1 coordinate 897, forward strand.
CGGCTAGGCTCGCCTGAGCCATCCCCGTTGCAGCATCTACCGGTAGGGAAACGACGCTCGTGGTGCCATGCACGTTTGTGCGGACAAGGCGTAACTCCCATTGTTGCGGCAAATCGCCATCTACGCGCACAAACCCCTCAGCTTGCCAATGATTATTGCCTGCTTCTCCATCGTCAGTAAAGAAGCAAGAGCGGTTATTGTCGGCTGGTTTTCCCTCGTCTTCCGTCTTTGCCGTAGCTCCCTTGTCATCACCATCTCCCCTATCCCCCGCATCGGCAGGGCAAACGCGGATATTGTCCAGGAGCATACCGGGCGCGTGATAGGCTTCGTCATTCACCTGCCAGAAGCGCAGCAGAATCTCCTTCCCCGCATAGGCTGAGAGGTTCATCTCCTCCGTCACCCATTCCCCACGGACATTGCTACCCGTTTTGGTCTGGGCTTGGGGCGAGCCGCTGACTCCCGTCAAGCCATGCCCATAATTTGCTCCCTGTGGGTCATCATCCCGCGTAAACGTTCCTGGGAGCGTTTCCCAGGTTTCCCCCCCATCAGCAGAGACGGTCACAAAGGCATAGTCATACTCTGTCTCCATCTCAAACCATGTATCAAACTGGAGCGTGATCTGCTCATCCTCACTGATGCCACGTAAATCTATCGGATGGGTCAGCATAGCCATATTGTTGTCCCCACGACCACTCCACCACGCATATTTGCCCTTTGGCTTCGTGCCTATCAAATCTACCGTCAAGTTGCCCGTAAAGGTTATGGTCTGGGGACCTTGCGGTAGCATCAGGTAATCTGCCCCAAATTGCGCCACGGTATCCGAAAAATCGCCTGGGGAAACGGAGGATGTGATAACGGTATTGGAAAGCAACGCCAACCCACCGGGCAATCGGCGCATGCCTGCTTGCAAATCGTAGGTATAGCGACCATCTGCAATAGCCAAGTCATTGAGGAGATTTGCCACTGTCCAATCACCAAAGAGCGTACTAAACGAGGTTATATCGGGGCGCACTCGTGCAGCCATACGCACAAACGCATCGAGGTTGTTGCTGGCATCCTCACGCACAAGCTGCGCCAGACCTTGCTGCCCCGTGTAATGGGCATACATGTAGCGCATAAACAAATTTGCCGCGCCATAGTGTGCGTGTGATGTCGGCGAATCCTGCGACCATGCGTTGAGTTGGGTGTCGGGATTGCGGAGGTAGATACCGACAAATGAGTCATTGCCATAGCCGTTGAGGTCTTCTGAAAGTTTAGCGCACCCCTCCTGAAACCAGGTCGCCGAGCCGCGTTGTTCATTCCAGTGGATCATATGTTGAAACTCATGGGCAAGTGTGGGAAGGTAGATAGGGTTGCCCGGCGGTATCTTCATATAGAACATTTCGCGCTCATTGCTATAGCGATTGACCCGCTTTGGGGTCGAGTCGCGGGCAGAAAAGTAGCCAATGGCACTGTCCCCCTGATTGCTGACATTCAGGATGGTAATGCGTGAATCGCCATCTACCCCTGGCTGCCATTCTGAACCAAACAGGTAGCGGGTGAAGGGATATATTTCCTCTTCAAAGGTCTTTGCGGTTTCCTCAAGGGTCGCTTGATCGAGTTGCAACCCCTGCTCAACGTACATCAGCACCACCGGCCCTGCATAGCGCAGTTCTGCTGTCACCACATGATTTTCGTCTAGGGCGAGATTGCTAACCCAAAAGGACTCAACATCACCAACCTGTACTTGCAATGGCAAGATACGGGCGACTTCTTGGATATGCTCTTTATTGCCCAGGGCTTTTGCCAACATCACCCGGTCATGGGGGGCGCGATGGGCTGCCGCTATTTGGGCTAATTCACCAACGGGTTCCCCCTCGGTTGCCAGTGCTCCCGCTTCTGGAAAAACACCGGTATCTGCTCCAGAATCAGCATCAGTAGACTGTGCTAGTTGGGGGATGCTGCCAGGATAGACGGCTGAACGGGGGATTGCTGGTTGTGGTGTGGGGGTGTGGGTTGGGATGTCTCCAGGGTAGAATACTTCGGTCATCGTCACCACTCGCGCCTCCCGTATAGCCCCAGGATGCATCGTGGGGGTGGGGGATGGCGAAGGCATAGGGGTGGGGGTAGAAGTCGCTTGTTTCCCTGCCTGCTTGGTTGGGGATATGGCAGCGGTGTCAGTCAACCCTTGCGTTGTGGCAGAGAGCATACCTGATTGTTGGAGCGGGGGCTGTGCCCCGTGTTGTTCCGGTTGGCTTGTGTCGGTACGCTTGGCTGTCGTGGTAGCCTGTGCTGGTTCATCAGCATTTTGGGCGGTGGTGTTGGTGCATGCTGCAAGCAGCATCAGCATCAGCATAAGGAGAAGAAAAGTACGCATAATAACCCTTTTGTTTTACATAACCCGTTTGTTTTGCTCTTTGATAATTGGTGATAATATTGCCCCCATCTTACGGGGCTTTCAAGGGTAGGTCAGTGGGCAAAGTCCCCTATGGTATTACCCGCTTCTGCCCCCGCTCCATCCGCTCGTTGACCCTCGCGGTTCATTTGGCAGGCGAGGAGGACCCCCCCCACCCGGTTCCCCTTGCTCCCGCGTCGTGGGGGAAGGGAGACCGGACGGCTCCCCCTTGCCCTCTAGGAGAGGGGGCAGGGGGGAGAGGGAAATAAAAAATTTGCCCGTTTGACCTCCCCCTGAAAAGCTAGGGGATGGGGGTTGACCGGTTACTCTCCCCCCTGTGAGGGGGCGCACGCCTGTACACCCCTACGGGTGATTATAGGCTAAGGGACAGGAGGGGAGATAGCCATGAACGGCTACGCTCCCTGGAGCTTGGGTGGCATCCCCCGCCCCACGCCACAGTAGGTAAATCCCCGTCCCGCAATCTCAGACGGATCATAGACATTGCGCCCATCTATGATGATAGGCTGCTTCATAAACTCCTTGAGCTTTTGCCAATCCAGCTGCTTAAACTCGTTCCACTCGGTAATAATGAGCAGCGCGTCTGCATCCTTTGCCGCATCATACGCTGTTGCACAAAACGTTACCCGTGGCATCAGTTCTGCCGCACGGTCCATTGCCACCGGGTCGTAGGCTTTCACATGTGCTCCCATCTGCTTGAGCGCGTGGATAATCTCCACTGATGGGGCTTCTCGCATATCGTCAGTATTGGGCTTGAACGATAGCCCTAGCACACCAATAATGCGATCTTCCATACTACCAAGCAGCGAAAGCACCTTGTTGACAAAATTATTGCGAGCATCACGGTTGATGTCCATCACCGCCTGAAGCAACTGCGGGTGGCAGCCGGCACTTGCCGCCATATGGTAGAGGGCAAGCACATCTTTGGGAAAGCAGGAGCCGCCATAGCCGACACCTGCGTCCAGAAAGTGTGGGCCTATCCGCTTGTCTGCCCCCATCCCACGGGCTACTTCTTTCACATCAGCATCCAACCGTTCACAGATTTGGGCAATCTCATTGATAAAAGAAATACGAGCTGCCAAGAATGCATTGGAAGCATATTTAATCATCTCAGCCGTGCGAAGGTCGGTAATGATCACCTTAGCATTCAGCGGTGCATGCAATTCTGCCACCTGTTCGGCGGCTTCTTGGTTCATAGACCCAAGCACAATACGGTCTGGGTTGAAGAAATCACTAACGGCACTCCCCTCACGCAAAAACTCCGGGTTTGAGACCACCGAGAAGTTCATGTTTTCCGGGGCATGGGTTGCCACAATCTCACTGACCACATCACCCGTTCCCACCGGCACGGTGCTTTTGTCAATAATGATAATAGAACGGTTCATATTTTCGCCAATGCTCTGTGCTGCTGCCTTCACACTCCGCAAATCGGCAGCCCCATCATCCCCCATTGGCGTATCTACGGTGATAAACACAAAGTCGGCATGCTCCAAACCAGCGGTATAGCTGCCCGTGAAGGTCAACCGACCACTGTGCAAATTACGGGCTAACAACTCCTCCAATCCCGGCTCATAGATGGTAGATTTGCCAGAATTGAGCGTATCAACTTTGTGGGGGTCTATATCCACACAAATAACGTGATTTCCCAAGTCGGCAAAACATACTCCCGTCACCAATCCAACGTATCCTGTCCCAACAACACAAATATTCCTCAAAAGACCATCTCCTTCCTGGGTATGATGAATAACCAATGACCTCTAGCTAGTAGACAACAAGTACGATCCACTAGACACACCGTGGGGGTGTAGGAACGTAGTATACCACGTTCCCACACCCCCCAATGCATACTGGATACTGGTGTTTCCAACTCACTTCTCCCCAGGGATGTTGATTACCTTGTCCCTAGGCTGCTTCCAATGTACCCGTCGTTTCTGTTGCTGCTACCTCTTTTTCCTTCACTGGCGCATCACCTTCACCTTCTTCTTCTTCAAGATTTGGCAAAGTGATGTCATCACCAGAGGGAGCCGGGGTATCAACAGGAGAGGTTTCTGGATTACTTGCTTCCTTGTCAGATGAAGGAGTATCAGGAATATCAGGAGTATCAGTAACGGTTACTTCCGGGGGGGTTTCTTCGGTTACTTCCGGGGTTTCTGGAGTGACCGCTTCCGGGGTTGTCTCAGCAGATTCGGTAACTTCGCTAGGAGATTCAGCTTCATCGGCAGCTTGCTCTTGCTCTTGGTCTTCCGTTACGCGCCGCAGCGATAGCCCCATACGTTGACGCTGGCGGTCTAGGCTAATGACCTTTGCCGTCACGCTCTGCCCCGGCTGAAGCACATCAGAAGGCTGCGTTTGGGGGTCTACGTCTAGCTCACTGGCGTGAATAAGCCCCTCGACAGCCTCTTCAACCTGCACAAATGCCCCAAAGGGGGTTACATTGGTGACGGGACCCGTCACAAGTTGGCCCAGGCTGTATCGCTGATCTATGGTATCCCAGGGGTTGTCTTGCAGTTTTCGCAAACTCAAGCCAATGCGCTCACGGTCACGGTCTATCTCAACCACAATAACCTTGACTTCTTGCCCCGGTGCGAGCACTTCTCGTGGAT